>NZ_DASZGI010000082.1:0-3166 GCF_035938995.1 Actinocrinis sp.
CGCCGGACCTTGTCCGGGCCGCCCATCCGCTCGGCCAGCTCCCGCCGGCGGCGCACGTCATCAAGCTCCGGTTGCCACGTCATAACCACAGAAGCTAGCCAACGCCGCCCAAGAACGCGATGCCGCGTGACGGCGGGCACCAGCCCGGCCGTCCCTATCCGAGTTGGGCAAGCCTGGCCTTGACCGGCTGATCGTCGGCGTTGGGTAGGTCGTTAAGGACCGTAAGGGCCTGCTGCCAGCTGTCTCGGGCAGCATCGGCGTCACCCGCGGCCAGCTGCGCATCGCCAAGGCCGGTCAGGACCGCGGCGACATGCATATCGCCGTTCTCCCGGTAAAACGCCAGCGCCCGCTGATAGCAGGAGATGGCGTTGTCGTGGTCGTCGAGACCGAGGTATATAAAGCCGAGGATGTCGGAGGTGTCAGCGGTCAGCATGCGGCTGCCGGTCTCACGGCCGAGGTCTAGCGCGCGGCGGCAGTGCCGCAGCGCGTCGTCGTATCGCCCCAGCCGGGCGTAGATCGAGCCGATCGTCTGCTCCGAATGGGCGATGTCGATGCGGTTACCCAGGGCGTTGCGCAGCCGCAGCGCCTCCTTTTCATGTTCCACTGCCTCGAGGTAACGGCCCTGCTGTTCCAGTAGCTGGGCCATGCCGTTTCGCGTCATCGCCACCGCCGCAAGGTCTCCCAGTTCGGTGAACAATTCCAGCGCTTGCTTCAGGTGCGTGTCCGAGGACGCCACCTCGCCCAACAGCGCGCAGGCGTGCGCGAACTCATAGTGCGCGTGTCCCAGGCCGACCGCATCCTTGAGGTTCTGCGCCGCCGCCAGCGCGATTCGCTGGCTGGCCAGGTAGTCATGCCAAAGGCAGCCACGCGCCAGCAGCGGTGCCATGGCCCACGGGATCTGCCAGCAGTAAGCATCGAAACCGCCACGCTCGGCAGCATTCGTGACCAGTGCCTGGATCACATGACGTTCGGCCTGGCACCACGCCATCGCCTGTTTATCGGTGGCGAAGCTCTCGGCCAGCATCCCTGAAATCGGGGGCGGGAGCTCGATCGGCAGCCGAGCCGAATATACGAGCATGACCCCGGCGTACATCGTCCGCAGGTAGTGATCGAGCAGCCGCCGCATCGCCGCGTCCAGCTCGTCGATGCTCTCCTGTGCCCGCGCCCGCTCCGCGGCATAGGCGTGTAGCAGGTCGTGGAAGGCGAACCGGCCAGGGAGGTGTTCCTCCACCAGGTACGCCCGGGCCAGCTCATCCAGCACCTTGCGAGCCTGCTCGACCGCAATGGCGGCGAGGCTCGCGGCGGCGAGCAGGCTGATGTCCGGTCCGGCATGGATGCCGAGGAGCCGGAACATCCGTGCGGCGCCCTCGCTCAGGTGGTGGTAGGACGTCGAGAAGACGGTCCGGGTCGTGGTGGCCGGATCGCCGGTGTCCAGCAGGTCAAGGCCGCGGCTGCGGAATTCGTTCGCCAGTACCTCCAACGGAAAGTCCGGATGAGCCGCGGCATACGCCGCGGCGACGCTCATCGCGAGCGGCAGCCGCGCACAGCACCCGATCAGTTCGTCGGCAGCCTGCGGCTCACGCTGCACACGCCAGGACCCGAGGCGCCGCGCCAGCAGGTCGCGCGCCTCGCTCATGGTGAATGGATCCAGCCGCAGCACGTGCGCCCCCTCGGCGGCCAGCCCGGTGAGCTGATTTCGGCTGGTGACCAGGACCAGGCAGCCCGGACTGCCGGGTAGCAACCTGCGCACCTGGCTGGCGTCGCGCACATTGTCAAGAACGACAAGGACCCGCTTGTCGGCCAGCAGGCTCCGGTACAACGCGGCCTGGTCATCCACGCCGACGGGCAACAGCTTCGGCGGGATACCGAAGGCTTCGAGGAAGCCGCGAAGCGCCTCACCGTCTCGCATCGGCTCGCCGCCCTCGTCGAAGCCGCGCATGCTAACGTACAGCTGACCGTCGGGGAAACGGTCACCGACCAGGTGCCCAAGGTGATTCGCGAGCGTGGTTTTCCCGACCCCCGCGGTTCCCTCGATCACGATCACGGTGGCGCTGCTGCTCGCTGTGACCTGATCCGCCAGGGGAGTCAGGATCTCAAGTTGCGCCGCACGGCCCATGAAGTGCTGCGCGGCTATGGGAAGCTGCCGCGGCCGGACCGGGGTGACACCGGGCTCTTGCGGGTACGGCGTGGGCACGAAGGCCCTGCCCCAAAGATCAACCAGGTGTTCGGCTTCGATATCCTCCTTCGCCAGCTTTTCCGCGAGCTTCCTGACCGCTTTGCGCGGGGGAAGGGATTGACCATTCAGCCAGCGGCCCCATTGCGACTTGCTGTAAAAGGACGATTCACCAGAATCTGACCTGGCCGAGGACGTTGATTCCTCTAGCGCACGGAATGACAGCCCCGCGGCATCCACCAGGCGCCGCAGTTCCACGTAAAAGTCCCGCTCGGCGCGGGTCAGCCGAACGGGCAGCGGCGGACGCCGTTGATCACGATTGCGCATCCGGACTCCCACCGTGGCAACAACATTCATGCCCACATCAGGGGTTGTGGATCGTCCCAGATCGTCCCGGTTCACTCCAACCTAGCCCAGATCGGCGCACCAGGTAGCCGGGATTCTGCCGTCGGGCTAGACCTGGCTGTGTGGCGCGAACACGGTGGGTGAACCGGGGACTGGGACGTGTGCTCATCGCGGCCGATGATCATGTCATCAGGCAGCTGATCGCCGCCAACCTCATCCTGGAGGGGTTCGATGTCGCGACCGCGGTGGACGGGCGCGACTGCCTGGAAAAGGCATTGGCCATCTCGCCGGACATCGTCGTGCTGGACGTCAGCATGCCGCGCGTGGACGGCCTCCAGACAGCGGTCCAGCTGCGGAAGAGCCCGGACGCTTCGCGCATCAAGGTGGTGTTGATCATCGCTCGGGAGGATCTCGGGCCTCCCGGAACCCGCGCGGGCGTTGACGCGTACGTGACCAAGCCGTTCGATCCGGCCGACCTGATACGCGTGGTACGAGAGCTGGCCGGTCCCCCCCGGTCACCTTCGGCTGACGCGCCGGCTGGTGGTGTGTAATGGCTGTATGGCAGACCTCGCCGTGCACGTCAAGGCTGCCAGCACGGTGTCCGTACTCGCGGCCCGGGTCAAGATCCCGGTCGGTCTGGGCGGGCCC
>NZ_DASZGI010000083.1:0-6280 GCF_035938995.1 Actinocrinis sp.
CGCGAAGCAGGTGCCCGCGGTTGTGTGTGTCAATGGCGGTGAGGGGTGACGATGGCGGGCGCATGGCGCCATCGCCGTCCCGATCCGTCCCACCTCCACGGATCGAAAGTCAGGTTCGCACGTGACTCCCCGCTGGAGGGAGATGGATTCGAACTTCCAGTTCCTGGTCGCGAGACGGTCAAACCGCCATGCGACACGGGACTCTCGAAAACGGGAGCGGATCTGTTGGGGAACCGAAGGTTCGAATCCATCTCCCTCCAGCGGCGAGTCATGCAAACCCGGCCATCGCGATGGATCTCGCGCGCTGGGAAGCCACACCATTGGGCATCTCAAGGCCGCGCTCGACCAAAGTCCTTCGAGTTGGGGGCCGCCTCTTGGTGCTTTGGTACCGGCTTTTTACGATCCCGATTCGCGCAGTCCTGGCCTTTGAAGCGCGATGGACAGCCGCACCGAACGAGGAGGATTCGTGCAGGTGCCGCAGGTGCAATCCTCGACTGCGCCTGCGCGCCCATCCTGACGGGCACAGCCGGCGGCACTTCTGCAGAGCCTTCGCCGCTTCCACGAACCCCTGAAAAGGGCTGATGCGCACGGCATTTCCGATTTGAGCCCGCCTACCGTAATATCTTGTGCCTTGTGCCTTGCCGCGTCGCCTCGAAACGAACCTTGTTGCGCGGGCCCAGTCACGCCATCCTCCACACGCAGCGACCCGACTCTTCCGGTCGTGCACCTTCCATTCAACCGCTCGCGCTAAGGGGAGGACCGAGCTGTGAAGAAGCCCAACCAGCGCGGCCGGGTGTCTTCCGCCTCGCTTGGCGCCCTGGCCGCGCGGGCTGCCGAGGCGCTGAAGCAGCAGCGGTTCAAGGAGGCGGTGGAGCTCTTCAAGCCGATGATCCGGCAGGATCCGCGGCCGGAATGGAAACAATCCCTCGCCGAGGCCTATCGTGGCCGTGCCCGTGCCCTCGCCGCCAAGAAGATGTTCAAAGAGGCGGCGATGGTCGTCGAGAACACTCTGGGGCCCGATGGCACGCTCGCCGATCCCGTCTTCTACCTGCATTGCCTAATCCGAGACGGACAGCATCAGAAGGCGGCCGCGCATGTCCGCCAGTACGTCGGAACCGAAAGTACGCTGCCCGCCGAAGAGCGTGCCATCCTGGAGGATCTGGCGGCGGCTCTGCTGGTGGCGGTACCGCTGGGCCCCGACCCCGCGCGAGCACCCTCCGCCGCACAGGCGCGATGGCTCGCGCTTGCCGTGGCATCGCGCGAGGCCCTGGCGGCCTGGGTCGCTGGCGCATCGGCGCAGGAGGTGGAGCGACAGTTGAACCGGATATCGCTGCGTTCCGCGTTCCGGCCGATCCGCGTGTTGCTGAAATGCCTGATCACCATGCCGCAGGATGCCGACCGGTCCCGACAGCTGCTGGAGGCAATTCCGCCGGAATCGCCGTTCTTTGCCTTCCGCGAGGCGGTGGCGGCGGCGGTACTCGCTGAGCGGGCGTTAGATGCTGACGGGTGGCACCGGCTGACCCCGGTGCAGCAGGCGTTCGTTGCCCAGACGCGCAACCTGCCCGGGACGGCGGTGCAGTTCCTCGCCCGCTCGGCCGAGGCCGCGCGCAGCGGCCCGTCCGCCCTTTTCGGATTTCTCTTCAAGCAACCGGATCTGCCCCAGGCCGAGGTCAGGAGCGCCTGTTTGAACCTGTTGCCGCAGATGCCCGACCGTCTTTCACAGTTCGAGAAGCATTTTGGTCCGTTGCCGGACTTTGAGCGGCACCGCATCCAGGCGCTCGCTGCAGAGGGGCGAGGCGATTGGGCCAAAGCCGAACGGTTCTGGCGGGCAGCCGTCGCTGCCACCAGTGTCGATGACGGCAACGATCGTCAGGCCAAGCTGTCGCGAGGTGTCATCCTGCGGCATCTCGCGCAATTAGCTGCCAAGCACCCCGAGATCGAGGGGGATGGCGACGGCTTTCTCGACGACCCGGTCATCTCTTACCTGGAACGCAGTTGCCAGGCGGATCCAGACTATGTCGCCGGCGTGCTCGAACTGATCGGCCATTATCGCGCGGATTCACGGCTCAAGGATTGGCACCGCCTGGTGGACGAAGCGGTCCAGCGCTTCCCGGACAACAGCGCCCTGCTGCTGCAGGCAACCGAGTCGGCGATGGCGCGGAAGGCTTACAAGAAGGCAGCCGGCTTTGCGCACCGGCTGCTCAAGATCGATCCGATCAATTCCGGGGTGCGCCGGCAGATGATCGAGCTGCAGGTAGCGCATGCCCGCAAGCAGATGCGGGCGGGCCGACTGGAGCTGGCAGCGAAGGAACTGGCTGCGGCGGCCGAATGGGAGCGCCCGGATGTCCCCAGCGCCCTGCTGCGCATTGCCCAGGCTCTGGTCGAGCTCCGCGCCGGCCAGGACGCGCAGGCCCAGGAACGGTTGCGGGCGGGCGTGGCGCTCGCCGGTAGCGGAGTGGCCGGATGGTTTCGTGCAGCCCTGGAAGGCGAGTTGATGAAGCTCACCGGCAGTTCTGCCGGGTTGCTGCGCCAAGAGCTGGCACGTGAACGTGAGACGCCGCCGACGAAAGAGGCGGTCATGGCGATCGTCTCGGCGCTAGGCCAGCCGGACACCGGGGAGAACAAGCGGGCAGTTGCGAGCTTGCTGCTCGGCATGCGGGCGTGGCTCCTGCAGGCCGCCGTGATCGACTGGCTGCCGGCCGAATTCCAGGCTCTCGCCGAGATTCTCGCCCGGTTCGATGCGTTCGACGTACTTGCGGAATACGCGCGGACGGCGCGCCGGCGCGAGCCCGGCAACCCGATTTGGCGGTTCCACGAGATCGTCGCCCGCACCAGGGGCAACACGACCAGACTGACCATGCGTGAGACGGAGGAGCTTGGCCGGATGGTCGATGCCGCGGTCAATCGAGAGGATTTCCGCGCGGCCAACCGGATCGAACGGTTTCTGAGCGGGGGTGGCGACGCGCCGTTAAGGCGGCGCCGCTCGGCGGCGGCCCTGCTCGATACGCTCGATGACGATGACGTGCCGGAGCTGTTCGCGGCGATGCTGGAGGGGATGCCCAAGGGGGCCACCGACAGCGTGCGCGGGCTGGTCAGGGAGTTCGGCCGGGACGGGGCCGTGGCGCACATGGTCGAGCAGGCCCGCGCCACGCCGGGCGGACCCGGGATGCCGGACCCGGTGCTGCGGGAATTGTGTCAGGCGGTGGTGGCGATGGCGATGGATGGCAGCCAGCCCCGCCAGACCCCGACTGCGCGACGGAGCCGGCTGTGATGCGTGATCCTTTCACCGTGCTCGGCGTCGACGAGGCCGCCGACGATGCTGAGATCAGGCGCCGGTACCTCGCTCTGGTACGGGACTTCCCTCCCGACCGTGCGCCGGAGCGGTTCCGCGAATACCGTGCGGCATACGAGGCGCTCAGCGACGAGCGCAAACGGCTGGAGATGACGCTGCTTGGCACGAACACGATCGCCCTTTCCCGACTTTGCACGGCCGCCCTGCTCGCCGCATCGCCCGGATCGTCGCGCGCGAGCAAGCAGGCGGTTGCCGCCCTGCTCGCCGAGGGAATCATGCGGACGGTGACCGACAAGCGCCCGCCCGGGGACGCAGGGGAGACACGTTGGACGACAGCATCAAGCAGGCGCTGATCGACCGGTTCCGTGGTTATCTGGACACGGTGGAAGACGGCGAGGAGCCGCCGGATGACCCGGGGGAGACCGCAGACCTGTTCTCCGTCCTGGTCGAGATGGCAGCGCTGCGCAGCGAGGTGCGCACGGAGTCACGTCTGGTAAAGGAAGCGCTGGAGCAGTTCCGCGGCGTCTTCGACTCGCTGCAGGCGAGCCAAGCCACGCTGCAACGCGAACTGGACCGGGCGCGGACCGAGACGCGAGATCAGGCGCACTCGGCGCTGCGGCCACTGCTGCTTGACGTCATCGACCTGCGCGACCGTCTGGTGGCGGCGCTCACGCTGTCCGCGGCGGCACGGCCCCGCTGGCGCGATCGCCTGTGGCGCCGGGACCGGTCGGGTGTGGCAGCTTGGCAGGAGGGGTTGCGCATGACATTGCGGCGTCTCGACCAGGTCCTGCTGGATCGGCGCGTGGTTGCCACCCAATTGGCGGGTTTGCCTTTCGATCCGCGGCTGGCGCGCGCCATCGGCACCGCAGCGGACAGCTCCGTGGCGGAGGGAACCGTTATCAAGGAGGTCCGCGCCGGGTTCCTCTGGGACGACCAGGTGCTGCGCACGGCCGAGGTGATCGTCAGCAAGGGCGACGCGGGCAAAGGAGACCGATGATGACGGACGAGATCCTCGGCATCGACCTCGGCACCACCAACTCGGAAATCGCCATATACCGGGATGGTCGCCCGGAGGTGCTCCGCGACGACCAGGGACGCATCATCCTGCCCTCGGTGGTCGGGCTCACCGAGACCGGGGAACTGCTCGTCGGCGAGGAGGCGCGCAACCAGTTCCTGCTCTATCCCGAGCGAACCGTCCGCTCGATCAAACGGCGGATGGGCAGCGACGCCAAGGTGCGGCTTGGCGAGCGCGAATACACACCGCAAGAGATCTCGGCGATCATCCTGTCGCGCTTGAAGGAGATTGCCCAAGCGCGGCTGGGACGGCCGATCCGCAAGGCGGTGATCACCGTGCCGGCGTATTTCTCGGACACGCAACGACAGGCTACACGCGAGGCCGGCGAGATCGCCGGGCTCGAAGTGGCACGCATCATCAATGAACCGACCGCTGCGGCGCTGGTCTACGAGGCGGCGCAACATCAGGGTAAGCGAATCCTGGTCTACGATCTCGGCGGCGGTACCTTCGACGTCTCCGTCGTGCGGATTGAGCAGGGGGTCGTGGAAGTCATCTCGAGCCACGGCAACAATCATCTCGGCGGCGACGATTTCGACCACAAGATCGTCGAGCACGTGCTTGAGCACCTCAAACTCAAGCACGGCGTTGACGTCGCCGACCGGCCGCAGGCGATGGCACGCATTCTGCGCAGCGCGGAAGATGCCAAGAAGCAGCTTTCGGACCACCCGTACGCCCGCATCGCTGAGGAATACCTCGCTGAGCACAGCGGCCAACCGGTCAACCTCGATCTCGAGTTGAGCCGGGAGGAGTACGAGGACATGATCGCGCCGTTCATCGAGGAGACGCTGGGGGCGATCCATATCGCGCTCGAATCGGCAGGCCTGACCTCCTCGCAGGTGGACGAGATTCTGCTGGTCGGTGGCGCAACGCGGACGCCGCTGATCCGGCGTCGCCTGGTGGAAGCGTTCGGCACGCAGCCCCGCGGCGAAGTCGATCCCGACCTGTGCGTTGCCATGGGGGCGGCCATCCAGGGCGCCGCCATGACGGGAACCGAGGTGTCGGCCGTGCTGGTCGACGTCACGCCCTATACCTTCGGGACGAGCGCACTCGGCGAGCTGAACGGCGAACTCTATCCATATCATTATGTGCCGATTATTCCCAAGAATACTCCCATCCCTGCGCGTATGAGCGAAGTGTTCTTCACGGTCCTCGACGAGCAGACCGACGTTGACGTTCGGATCTATCAGGGCGAGAACAACGACGCCCTGGAGAACATCAAGATCGGCGAGTTCCGTGTCTCCGGCCTCAGCAGGGAGCCGGCCGGCAACCCGGTCATCGTCGATCTGGCGCTCGACCGCGACGGCATCCTCCAGGTCTCGGCGCGCGAGAAGAAAACCGGCCTGGAGCGTCGAATCACCATCGACAATGCGACGTCGCGCTACGACCGGGAGCAGCTCGACGAGGCCAGGCAACGGATCGGTGCGCTGTTCGGCGACCAAGAGCAGGCAGCGTCTGTCGGCAGCGGCGCTGCCACCGATTCCGCCGTCGATGCACTGTTGGCGAGAGCGAGCGCGAAGCTAGACGAGACCGGCGAGGAGGATCGCACCGAGATCATCGACCTGATCGAGGCAATCCGGGATGCTAGGAGCAGCGGCGACAACGCTGCCCTGGAGGACGTGCGCAACCAACTGCAGGACCTGCTTTTCTACCTTGAGACGTAAACGATGGAGCGCTGTCCTCTCTGCCGTGCTGCACTCCATGGCGCTGACACATGCCGTCGGTGCCGGGCTGACCTGCGGACGGCCCAAGAGGTGGAACGCGACGGCCAGGCGCTGGTCGGAGCGGCCATCCACCGCCTGGCTCTCGATAACGCCGAAATCGCCGAGCTGTTGCTGCGGCGTGCGTTGACGCTCCATGCAACGCCGGAAGTCCGGGCCCTGTTGAGGCTTGTGACAGCGTCATCACGACGGTCT
>NZ_DASZGI010000084.1:0-16600 GCF_035938995.1 Actinocrinis sp.
CCCGCCATGTCCATGTCTTCGGCGATCTTGTACGCCTGCCGGACGATCTGCTCGTTGTCCAGTGCCATTTTCATTCCTCCTTAGCCGGTGTTACTTGCGGTAGCTGCCGTGCCGGAATTCCTCGGCAAGTGACGGGCGCGACGGATGCCAGCCGAGCTTGGTCCGGGCTCTGGCCGCGTCGGCGCCCTGATCGAGCAGGAGGACTTCGGCGAAGTAGTCGCCGAGGCGTGCCCGGGCCTCGTCCTCGGAACCCGGGACCGCTCCCGGGGCGCCGACTGCGACAGCGGCCGCCTCGGTGAGCTCGGCGGCGGTCGGGTCCGTCCCGTTGCCGATGACGTAGCGGCCGCGGGCCGCGTCGTCTTCCAGGACGCGCCGGAAGAAATCGGCCAGGTCCGCGACGTGCACTTCGCACCAGTGCTGCTGCCCGGTGCCGAGCATGATCAGGTTGCCGGCATCGTCCCGTGGTGAGCCGAGCAGCACGCCGGGGATCCCGCCACCGCCGTCGCCGTAGGCAACGCTTGACACGATGACCACGCCGCGCATGTCCCTCGCGCCGAACACCCGGCGTTCGATCGCCTCCTTCCACGACACAAGCGCGGGTGCGTGGTAGCCCGACTGTTCGGTGATGGCGGTGTTGGTTCCGTAAACCCACAGGCCGCTGATCTGGAGGTACGGCTTGCCGGTTCCAGCGAAGATGCTGGTCACCGCGTCGACCACCGCGGAGTCCAGGTTCGCGCTCGTGGCGTCCCCGGGGCTGGCGGTGTGGACGGCGCCGTCCGCGTCGTTGAGCAGGCGGGCGACCGCGGGCGTGTCGTAGAGGTCCACGACGGCCGGGGTGGCGCCGCGCGCGGCGACCGCCGCCGCCTGCTCCTCGTTGCGAACGAGCGCCGTGACCTCGTGGCCGTGCTCGAGCAGTTCGCCCAGCACGTGCGATCCGATGAACCCGGTTCCTCCGGTGAGTGCGACTTTCATGGCCGTTCGGCCTCCTGTCCAGTTCGTGAGGGCGGGCGGCTGAGGGAGCGCCCGCTCCTTGACTTCCATAATGCTGCGAAGTGGTTCAACTTGCGCCTTCAAGCGAGAAGCTACTCCGCCATGACTTGAACCGTCAAGTGAGCTTTGCAGGTTTTCTTGGGCCTGGACGCTCCGCGTCGAGAGCAGCCGCCTCAGCAGCGCAAACGTTTCCGAGATCGCCGAGCCGCCCTCCGCCGTCACCGACTCGCCGGACCGCGGACCAGCTTGAGAGTCTTCCCAAATGACTTGAAGCTTCATGTGAGTGACGCTATTCTGTAAGACAAGCTCAGAGCCCCGGTCGACGAATCCCGGCAGCTCCGGGCCCCAACGGCGCACGCAGGAGCACGGAAGGGATCGCTACTCCCTCAAATGACTGTTCTCGAGGAGTCGACGATGGTTGATGAGCACGCGGACGTGTGGCTCAACGCGACCGAACTGGCCGCGTGGCTTTCGATCGTCCGCCTGGTCACACGACTCCCCTGGGCCATGGACGCCCAGCTGCAGCGGGACGCCAACCTGAGCCTGGTCGAGTACATGACCATGGCGATGCTCTCCGACGCGCCCGCGTGGACGATACGGATGAGCGAGCTGGCGGAGATCACGAACACCTCGCTGTCGCGGCTGTCCCACCTGGTCAGACGGCTCGAGTTGCGCGGTTACGTCCGGCGCGAGCCAGACCCCACCGACGGCCGCTTCACCAACGCGATCCTGCTGCCGCTCGGAATGCGCCATCTGGAGGAGGCCGCGCCCGGCCACGTGGCCTGCGTACGCCGGCTGGTCGTGGACAACCTGTCCGGCGAGCGTCTGCGCCGGTTCGGCCAGGACGCCGAGCGCATCGTGCAACGCATCGACTCGCCGGCACGCTGACGGCGGCGGCTTCGGCGGAACGCGGCTCGGATCCGTGACGGCCACCACGGATCCGGGCCGCGGACCGGTCTATTGCGTGACGCCGGCGCGGTCGATGGCGATATTGATGCCAGCGCTCGCGCTGTTGCGGTTGCCGGTGTTGACGATGGTCAGCGTGTGCGATCCGGACGCGAGAACCGGACTCGTGAACACGATCCCTGACGCGTTGCGCGTCGCGGAGTAGTTGTCCATGCTCTGCGGCGCTCCTCCGTCGACGGAGACGGTCATGATCCCCTGGTCGAAGTCGCGCACCGCGTGCAATGCGACCTGCGTGCCGGTGAACCGGAAGACCGCCGTCGCACCGGCCGTGTGACTCCAGTTCGCAGTACCCAGATACATGTCGGACACGCCGGTCGTCAGACCCCAGTTCGAGTCGTACTGGAACTGATCGTTTCCGGTGCCCGTCACGTTCCCGTCGACGATGAGCTGCGAATTCGGGGTGACGTCGGCGCGGTCGATGGCGATATTGATGCCGGCGCTCGCGCTGTTGCGGTTCCCGGTGTTGACGATGGTCAGCGTGTGCGGCCCGGCCGCCAGTGCCGGGCTGGTCCACACGACGCCCGAGGCATTGCGGCTCGGCGCATAGTTGTCGACGGTCTGCGGTGTTCCGCCGTCAACCGATACGGTCATGATGCCCTGGTCGACATCGCGGACGGCGTGCAACGCGACCTGGGTGCCCGTGAAGCGGAAGACCGCGGTCGCGCCGGCCGTGTGGCTCCAGTTCGCAGTACCCAGATACATGTCGGGCACCCCGGTCGTCAGACCCCAGTTCGAGTCGTACTGGAACTGATCGTTGCCGGTGCCCGTCACGTTCCCGTCGACGATGATCGTTCCGTTGCCCGAGCCGCCCGGCCCCGCCGGTACCGGGACTCCGTGCGGTGAGAGGACGAGCCAGAACGCGTCGGTCCCCGCCTGGAACGCCACCGGCAGGCTGATACTGCCGTTGCTGATCGTCACGTCGGAGTCGGACACGGTGATCGGCTGGGACAGCGGCGTCTGATCGGGGATGCGCAGGAGCGTGGCATGCACGGTGCCTCCGGCGGTCAGCCACGGGGTGGAACCGAGTCCCTGGACGGTGACCGTCGTCGTGCCGGTCTGCCCGCTGTTGTTGCCGATCAGCACGTTGGCCTGCCCGGCCGACTGATCCGCGGCAGCAGCCACCGCGATGCCGGCGTTGCCGCTGTTCGCCGTCACCAGATGGCCGGTCAGATTCGCGTAGGCGCGGTACACCCACCACTGGCCGGTCGGGGCCGCGAGGTCGCCCGTTCCGGCCACGACGGAGTCCAGAGTCCCTGCCGTGCAGCAGTCCGACCAGATCGCGTGCGCGGCGGCTCCGACACCCGACACGGCGAGACGGTTCAGAAACCAGGCGGTGTAAGCGGCGTTCTGCTGGTTGCCAAAGAGGTATTCGTTGATCGACTGCGGGATCGGGCTCAGGCCGTGCGCGCCGACCAAGGCCGCCGCATCAGCCGAGTCGGCGGCCGGGTCGTTGCCGAAGTGCCAGTTCAGCACACTCGGCAGGGTCCCGTCGTTCTTCGTCTGGCCGAGGAACTGGTCCAGCCAGGTGTGGTTGTAACCGCTGTACGAGGGCCCGACGATCAGCGCGGACGGATTCAGCCTCCTGATCTCGCGAACTGCCGTGTCCCACATCTGGAAGTACTGCGCGCTGTTGACGCCGCGCTGCCAGAAGCCGGTGCCATCGGGCTCGTTCCAGATGTCGTACGCGACATTGACGCCGGCTGCCTGGGCATCCCTGACGACCTGGTCGATGAAGGCCGTCCAGTTGGAGCAGTCCCCGTTGTCGCACGGGTAGATGGTGTTCGAGGGCTGCGTCGTGTCGGCGCCGTAGACGTCGGAGACCAGCAGGTCATAGCGCGCGCTGTACGGAGCGGTCGTGACGCGCTTCGCCTGCGCGATAGCAGAGTTGATGCGTACGCGGTAGCCAGAGCCGGCGGTGTAGTTGTCGCCGATCCAGCCGCCACCGGCGATGCGGGCGCCGCCGCCGCGGAACAACGTCGGTGTCAGCGGCTGCAAGAAGCTGTCCGCGGGGCCTGATCCGTCCTGGCTCAGGCCGTAGAGGAAGCCGGCTCCGGCGTGCGTGGGGGTCTTGCCGGTCTGCGAGACGTCAACGGTGACGGTCGTGTCCGGGACGTTGGCGGATGCCTGGACCGCCGGAACAACCGCGGCGGCTACGCCGAGCACGGCGGCGAGACCTGCGGCGATCAAGCTATGGCGGGAGATGCCGGCGAGCGGCGAGTGGGTCGATCTCTGGCGTGGTGGTGGGCTGTGCAAGGGGGTTCGCTCCATTGCGACTCCTCGTCAGATACGGCGGTGTTACGGGGTTACGTCGGCGCGATCGAGGGCGATGTTGATTCCGGCGCTCGCGCTGTTGCGGTTTCCGATGTTGACGATCGTGAGCGTGTGCGTCCCGTCCGCCAGCGCCGGGCTCGTCCATACGACCCCTGCTGCGTCGCGCACGGGGGCGTAGTTGTCGATGGTCTGCGGTGCTTCGCCATCGAGCGAGACAGTCATGATGCCCTGGTCGAAGTCGTGGACCGCGTGCAGGGCGACCTGGCTACCGGTGAAGCGGAACGTCGCGGTGGCGCCGGCCGTGTGGCTCCAGTCGGCCGTGCCTTCGTACATGTCGGACAGGCCGCCGGTCACGCCCCAGTTCGCGTCGTACTGGAACTGGTCGTCAGCGGTGCCAATCTCGTTTCCGTCGACCACGATCTGAGTGCCGCCCGATCCGCCCGGCTGCGTCGGCGGCGCAACGCCGTGCGGCGACAGGACGAGCCAGAACGCGTCAGTCCCCGCCTGGAACGCCACCGGCAGGCTGATGCTGCCGTTGTCGATGGTGACATCGGAGTCGGACATGGTGATCGGTTGGGACAGCGGGGTCTGATCCGGGATCCGCATCAGCGTGGCGTGCACGGTGCTTCCGGCGGTCAGCCACGGGGTGGAACCGAGCCCTTGGACGCGCACGGTCGTCGTGCCGGTCTGGCCGCTGTTATTGCCGATCAGCACATTGGCCTGTCCCGTCGACTGATCCGCGGCCGCCACCGCGATGGCGCTGTTTCCGCTGGTGGACGAGATCAAAGCGCCGGTGAGGCTGCCGTAGGCGCGGTAGGCCCACCATTGCCCGGTCGGCGCCGCGAGATTTCCCGTTCCGGCCACCGTGTCGTCGAGCGTTCCCGCCAAATACTGCGCGCTGTTGACACCGCGCTGCCAGAAGCTGGTGCCGTCCGGCTCGTTCCAGATGTCGTAGACGATGATGACGCCCGCGGTCTTGACATCGCTGACGACCTGGTCGATGAACACGATCCAGTTGGAACAGTCGCCATTGTCGCAGGGCTCGATGGTATTGGCCGGCTGCGAGCTTCCGGCGCCGTACAGGTCGGAGACCAGCAGGTCGTAGCGCGCGTTGTAGGGAGCCGCCGTGACCCGCTTCGCCTGGTCGATCGCCGACTCGATGCGGGCGCGGTACCCGGCTCCCGCGGTGTAGCCGTCGCCGATCCAGCCTTCGCCTGGCAGTCCTGCGCCGCCTCCGCGAAAGAGCGTGGGTGCCAGCGGTTGCAGCCAACTGTCCGCGGGGCCTGATCCGTCCTGGCTCAGTCCGTAGAGGAAGCCGGATCCGACGTGGGTGGGAGCCGCGCCGGTCTGCGATACATCGACGGTGACCGTCGTGTCCGGTGCGTTGGCGGCGGCCGGGAACGCGGGAACGAGCGCGGCGGCCAGGCCGAGCGGGGCGGCGAGTCCCACGCCGATCAAGATGTGGCGCGAGATGCCCGCGCGCGGCGAGCGGGCCGGGCTCGGGCGTGGCGGTCGGCGCAGGGCGATTCCACTCATGGCAACTCCTCGGAAAGCGGGGTTTCGGCGTCGTCGCGCACGAACAGGGGAATGCGATGCAGCGGCGCATCCACCGTGACGTGACTGCCGCCGGAGTATCTGTGTCCGGAGTCGGCGTGCGTCCACTGCGCTCCAGCCGGCAGATAGACGCGGCGCTGGCGGGCGCCGAACTCGGTGACGGGGGCGACGAGGATGTCGGGGCCGAAGAGGTATTCGTCCTCGACGTCCCAGGCGGCCGCGTCGTCAGGGAACGCAAGCAGCAGCGGGCGCATCAGTGGGATGCCGGTGCGCTGGCCTTCGCGCAGATGGGTGTGGATGTAAGGGCGCAGCCGCTCCCGCAGCCGCAGCATGGCGGTGATCGCCTCGTAGGCCTCGGGCCCGTAGGACCAGACCTCGTTCGGTCCGCCGCCGTCGCCGACCGGCCCGCGGCTGGTACGGGGCTCGCGGTGGCCGTGCAGGCGGAAGATCGGGCAGAACGCGCCGAACTGGAACCAGCGCACGACCAGTTCGCGGTAGTGCTCGTCATCCGGGTCGCCGCCGTGGAAGCCTCCGATGTCGGTGTTCCACCAGGGGATGCCGCTGAGCGCGACGTTCAGCCCGGCGCGGATCGAGGCCGCGAGGGCGGGGAACGTCGTGGGGATGTCGCCGGACCACAGCGCGACGCCGTAGCGCTGTGAACCCGCCCACGCGGAGCGGACCAGCGACAGGACCTCGGCCTCCCCCGCGGCGCGCATGTGCTCGAACACGCCGCGCGCATGCTCGCGCGGATAGAGGTTCGCGACTTCGCAGCCCGGACCAGCTGCATAGTTGAGCGTGTGCGGGGCGGGACGGATCTCCGGTTCGCAGGCGTCCAGCCAGAAGGCGCGGATGCCGAGCTTGTAGTAGTTCGCCTGGAGCTTCTCCCACAGGTAGGTGCGGGCGCGCTCGTCGGTCGAGTCGTAGAAGGCAACGCCGATCTCTGTCGGGGAGCCGCCGTCGTCAGGCCAGTTGCCGGTCATGGTGCCGCCGTTGTCGGTCACGGCGAGCATCCCTGCATTGCGCATGGCCAGGTAGCTGTCCGACAGAGGGCTGACAGAGGGCCAGACTGAGACGGCAGGCTCGATGCCGAGCGCGCGCACTTCGTCGACCATCGCGCGTGGGTCGGGCCAGGCTTCGGCGTCGAAGTCCCAGTCCCCCAGGTGCCGCCAGTGCAGGTAGTCGATCACGAGCACGGACAGCGGCAGACCACGGCGGGCGTACTCGCGCGCCACTTCCAGCAGCTCCGTCTGGTCGCGGTACCGCAGCTTGCTCTGCCAGAAGCCTGACGCCCACGCCGGCATCGCGGACGGGAATCCGGTGGCGCCGGCGTAGGCGGTCATGATGGCCGCGGGGCTGTCGCCGACGGTCAGCCAGTAGTCGATCTGCCGGGCGCGGTCGGAGACCCAGCGGGTGCCGTTGGCGGCGAACTCGACGCGGCCGACGGCCGGGCTGTTCCAGAGCAGGCCGTATCCGCGGTTGGACAAGGCGAACGGGATCGAGACTTCGCCGTTGCGCTGCGCCAGCTCCAGCACCATGCCCTTCTGGTCCAGGCGTCCGTGGCCGTGTTGTCCGAGTCCGTATATCCGCTCGTCCGGGTAGGCGGCGAACCGCTGCTCGATGCGGTGGAAGCCCGCTCCGGCGGCCTCGAAGTGGCGCGATCCTGGCCACCAGAAGTGCGCGGGCTGCTCCCGAAGCACCTCGGCTCCGGTGTCGGAGCGGTGGAAGGACACCAGCCCGTTCGCGCCGTCCACTTGCACCCGCGCGCGGCCGTGGACCAGCGTGGCGGTCTGCTCCGCGCCGTTGATCTCGATGGTGGGCGCGACCGGCTCGATCGGAGGCAGCGCGCGCTCCAGGGCGCCGGGCAGGTCGGGCAGGATGCGATACAGGCCGGCGCGTATTCGGACGCTGTCGGCGCCCCACGGCTGGACGGTCAACAGGTGATGGCCGCTGCGCCAGGTCAGGACGTGGTCGGCGACGGTGAATGGGGTGAGCACATACGCTCCCTGGGTCGAAGCACTCGGTCAGGGTTCGAAATCGTCGTGTCGTAGCCGCGGTGTCAGTCCTTGACCGCGGCGCTGCCGATGCCCGCGGCGACGTAGCGCTGCGCGACGATCAGCAGCAGGGCCGCCGGGATCGACGCGATGACGCCGGTGGCCATCACGCTGTTCCAGTCGGTCAGATTCGCGCCGATGAAGCGGTAGATGCCGACGGTGACCGGCGCGCGGTCGTCCTGCGTGGTCAGGGTGACGGCGAACAGGAAGTCGGCCCAGGCGAACAGGAAGGAGAACAGCGCCGCGGTGATCACGGCGTTGCGGGCCACCGGCAGGATGACCGACACGAAGGTCCGCAGCCGCGAGGCGCCGTCGATCGCGGCCGCCTCGCCGAGTTCATCGGGCACGCCGCGCAGGAAGGAATGCAGGATCAGCGTCGCGAAAGGCACGCAGAGCGTTGAGTCGGCCAGGATCAGCGCGAGCGGCGAGTTGAGCAGCTCAAGCCTGTCCGCGACCACGTACAGCGAGTTGGCCATCACGATGCCTGGAATCATCTGCGCCACCAACAGCGCGAACAGCAGCGCACGCCTGCCAGGCACACGCAGCTTCGCCATGCCGTAGGCGGCCGGCGCCGCGACCAGCAGCGTCAGGATGACAGTACCCAGCGACACCTCGAGGCTGATCAGCAGGTGACCGCCCTGGCTGCTCAGCACATTGCGATAGCCGTCCAGCGTGCCGTGCAGGGGAAACCAGGTCGGCGTGCGGCTGACCAGGTCCTGCGGCCGCAGCAGCGAGGCGTCGAACATCCAGTACAGCGGGAACAGCATCACCGCGACGATCGCGATGCCGACGCTGGTGCCCAGCGCCTTGCGGGCTCTCTTGGAGAGCCTGGGCCGCTCCCGGCCGGCAGCCGCCGGGCGGATCCCCGTCTTCAGCAACCTAGAACCCATCAATCCCGTACTCATCGGCCCCGTCCCTCCGGCTCGCGCACCGCGCGCAGATAGATCCAGGCGAACACGACCGCCACCAGAATCAGCAGGTTGCCGACCGCGGCGCCCTGGCCGAACGCCAGTTGCTGGAACGAGAGGTCGTAGCCGTAGATGGTCAGTGTCTGCGAAGAGTTCGCCGGGCCGCCCTGCGTCACCACCATGATCACGTCGAAGACCTTGACGGTGTAGATCAGCCCGAGCGTCAGCACCACGAGCGTCACCGGGCGAAGCAGCGGCAGCGTGATCCGCGTGAAACGCTGCCACGCGCTCGCGCCGTCGATCGACGCCGCCTCGTACACCTGCTCCGGGATGGCCTGCAATCCGCCGTACAGGATGACCATGTTGAACGGGATGCCGACCCAGATGTTGACCAGCGTGACGGCGACCAGCGACATCTTCGTGCTCACCAGCCATGGGATCGGCTGGCTGATCAGGTGCAGGTGTAGCAGTGTCTGGTTGACCACGCCGGAGTCGTTGTAGAACATCCAGCGCCACACGGTCCCGGACACCACCAGCGGTAGCAGCCACGGCACCAGCAGCAGCGAGCGCAGCACGCCGTTCAACGGGAAGATCCGGCGGAAGAAACTCGCCAACGCCAGGCCGATGCAGAACTGGAAGACGATCGATCCGACGGTGAAGAGCACCGTGTTGACGACCGTCTGGGCGAACTGCGGATCGTGCCAGATCGCGCGGTAGTTGGCCAGCCCGACGAAGGGCGCCGATCCGGTGTAGAAGGACGAGACGGTGTAGTTCTGGAAGCCCATCCGCACGTTGGACACCAGCGGGTACACGTAGAAGCAGATGACGTACACCCAAACCGGAACGACGAACCCGGCCGCGCGCCACGCGGTGCGGCGGCGGCGCGCTCGGGCCGGGGCGTCTTCCGCCGCCTGAGCGGCGGCAGAAGACGTCTCGCTGAGCACCGCGGCCATCGTCAGGACCCGGCTTGGCTCTGCGCCTGGGAGAGCGCGGCCTGCGGCGACATCCCACCGGCCAGACAGGACTGGATCGCGTTGTACAGGGCGGTGCTCACCTTCGGATACGCGGTGCCCAGCTCGGCCGTGCGCGCGTGGGCGGTGGCCACTTCGGTGACGAACGCGGCCAGCTGCGGATCGGACTGGCCCAGCTGCGCGGCAGCCGCCTCATTGCTCGGGATGTAGCCGGCGTCCTTCGACCACTCGAGGCTGCGATCCGGGCTGAGCAGGCACTTGACCACCGCCACGGCCTTCGCTTCCCGCGCGGAGTTGCTGTGGCCGACGGTCCAGACCTCGCCGCCCAGCGGGGTGACCGGCTTGGCCGACGGCGAGGGCACCGGGATCGGGACGATGCCGTAGTTCAGTCCCGCCTTGGCGTCCAGGGTGGGAATCTGCCAGGGGCCGTTGACCATCATCGCCGCGTTGCCCGCCAGGAACTGCGAGTCGACGTCCGCCTGCGTCCAGCTGACCACCGACTTGGACGCCGAGCCCTCGTCGACCAGGGTCTTCCACAGGGTCAGCGCCTGCACCGCCTGGGGCGAGGCGAGGTTCTTGAGGTCGGCGCCCGCGGTCCAGAAGAAGGGCTCGAACTGGAAGCTGCCCTCTTCGGTGCCGACCGCGGAGAACGCGATCCCGCGCCGCGAGCCGGTCGTCAGGGCCTTGGCGTCGGCGGTCAGTTCGTCCCATGTGGTAGGCGGTTTGAGCCCGGCCGCGGCGAACATGTCCTTGTTGTAGAACAGCGCCAGGCCGTTCACGCCGGGCGCGATGCCGTACGTCTGGCCCTGATACGTCCCGGCGGACACGATCGACGGGTACAGGCCGGCGGTGGACAACCCGGCCTGCGACAGCGACACGAGGCCGCCGGTCGCGGCCACCTGCTGCAGGTTCGGATTGTCGATCAGCGCCAGGTCTGGCAGCGATCGGGCGGATGCCTCCTGCAGCAGCTTGGGCATCAGCTGTTCGCGAGGCACCTGCTGGTGCACGACCTTCACGCCGACCTGCGCGCCGCACTCGTTCAGAACGCCCTGGATCTGCGTGTCCTGCGGCGCGGAGCCGTAGTAGTCGACCTCGTTCAGCGTGTCGACCGATCCCGAGCCGGAGCCGCCGGTGCTGGTGCCGCAGCCGGCCAGCGTCAGCGCGCACGCCGAGGCGACGGCTGCCACCGCGAGAGCACCGCGGCGTGCTGTCCTAGGACGCCCACGGTGGAAGGCACTTATCATGGCCTTTACCTTTCGAATTGATTCGATGAATCTGACACGTCGGCGAACATCGCCGCGAAGCTTGAGAAGCGCGAAGAAGAGCGGAAGAACAGGAGACGGTTGCGGATTAGGTCAGGCGGATGTGGCGGCGGCGCCGCCGACCGGAGCCGGCGCGGTGGTGTCGCGGACCTTCAGCGTCGGCGCCAGGATCGTCACCGAGGGCACGGTCTCCCCGTTGACCTGCCCGGCCAGCAGCCGTACCGCCGTGTGTGCCAACTCCTCGACCGGCAGGGACACCGCGGTGACCGGGATGCGCAGGCGCTCAGCCTCGTCGTCCGGGCAGACCGCGACGACCGAGACGTCCTGCGGCACCCGCAGCCCCAGACCGGCGAGCCGGTCCAGCGCCAGCGGAAGCGCCCGCTCGTTGTAAACGATCAGACCGGTCAGGCCGCGGACCTTCGACAGGAGGCCGTCGACGGTCCGGGCCACATCGGCCGGCTGTCCGTCGCAGGGCGCCCAGACAGGACGTACCTTCTGAGCGCGCAGCGCGTTGAGCGCGCCGTCGCGCGCGTGCACGGCGTACGCGGCGTCCCGGCGAAACGTGGCCGAGGACTGGCCCAGGTATGCGATGCGGCGGTGCCCTAGCTCGAGCAACTGCTCAGCGCAGAGCCGACCCGCCAACGCCGTGTCGAAGTCGACGTAGGGCAGCCGCGCGCTGTCGTCCGGCGTCCCGACCACCACCGCGGGGCATTTCAGCGAGCTGAGCAGAGGCACCCGCGGGTCGTTGCGCTGCACCTCCATCAGCAGGACCCCGTCGACCTGCGAGCCGACCACCGCGTCGCGGATCGCGGTCTCGCCGTCGTCGTCGGTAAGCATCAGCAGCTTGAGGCCGAGGTCCTGCGCCGCGGTCAGCGTCGCCCAGACGTACGGCATCTGCACCTGGTTGTGCGGCCCGTAGACCATGGGCAGCGCCATGGCGATGACACCGTTGCGGCCGCTGCGAATGGAACGCGCCCCGGCGTGCGGCCGGAACTGGAGTTCCTCGATGGCCTGCTCCACCCGCAGCCGCGTCTCCGGCGAGATCGAGCGGGCCCCGCTCAGCACGTACGACACGGTGCTGCGGGAGACGCCGGCCCGCCGGGCGACGTCCGCGATCGTGACGGCCATACCCGCCCTCTGTCGAACTGATTCGATTGAGCGAGACCGTACAACCGCGTTCCGAAACGCGCAAGAGTTCGGGCGGCCGCGTCCGACCGCGATCTACGTCGGCCACGGCGTGATACGGAGCGCTCAGAAGCGACTGATACGCTCGCAGAATGACCGCGACCGAGCAGACGCCCCAGACTGACGAGCACACTGACCTGTGGCTCAGTCCGGCAGAGCTGGCCTCGTGGCTGTCGGTGGTCCGCTTGTTCACCAGGCTGCCATGGGCCATCGACACGCAGCTTCAGCGGGACGCCGACGTGAGCATGGTCGAGTACATGGCCATGGCGATGCTCAATGACGCGCCGGAGAACACGCTGCGGATGAGTGAGCTGGCCGAGCGGACGAGCACCTCGCTGTCGCGCTTGTCGCACCTGGTCAAGCGGCTCGAATTGCGCGGATATGTCCGGCGGGAGCCGGATCCGACCGACGGGCGCTTCACCAACGCCATCCTGCTGCCGCCCGGAGCGGAGAAGATGCGTTCGGCGGCGCCGGCGCACGTCGCGTATGTGCGCCACCTCGTGATCGACAACCTTTCCCCCGAGCGGTTGCGCCGGATGGGCCAGGACGCCGAACGGATCGTGAAGCGCATCGACTCGCCTGCGCGCTGACGCGACTCTCCTTCAGGCCCCGCCGCGTTGGATGCGGCGGGGCCTTCGTGTGCCCGCGGAGGCGCAGCGCGTTGCGTAGCTGACAGTTCCGGGCGGCGGCGCGACGAACGCCGCCTCCGAATTCGCAGGTGGCGTTACATGAATCGTCAATCTATAGAGCGTGGCTCAGTAACTTTCCACAGCAGAAGTATCGTGCTCAGCAAGCCACTTGCGAAGAAGATGACTTGAGCATTAAAGTGATGACCACGGCGAGCGGTCAGGAATCACCGGCCGTCCTTCCGCCCCAGTGATCTGACAGCAGGGCACCCAGAGGAGAGAGACATGAGCATGTGGCAGCGCATCGCAGTCGGGACGGCCGTGACCGCAGTCACCGTCGGCGGCCTGACAGCAGCGGCGAACGCGCAGACGACGAGCACCCAGTCCACCGGAAAGTCGGCGGCGCAGACCCACGAGCGGGGGTCTGACAAGGTCCGGGACAACGAGGAGGTGGTCGAGGCGTTCATGGCGGACGTCCTCGACGGGCACCACGGCGCCGACGCGGCGAAGTACCTGACCCCCGACATGGCGTGGCACGGCGGCACCGTCGGCACGGTCGCCGGCAGCGCCAACGTCACCGGCCTGATGACCACCGTCGTTACCTCGATACCTGATCTGCACACCTCGACGCAGGACATCTTCGGCCAGGGCGACGAGGTCGTGGTCCGCCTGATCGTCAGCGGCACGCAGACCGGACCGCTCCTGGGCATCCCCGCCAGCGGGCGCCACGTCCAGTGGGACGCGACGGACCTCTACCGGCTGCAGGACGGCAAGATCGCCGAGGAGTGGGCCGCCGAGGATTTCACCGCCTTCCTGGCCGACACCGGCACGTACAAGGCGCCGTGGATCCAGTAACCCTCCACCGCGCCGCGCCGGTGATCTGTGCGCCGTCCTGAGACGGCCCGCGGATCACCGGCGCGGGGTTTTTTGGCCTGCCACGCGGCCGTGGGGTGCGCGGCCTCGGTCGTCGGCCTGGCGCGTGCTGCTGTCCACGAGTGCTTGCTGTACCTGGTCCTGTGAGCCGGGCGCGGCCGGCAGGGGCGTGTTCTGCCCGTGCGGGCGTGCGCGCATCCCGTCGATGACCAGGACGAGGTAGCGGCGCCACAGCTCGGGCTGGCCGGTGTGGTCGGTGACCGCCGCAATCATCAGTTGCAGGATCGGCAGGTCCGGGGGCAGCAGGTCGGGCCGCAGCGTGCCCTGCTGCTGGGCCTTGTGCACCAGTTGGTCGACCAGCGGAGCGACCCGCGCGCCCATCTGGGCTTGGCGCTGCGGACCGCGTCCGGTGCCGAGCATCACCTCGCGCAGCCCCCGGTCCAGGGCCTGGATCTCGCAGACCCGTTCCAGGGCGGTGACCAGCCCGGTCCACGCGTCTTCGTGCTCGAGTGCTTCGCGCGTGTAGGACTCGACCGTGTTGACCATGTCGGCGAACAGGGCGTCGACCAGTTCCTCTTTGTCGGAGAAGCGGCGGTAGACGGTGCCGACCCCGAGACCCGCGTGATGCGCCACGTCGTTGAGCGTGGCCGCGACGCCGCGGTCGCGGAACACCTCGCGCGCGGCGGCGAGGATGCGCAGCCGGTTCAACTCGGCGTCCCTGCGCAGCCGCGGCCGTACGGCGCGTTCAGCGGGCATGGGACGGTCACCTCGGCGACGAAACAGTGCGGCGATATCCGCTTCATCGTAGTGTCCGTTCGCAGGTTGTGATCTCACATCGCGGTGGGAGCCCGGGTGGCGCGGCCGGTGCGGGGCCGCGCCACCCGAACGGGTGGGAGACGCGTCGTCAGGACGACGGTCCCCAGTTCGTGGGGCTGGTGGTGAACGCGCCGGGCGGGGCGAGGGGGAGGTTGAGCCGGGAGGCGCCCAGCTCGCCGCGCTCGACGGTGTAGACCCCGCCGGCCAGGTGCGCGAGTTGCTGCGGCGTGGGCGCCACCGGGAAGTGGAAGCTCGCCAGGGGCTGGCTGGTGAGCACCAGTTGGATCCGATCACCCGCCGGGATCAGCGTGAAATTAGGCAGCAGTGCGATGTCATAGCGGGTGACGCGTCCCGGCACTACAGGCTGCTGACTGGTCTGTGTGAACGGATGGCTTGGAGAGATCAGCACGCCGTCCTGGCTGTACCAGCTGGCGGACGGGTCGAGGGCGCGCTGGCTGCCGAGCAGGATTCCGTCGGCCTGTTTGACCACCGTGCCGTCGGGGGCCAGCAGATTGAGCGTCGCGCTCAGTTCGGTGTCCGGCGTGGTGGAGGTGGCGTAGACCGTCACGTCGGAGGGGCCGTCGAGCACCGCGGCGCGGCCGAGCGGCGCGGTGGTGTACGTCAACGCATTCGACATGGTCGCCGCCGCCCAGCTCAGTGCGTCGTGACCGCTGCCGTCCGGCATGTTCGTGCTCAGCGTCCCGGCGCCGAAGTAGTACGTCGCCGACTGCGGCGAAGGCGGCCATGCGGCGGTGTCCACCCAGCGGGCCGCGGTCTTCTCGAAGATGTGCAAGGGCGTGCGCGTGTCGGCCATACCGGTGGGCTCGTGCTTGAGCCAGGTGTCGAACCACTCGAGCCGCAGGTTCTCAAGTGTCACGCCGCTCACGTTCTCCCCATGGGTCCACGGGCCGACGATCGCCTGGTAGCGGCCGGTGGTCGGTTCGTGTGCGGTGATCGGCGCGGTCAGCGGCCGGTGGAAGTAGGCGTTCTGTGCGGCGACGTAGTCCCCGAGGTTGCCGCCGGGGAACAGGTCGTTCCAGCCTGCTTCGGTCAGCGCCGGGATGCCGTTGGCCACGATGCTCGGCATCAGGTTCTGCACGTCGCGCGTCTGCCAGTAGGCGTTGTCGTAGGAGCGCGGCCCGCCGTCGGCCTGCTGGGCGATCGTGACCGCCTGCGGGTCGGTGGCCGGATTGTCCTGTGGGCCGCGCGGTTCGGCATGCGCGATGCCGGCGACGAACGGCGTGGGAATCCCGCCGTTGCCGGTCAGGTCGTCGTAGAAGTTCGAGTCCGTACAGAACGGTGTGATCGCCTTCAGAGCGGAGTGCGCGCCGACGGCCGCGGCCGTGAACCACTGATCCACCCCGAGGTAGGAGCATCCGTCCAGGCCGACCTCGCCGTTCGAGCCGGGCAGGGTGTCGGCGGCCCAGTCGACCAATTCGGCGCCGTCACGGCCCTGACGCGGCCCGAACCAGTCGACCTGTCCGCCCGACGCCCCGGTGCCGCGCACCGCGGAGGCGAGGTAGATGTAGCCGCGCTGCACGAGGAAATCACCCGCCGCCGCCGGATCGGAGCGCCCGGCACCATACGGGTTCTGCGTCAGCAGCACCGGGAAGCGCCCGTGTGCCCGCGCCCCGGTGGCCGGATCGGTGGGATACACCACCTCGACGGCAATCTGGACCCCGTCGTCCATCGTCACCTGCACGGTGCTCGGCGCGCTGACCCCGTACGTCGCCGGCTCCGGTTGCCACGCGCCGCGCGCATCGGCCGGGGCGGCCCCGGCCGCCGGGACGACGGCGATTGTCAGCAGCCCGGCCAGGGCGGCGCCAGTCCCTAGCACGCGCGTGGCCGCACGCTCGTTGCGCCACCGGGCCGCGTGCGCTCGTGTTCTCATATGCATCTCCAGTGCCTGTATGCCGGGATCACGCGGCCGGGCTGCGCAGCGGGAAGAGCGGGAAGACCTGCCGGTGCAGCGTCTCGTTCGCCAGTTCCGCCAGCACGATGTAGAACGCCACCCCCGCGAGCACGATCTCGGCCCACCCGGCCGCGTGCAGCGCCCCGGTGACCGGCGCGCCCGCGCTGCTCGCGCCCAGGTACGCGACGACCAGCAGCACGATGACGAGGTTGAGC
>NZ_DASZGI010000085.1:0-2806 GCF_035938995.1 Actinocrinis sp.
GAGCGGCGCGTGGTGCCGCACGGCGTGGCGAACATTCAGGCCACGTTCAACAACACGATTATCACGATCTGCGGCCCGGACGGGCGAACGGTGTCGTGGTCTTCTTCGGGCTCGATTGGCTTCAAAGGGTCGCGCAAAGGCACGCCGTACGCCGCCCAGCAGGCTTCCATGTCGGCCGCGGGTGTGGCCCGCGACCAATACGGCATGAAGAGCGTTGAAGTCCGCATAAAAGGGCCGGGTTCAGGGCGCGAGTCGGCGGTGCGGGCGCTGGCTTCTGCGGGCCTGCACATCGTCCACATCAAGGACGTCACGCCGATTCCACACAACGGCTGCCGTCCGCCGAAGCGCCGCCGCGTCTGAGTCCAGGAGAATAAAGAGAAATGGCCCGTTACACCGGACCCGACTGCAAGCGGTGCCGCCGCGAGAAGACAAAGCTCTTCCTCAAGGGCGCCAAGTGCGAGTCGGCCAAGTGTCCCATCGAGATCCGTCCCTACCCGCCGGGCGAGCACGGCCGCGGCCGGACCAAGGACAGCGAGTACCTGCTCCAGATGCGCGAGAAGCAGAAGTGCGCGCGCATCTACGGCGTCCTCGAGAAGCAGTTCCGCGGCTACTACGAGGAGGCCAACCGGAGGCAGGGCAAGACGGGTGAGAACCTGCTGCGCATCCTCGAGTCCCGCCTCGACAACGTGGTCTACCGGGCCGGCTTCGCCAAGTCCCGCGACCACGCCCGCCAGCTGGTGCGGCACGGCCACATCCTGCTGAACGGCCACAAGGCCGACATCCCGTCGATGCGGGTCAAGGAGAGCGACATCGTCGAGGTCCGCAAGGACTCGCTCGAGCTGACCCCGTTCGTGGTGGCCCGCGCCGAGGCCGGCGACCGGACCGTCCCGGCGTGGCTCGAGGTCGTGCCGTCCCGGATGCGCATCCTGGTCCACTCGCTGCCCGTGCGCCAGGTGATCGACACCCAGGTGCAGGAGCAGCTGATCGTCGAGCTCTACTCGAAGTAGGCAGTTCGCGGTGTTCATCAACCCGCGGACGTCGGCCGGGGCTTGACGGCGGCTGTAGACCTCGCGGCGGACAGGAAAGGCGTCTGTCCGCCGCGAGGTCTTTCGCCGCCTCCCCGGTTGACGTTCGCGGAGCGGGGTGCGCGATTCAGGAGTTATCCTGGATGTCGCACCCCGTTCGGCACGTCCGTGCCGCGGGCGTGCACTCGAGGGCGTCAAATAGCGGGCGCCCCTGATCACGGAGGTTCCTTTGCTCATCGCTCAGCGTCCCACGCTGACTGAGGAAGTCGTCGACGAGTTCCGCTCCCGGTTCACCATCGAGCCGCTCGAGCCGGGCTTCGGTTACACCCTCGGCAACTCCCTTCGCCGCACCCTGCTCTCCTCCATCCCCGGCGCGGCCGTGACCAGCATCCGCATCGACGGCGTGCTGCACGAGTTCCAGACCATCCCCGGGGTCAAGGAGGACGTCACCGACCTGATCCTGAACATCAAGGGCCTGGTCGTCTCCTCCGAGCACGACGAGCCGGTCGTGATGTACCTGCGCAAGCAGGGCCCCGGCATCGTCACCGCCGCCGACATCGCGCCCCCGGCCGGTGTCGAGGTGCACAACCCCGAGCTGGTCCTGGCCACCCTGAACGGCAAGGGCAAGCTGGAGATGGAGCTGACGGTCGAGCGCGGCCGCGGCTACGTCTCCGCCGTGCAGAACAAGCAGGCCGGCCAGGAGATCGGCCGGATCCCGGTGGACTCGATCTACTCGCCGGTGCTCAAGGTCAAGTACGAGGTGCTGGCGACCCGTGTCGAGCAGCGCACCGACTTCGACAAGCTGGTGGTCGACGTCGAGACCAAGCCGTGCCTGCGGCCCCGCGACGCGGTGGCCTCGGCCGGCAAGACCCTGGTCGAGCTGTTCGGCCTGGCCCGCGAGCTCAACGTCGAGGCCGAGGGCATCGACATGGGCCCGTCGCCGACCGACGCGGCGCTGGCCGCCGACCTGGCGCTGCCGATCGAGGAGCTGGAGCTGACGGTCCGCTCCTACAACTGCCTCAAGCGCGAGGGCATCCACACCGTCGGCGAGCTGGTCGCCCGGTCCGAGGCGGACCTGCTGGACATCCGCAACTTCGGCGCCAAGTCGATCGACGAGGTCAAGGCCAAGCTGCACACCATGGGCCTGGCTCTGAAGGACTCCCCGCCCGGGTTCGACCCGTCGCTGGCCCTGGCCGACGCCTATGGCGGCGACGACGACGACCTGTCGTACGCGGAGACCGAGCAGTACTGAGCACGAGCACGTCCTGACAGGCACGACAAGCGTCCGGGGCCCGATCCGACGGGCCCCGGGACTGCGTCCGGTACCCGGCACGGCCGGCGCAGGATCAACAAGGAGAACGAAACACCATGCCCGCTCCGAAGAAGGGCCCCCGCCTCGGCGGTTCCGGCGCCCACCAGAAGCACATGCTGGCGAACCTGGCCAAGTCGCTGATCGAGCACGGGGGGATCACCACCACTCTGCCGAAGGCGAAGCAGCTGCGCCCGTTCGTCGAGCCGCTGATCACCAAGGCCAAGAAGGGCGGCCTGCACAACCGCCGCCAGGTCATGGCGACCCTGGAGATCCGCAACACCCCGTTCTTCGACGGCGGCGGCATCATCGCCAAGCTGTTCGAGGAGGTCGGCCCGGCGTACGCCGAGCGGCCCGGCGGCTACACCCGCATCATCAAGCTCGGCCCGCGCCGCGGCGACAACGCGCCGATGGCCCGGATCGAGCTGGTCGAGGCGCGGACCGTGGCGCAGCAGGCCACCGACGAGGCGAC
>NZ_DASZGI010000086.1:0-7547 GCF_035938995.1 Actinocrinis sp.
CATCCGCGCCCTCACCGCGCGCGCTCCAGCGTGACAGAAGCGCTGCAGGTTCACCCCCCTCCGGGGGCAGGCGGTAGCTGGCTGGAAGCGTCACGGCGACAGTGGCCAAGACATGCCGGGCCGCAGGTGCGACATGCGTGATGTGCGGACGGCGGCTCACTGATGCACTGCGCCCTGGTCATCTGCTGACGGTGTGCGCCGTGCCGCAGCAGCCGTTAACGGCGTTCTGGCGGAGTTCCGGGCTCGGCTCGTCGGCAGCTACCTGGCCCGGCTCGCCTTCGACCGGCTCTTGGAACGCTGCCGAGAACTGGGGCTGGTCAAGCGCGGGGCAAACAGCGCACGGACTCCACGCACGTGATCGCCGCGGTGCGCGACCTGAACACGATGGAGCTGGCCGGCGAGGCCGTGCGGGCACTGGTCGAGGCACTGGCGCGCCGACTACCAGCGCCGTGCCAGCATCGAAGGCACCATGAACCAAGCAGCGAACACCATATGCCTACGCAAGGCGCTCCCGCGCCCAACTCGTCGTCCTGGCCGTCCGCGCCGGCCTGACCGACCGTCCCGCCCTAGGACTTCGAACAGGCTGATCGTTCCGTCGCGAACTGGCTCGTCCATACCGGCGCCGGCCGGAGCGAGCCTTGGCACGGGATACGCGCTGGCGACCCAAGCGCCAGCCAACTTCGATCAGCGAGCGTAGGCGTCACACGGCGCTCGTAAAGAACTCAGTGAGCTTCTTGTTCAGCGTCTCCGGCCGTGTGAACGGGATCATGTGGTGGGAGACGCCGGGAAGCGTGTCGACGACGGCGTGTGGCAGGGTTCTGCTCGCGCGCTCGGCGACGGTGTCGATGTTGTGCACCCGGCTGAGCTCGGCCGGCAAGACGAGTACCGGAACATCCAACGCGCGCAGGGCCCGTGGTTTCGGCCGCCGCCCGGCGATGATCTTCCCGGTCGGGACTGCGGCGCTGAGCCTGTGCAGCGCGAGCCAGTCCGGGTCGAGGTCGGCTCCGCCGGTTTCCCAGCGCAAGTAGGCCTCGTTACCCCGGGCCGGGCGCAGCATGCCGGGCAGCGCGTGCCACAAACAGGCCGGGGCGAAACCGGCGAAGCACTGGGTGGGGTCGAGCAGGGCGAGGCGGGCGATGCTGCCGCGCGGCGCGCGCAGGGTGTGGGCCAGGGCCAGCCAGGCGCCGAAGGAGTGGCCGCACAGGTCGGTGTGCTGGATCTCGAGGGCGGCGAGTAGGTGGGCGAGCCAGTCCAGCAGGTCCTGCCGAGCGCGCACCGGCTGGCCGGTGTTACGGCTGCGGCCGGGGTCGCCGATCGTGTCCGGGGCGTACACGCGCCGGGTGCGGGCGAGCACGGCCGCGTTCGCGTACCAGGAGGCTGAGTTGGCGCGGCCTCCGTGCAAAAGCACCAACGGCGGCGCGTCGCGCGGGCCGCAGGCGTTGACCCGCGTCGCGCCGAACCGGGAGGGCACGTCGATGGCCTCGACCGGCACACCCCACCGCGCGATCAGCGTGTCGTAGGCCGCTTCGAAAGCATCGTGGGACTCGTCAGTGGATGCGGGCGATGGGGACTCGGGCTGGGAGTGGGTTCGTGCGTGCATGATGGCCCCGTTCACAGGTATTCTCGATGAGCGAGTTACTCACTCATCGAGAGAATAGGGGGGCGGCGGATGCCACGCAACGCACGCGGCAGCAAGAAGACGGATACCGCGCCCCCAGGCGGGGAGACCGCTTCGCACCCGCGGATGGGCCTGGTGCACCTGCTTCGGTCAGTCGCCGTCGACCTGGACCTGCAGGCTGCCGCCTTCGCCACCGAGCAGGGCCTGCACCCGACCGACCTGCGCGCCCTGATCGCACTGCTCGACGCCGAACGCGCCAGCGAGTCGATGACCCCTGGACGCCTCGGCACCCGGCTACACCTGAACTCCCCAGCCACAACCGCTGTGATCGACCGACTCGAAGCACTCGGCTTCCTCGCCCGCGAACGCGACCCACGCGACCGCCGCCGGGTACTACTCATCGTCAGCCAGGAGGCCAAGACCCTCGGCTGGCACTTCTTCGGCCCACTCATCACACGGGTCCTCAACACCATGGACGAATTCGACGAAACCGACCTCGACGCCTACGAACGAGTCCTACGCGCCATCGCGCAGACACTGCCGCCAGCCTGAATCAGGCCAACACGGTTGAGTTCCAAGACCCACCGCACGCCACTGGTATCACCCACGCCGGCCGTGACCGGCACGACAGCAAAGGATCATCATGCGCAAGCTCAGCGTTTCGACACTGGTCTCGCTCGACGGGATCATCCAGGATCCCGGCGGCTTCGGCGAGACCGAGTACGGCGGGTGGGCGAACACGTACTTCACCGACTACGCGCAAGCGCAGGCGCTGCGTCACCTGCAGGCCAGCGACTACTTCCTGATCGGCCGACGCACCTACGAACTGCTGAACCAGGCGTGGGGCGGAATCAAGGACGGCGCCTATCTCCAGCGAATGAACGAGATCCGCAAGCTGGTTGCCTCCACGACCCTGACGGGACCGCTCGAGTGGAACGCCACTGTGATCGCTGGCGACGTGGGCACGGCTGTCGCCACCCTCAAGCAGGAATCCGGCGGCGACATCGAGGTCTACGGTAGCGCCACCCTCGTCCAGACGCTGATGCGGCACGATTTGATCGACGAGTACCGCGTCGCGGTGCACCCGATCATCTTGGGGCACGGCACGCGGCTGTTCCCTCAATCCGGAGGTAGCGCCACCCTCGAGTTGGCCAGCGCCCGTACGCTCGACTCCGGCGTAGTCAACCTGACCTACGTTCGCCCCGGCCGGGGCTGATGGCGTGACGTCACGCCCGCGGCTCATGGCATCCTCGCCACCGACTTCGTCCACGTCGATACGGTTCCACTCAAGCGCATTTACGCATTGATTCTGGTCGAGCACGGCTCGCGCCGAGTTCACCTGCTCGGGATCAGCGCGAACCCCGACGGCGCCCGGACCACGCAGGCCGCCCGCAACCTGCTGATGGAGTTCGGGAAACGCGCTCACTCATTCAAGTTCATGATCCGCGATCAGGGCGGCCAGTTCACCGACGCCTTCGACGCCGCGCTCGCCGACGCCGGCATCCAGGTGCTCAAGAGTCCGCCGCAGGCACCCCGGGCGAACGCGATCTGCGAGCGGATGATCGGCACCCTGCGCCGGGAACTGTTCGACCGCATCCTTATCCTTGGCGAGCGCCACCTGCGCCCGGTACGAGCAATTCAGCGTCCTTGGACGCATCATGACGCACAGCCACGGCCGGCGCATCAAGAAGACGACGGGTGGTCCGGTAGACAGCCGAGAGAATCATGCCTCGATCATGGCCAACCAGCAGCGAAGGCGCGTGGCTCATGGCCCAACCGACGCCGATCCTGTAAACGAGCCCTACAGGATCTCGAAGGACACCCGCCCGGCCACGTCCTTGCGCAGCCAATCCCACTCGCCATCGAAGGCCTCGCAACTCGCACGCACCCGCGCGACAACCTCGTCCGTGCCCACTGCCATACGACTCCTCCCCCACCCACAACCTCGTGAGGGTGACAGGTAGTACACCGGTGAGCACACACGACAGCAACCCGATTTACCTCCCGCTCAGCGGGATCCGCGGCGCGCTGCCCCAGGTGATCGCCACCCTCAGAACACCGCCATCAGCCTGTTCAAATCCCGGGCCGGGTAAACAACACCAGGCCACCCGCCACCTGGCCGTGCATCCCACAATGCACTGCAGCGCCTTCGTATCACCAACCGAGAAAGGCATCAGCCCGGGTTGGAGCTGGGCCTGGCCTCTAGATCAGGAGCGTCGCGCCCGCTATCGGGGGTGTCCAGCGCGTGATGCTAGCGCCTGCCTTGAGCGCGGGACCGGCGGGGACACGCCGTAGGAGGGCGTTGCGAGCCGACTGGCGCCACCCGTCACCGAGTTCGAAGCCGAACCGGGCGAGCATGCTGGCCTGGCGGGCGAGTTGCCGGCAGCGTGGTCGGCGGGCCTGGTCGAAGGCGGCTAGCGCGGCGGCCAGGTCGCCGCCACCGCTGACCGGTGCTGCGATCATGCGGCCCACGCACACGCCGTCCTCTAGGGCGGTGGCCGCTCCTTGCCCGATGGTGGGCAGCATGGCGTGTGCCGCGTCGCCGATGATGACCACCCGGCCGCGCACGTAGCGTGGGCAGCCGCCCGGCAGGTGGTACACGTCATGACGCATCAGCTGGCTGGCGGGGGTGGCAGCCACGATGCCCCGGATCCAGGGCGCCCACCCGGAGAAGTGTGCGCGGGCCGAGGCCAGCTCGTCGGCGAAGGATGCCCCCTCGGGGTGGACGAACTCCCCGTACCAGTAGACCTCGCCGTCACTGACCCGCAGCGCGCCGAACTCGGTGCCTGGCCCCCATACCTCCACCAGGCGGCCCGCGAAGGACGTGTCGCTGATGACCGCACGCCAGCTCGTGCTGCCCGCGTACCGCGGGCGGGCATCGGGAAACAACTGGGTCCGCACCGTGCTCCGCACGCCGTCGGCGGCCACCACCAGGCCGGCCTCGCCGGTGTGCTCGCCGGTGCTGGTCTGCCACATGGCGGCCGCAGGCTCGCCGCCAGGGGTTCCGGGCAGGACGGCGGTGACCTCGGCACCGGTGACCAGTTCGGCGCCCGCAGCCTCGGCGGCCTGCCGCAGCGTGGCGTGCAGCCGCCGGCGGTGAATGCCGCAGACCGTCGTGGTCGCCTGCGTATCAGGCCGGCGCTCGGGGATCCGCAGCAGCCAGCGGCCACTGCGGTCCTGATAGCCGGCATGCGGGGCCAGGTGGCCGGCCGTTCGGACCGCCTCCTCCAAACCCAGGGCATGCAGGGCGGCCATCCCGTTACCTGTGAAGCCCAGGCCTGCGCCCACCTCTTCGAAGGCTGGCGCCCGCTCCAGTACCGTGACCTGCCAGCCCACCTGCGTCAGCGCGACCGCTGCGGCAAGCCCCGCGATCCCGCCCCCGGCCACCACCGCCGTCTGACGGCCAGTCATCTGCCCACCTCCCCGTCCTCCGCTGAGCCGCTGTCGGCAGATACGGCCGCTCTCCAGAAGCTCAATATGACAACGGTAATAATACTATCCCCATAATGATATTGTGTCGAGGCATGGCCCCGCCTCGAAACGAGCGCCGCCGGCAGGCCCTCGCGGATGCCGCGATCGCGGTCCTCGGCGCCTCCGGAATCCACTCCCTGAGCCACCGCGCCGTAGACGAGCGGGCCGAGCTGCCCGCCGGCACCGCCGCCAACTATTTCCCGACCAGGGACGAGTTGCTGGCAGCGGCCGCGCACCGAGTGTTCGGCCTGCACATAGAGGCGATGGATTCCGCCGATAGCCAGGTGGCCGGGCCGGTGGACCCCGACGGCCTCGCGGAACTGATCGGCGCGGCACTGTACGACTGCGCGGCACGCCACCGCACCCGATACCTAGCCATCTACGAGCTGACCCTGGAAGCGACGCGCCGCCCCGCGCTCGCGGAGGCACTGTCGGGGATGGCCGCCGCGACCCTGGACGTCACCATCGGCCAGCACCGCATGCTCGGCCTGCACACCTCCCCGGCGCAGGTGCAGGCGCTGATCACCCTGTTCAGCGGGGTGCTACTGACGCTGGCCGCCGGCCCACCGGAGGCCGTCACGCCGGACGCCACCCGTGCCCTGGCCCGCTGCCTGGTCGCGGGCGTGCTGGCAACCATGCCCGGGCTGGCCTGGAACGGCTCTCCCCCGGAAAGACCATGACTGACAACCCCAGTACTGCCGAACCAGTGACCTGCGCGCCGAGCTACCGCGCACCAATTGAGCCAACTCGGGGCCTGGGGTCGTCGGGCCTCATCCACCGCTTGAGGATCACGGCCGCGAGATCAGCATCCCGCCATGCTGCCAGCCGCAACGGCAACCGCCCAGGCCAACGACCCAATTCGTGAAAACGAGCCCAACAGGGTGGGTGCACGTGGGTGCCACGGCTGGTCTGGCCGGGTGTGCGATGGCGGCTTGGGGGGTTTGGCGCTACGTCGTCGGGGCTCGGGATCAGGGCATAGGACTGGTGGACAAGCGGGATTGCGTGCTTCGTTGAGAAGCGCCGTGCCCGCTGCGGATCCCGCGCCGCGATGGCGGTCACCGTCACCTCGGGGATCAGGTGCGCGGGCTTAACGAGCGAGGCGTTGGCGCTGTCTGATGGCGACTGGCAGGCCCGCGCAGCCAAGGGCGCCCGGCCGGGAAGTCGGGTCCTGATAGCGCCAGGCGCGTGATGGTTGGTGGATCAGGACCGCCCGGCTGGGACTGGTTCGAGGAGTCGAGCGCCGAGGAACCGCTGCCGAACAGGTAGACGTGCTACCGGTGGCGCAGATCATGAGCGTGTTCGTTCAGCCGGCGAACCGCGGCGGCGGGAATGCGGGGGCGGCGGCTCGGCTGGTGCAAAAGAGTTGCGACTGGGCACGCACTGAGTTCGGTGCGGTCTGGGTAGTGCTGGACGTACGCAACGAGAACACCCGGGCGATCGCGTTCTACCAGCGCCTCGGTTTCGCTGACAGCGGCATCCGCCTTCCGTGCGACGCGGATCCGGCGGGCGATCCACACGCTCCTGGCTTGGCCGAGATTCGGATGGTGAAGCGGCTCTAGTGACCGGTACGGACATTCGTCGCCACACGCATGCTGCAGTGTGCCCGCCGGGGTGATGCGAATCGGTCGACCTGTCGTCGGAACAGACGCGCCTGCCCGGCGATCAGACCCAGTAGGTGTCGTGCTTGAGCATGAACGCGGCGCGCTGATCGTCGGCGATGCCCTTGAGCAGCCCCTCGAAGTAACCCTCGCGCGGCGCGCCGGGGGCGAACAGCAGCAGCATCGACGCCTGCTGGCCGGACTCGTTCTTGAACGCGTGCAGTCCGCCGGCCGGCACGTAGAGGAAGTCGCCCTGGCGCGCCTCGATCCACGTCTCGCCGTTGAACAGCTTCACCGTGCCGTGCAGGATGAAGAACGACTCGGAGATCGACTTGTGGAAGTGGGTGTCCGGACCGGCCTGCGCCGCCGAGAAGTCCCAGCGGTAGAGGCCGAACTCGCCGCCGGTCGACGCGGTGGTGGCCAGGTAGTGGCATTGGCCGCCGGACTTGTAGGTGATCGCGGCGGGGGCCGAGACCGGGCGGAAGGTGGCGCTGACCTCTCCGGTGTCGCCGTGGTAGCGGTCCGCGGGGTACGACGGCTCTGCCGGGTACGACATCGTCTTGGCTCCTTAAGCGCAAGCTACAAGGATCGCGGGATCGCGGGATCGCGGATGTCGTGATCCTAGTGAGCTGGAGATTCCCGGGCTGGAGTGGCCGATCGAGCCGATGATGTGGTCCGCGCTCCTGGTTCATGCGAACGGCCTGGCAAGAAACGGGTCGGGCGGGTCGAAAAGCACCTCGACCTGAGCCGGAGAAGCCAGGGAAGGAAACGGTCCACCCATCGAGTTGTGTGAGTGAAAGCCGTTCAACCTCACGCTCAAGGAGCCGACGATGACGATCCAGGCGATCTGGAACGGACAA
>NZ_DASZGI010000087.1:0-2733 GCF_035938995.1 Actinocrinis sp.
CCGATGGCCGTGGGGATCGCGAGGGTCGCCGCTCCAGCTCCCAGGAACTTCCTACGGGAGAGCATGCCGATGCTCCTTCGGTGCGAGTCCGGGGAGCGCCGTCCGGAAACGTTTACGTTTGCCGGGAGTATGGGGTCGCGCAGCCGCACCGTCAATACGTCTCGTACGTCAGTCAGACCGTGCGTCACGCGGCCAGCTCGGGCTCGATCGACACCTGCTCAGGCTCCAACACAACACCGCGACATGCTGGAGCGGAGTCATCCGAGCAGCTCAGCGCACCGCTTCTGCACCTGGAGTAGCCATCGAGAGCCGCCTCGATCGATCAGAGCCTGGCGCTGAAACGGCATCAGGGATCCATCAAGTCAGAACAGAATGCATCACTAAAAATATCGTCAACAGATACATCCCAACGGCTGCAGGCCCCAGCCAGAGAAGCAATCGCGGCCGGCACCGCGCCGCACCATCGCGTGGCGTCTTGTGGCACCACTTGGCGCCATATGGCACCACACTCATGACCTCCTGGCACCATGTGGCACCACAGACGACCTGTGGTGATGCCAAACTGAGCCAGAAAGGCTTGTATTGGTGCCAAAATGGTGCCACAGTTGAGCCATGGAACTCACCCAGTACGTCGAGAACCTCCGCCGCGAGCTGACGACCGCGGCCGAGGTCGGCGGCGAGGACGCCCGCGCGCTCGCCGACCGGCTTCTGCCGCCGCTCGACGCCGCCGTCCGGCTCACCCTGCTGGAGGCGCTTTCCGCCGCCGCCGAGGAGATCTCCGCCGAGCTCGCCCCCGGTGCCGTCGATGTCCGGCTTCGGGGCGGGGCGGCCGCGTTCGTCGTGACGCCGCCTCCCGCTCCCGCCGCGCCGGCCGCCGCGGACGCCGCCGGGCCGGTCGATGTGCGGCTGCCCGTCGCCGAGGGCGACGACGCCGCCATGGTCCGGATCAACCTGCGACTGCCCGCCAACATCAAGGCTCTGATCGAGGACGCCGCCGCCGCCGGCGGGCTCTCCGTCAATGCCTGGATCGTCCGGGCCGCCGCGGCCGGGCTCGCCGTCGAGGGCCGAGGCGCCGGGCGGCCGGCCGCCATGGACATGCCCGGCAAGGTCGGCCAGAGCTACACCGGCTGGGCCCGGTGACCCGGTCGCCCGCACAGCAAGCACCAATCACAGACACAACGCAGAACCTTCAATCACCACTCACCCGTAAGGAACCTGAGATGTCAGTCTCGAACTTCAACACCCCGTCCCCGATCGCCGTCGTCCTCGACCTCTACGTCGCCAACGTCCACATCGCCGCCTCCGACCGCGCCGACACGATCGCCGAGGTCCGACCAAGCGACCCGGACAAGGCCTCCGACGTCAAGGCAGCCGAGAACACCCGCGTCGAGTACGACGACGCGACCCGGACGCTCAGCGTCGTCACCCGCAAGCCCCGCAACCGGTTCGTGAACTTCAGCAAGCGTCCCGAGTCGATCGACGTCGTGATCCACCTGCCCACCGACTCCGACGTGCGCGGCGAGGCCGAGCTCGGCGACTACCGGACCGAGGGCGCGCTCGGCACCGTCGGCCTGAAGACCGGTCTCGGCGCCGTCCGGATCGCCGAGACCGGCGACCTGAACATCCGCAACGGGCTCGGGGAGATCACCGTCGAGGGCGCGAGCGGCTCGGCCGAGGTGCACAGCGGGTCCGGCGAGATCCGGATCGGTTCCATCGACGGCACTGCCGACGTCTCCACCAGCAACGGCACGATCCGGCTCGGCGTCATCACCGGCGCCGCCAACGTCAAGGTCTCCAACGGCTCGCTGTCCGTCGACCGCGCGCTGTCCGACATCACCGCCGCCAACTCCAACGGCGAGGTGCGGATCGGCGAGGTCGTGCGCGGCAAGGTCTCCGCCACGAGCAAGAACGGCCGCGTCGACGTCGGGGTCCGCGACGGCAGCGCCGCCTGGCTGGAGCTGAACACCAGCGTCGGCCGCGTCTACAACGACCTCGCCTCGTCCGACGCCCCCGGCGCGGCCGAGCCCGTCGACAAGGTCGAGGTGCACGCCAGCACCAAGCTCGGCGACATCGTGATCCGCCGGGTGACCCGTCTGGAGGAGCAGGCATGAGCACCGCGATATCCACCACCGCCGGCGCGAACACCGCCGCCGCCGCGATCTCGGCCCGCGGACTGCGCAAGTCCTTCGGCGAGAAGACCGTGCTGGACGGCATCGACCTGACGGTCCCGCAGGGTACGATCCTGGCCCTGCTCGGCCCGAACGGGGCCGGCAAGACCACCGCCGTCCACCTGCTGACCACCTACCTGCGCCCCGATTCCGGCGAAATCCGCATCGCCGGCCAGGACCCCGCGAAGAACCCGCAGGCGGTCCGGCGCGCGATCGGCGTCACCGGCCAGTTCTCCGCAGTCGACGGCTACCTCACCGGCCGCGAGAACCTGATGCTGATGGCCGATCTGCACCTGCTGCCCACGTCCGCCGGCCGCCGCCGGACCGAGGAGCTGCTGGAGCGGTTCGAGCTCGGCGAGGCCGCGGACAAGCCGGCGTCCACCTACTCCGGCGGCATGAAGCGCAAGCTCGACCTGGCCATGACCCTGGTCGGCAGCCCGAAGGTGATCTTCCTCGACGAGCCGACCACGGGCCTGGACCCGCGCAGCCGGCGCACGATGTGGGACATCATCCGCGGACTGGTCGCGGAGGGGACGACCATCCTGCTCACGACCCAGTACCTGGA
>NZ_DASZGI010000088.1:0-4910 GCF_035938995.1 Actinocrinis sp.
GGACCGGCACCGACTGATCGCCCAGGCCGTGAAGGACTCGGGCAGTGCCACGGTCCCGCACCTCGCCGAGCTGACCGGCGCCTCGGAGATGACCATCCGGCGCGATCTGGACACCCTCGCCGCGCAAGGCGTCCTCGAACGGTTCCGCGGCGGGGCGCGCACCCTGCTGCTGCGGGGCCAGGAGCCGCCCTTCGCGCTGCGCGCCCACGAGGCGCTCGACGCCAAACGCCGGATCGCCGCCGGGGTCTCCCGACTCATCGCGGACGGCGAGACCGTCCTGCTCGACAGCGGCACCACCTGCCTGGAGGTCGCCCGGCTGCTGCATGGCCGACAGGTCACCGTGATGCCCCTGTCCTTGCAGGCCATCCACATCCTCAGCGACGCCCCCGCCGCGACCACCCTCATGGTGCCGGGTGGACGGCCCCGCAACGGTGAGGGCGCCCTGACCGGCCCCCTCACCCTCGCCTCACTCGCAGCGCTGCGCTTCGACACCGCGGTCCTCGGCTGCTGCGGCCTGAGCGCCGCCGAGGGTTTGACCGCCTACGACCTCGACGACGCGGCGGTGAAGCAGGCGATCATCGCCTCCACCCGCCGCATCATCGCCGCCGCCGACGGCAGCAAACTCGGCCGTACCGCCCACGCCCACGTCGGCCCCGCCACCCTCGTGCACACCCTCGTCACTGACACCACCGCGCCCGCCGACGAAGTAGCAGCGCTCGAAGCAGCCGGCACCATCGTCAAGACCGCCTAGAGTCCAGGGTCTCCTGCATACCATCCGCACTCGCCGCTGCCGAGGTTGCGAGCACCCACCCCGTCCGCGGCGCGCTCGGTCTGGGCCTCGCCGCTCTACCGCGCAGCGACCGCCGCGCTGTCCCTCTGCGGGCTCGGGACGTCCTACGGGGCTCGGATGTGCGATGCGTGCAGCTTGGCAGGCGATTCGGTGCCAGCCCCATGTCAGGCTGCTGCGGCGGTCGAGTATTCGTGGGCGGCACCGTCGAGGATCCCTCGGCGGCGGAGGCGTGGACGGCACGCCCGTGCCTCGTTTCCCGTTCCCCAGCTTGGTCGGCACGGGTATCGTCGGCTCGTGCGTACGATTGGCCTGATCGGCGGCATGAGCTGGGAGTCCACCGCGGAGTATTACAGACTCCTGAACACGCTGACTCGCGAGCGGGTCGGCGGGCTGCATTCGGCGAGGTGTGTGCTGTACTCGGTCGACTTCGCCGACGTCGAGCGGATGCAGGTCGAGGCCCGCTGGGGGGACGCGGCCGAACTGCTCGCGCACGCGGCGGGATGTGTGCAGGCGGCCGGCGCGGATTTCGTCCTGTTGTGCACCAACACCATGCACAAAGTCGCCGATGCGATCGCCGCCGCCATCGACATCCCGCTGCTGCACATCGGTGACGCCACGGCCGAGGCGGTCCTGGCCGCGGATGTGCGCACGGTAGGGCTGCTGGGCACCGCGTTCACCATGGAGCAGAACTTTTATCGCGACCGCCTGCAGGCCGCGGGCCAAACGTCCTCATCCCCGACGCGCCACAGCGCGAGGTGGTCCATCGCGTCATCTACGACGAACTGTGTCGCGGGGTCGTGCGGGACGAATCCCGCCGAGCATACCAGAAGATCATCACAGGTCTCGTTGACGCCGGCGCTCAAGGCGTCATCCTCGGCTGCACCGAAATCGAACTGCTCGTCGGCCAGGCGGACAGCCCGGTACCGGTATTCCCCACTACACGCCTTCACGCTGAGGCCGCGATTCGCGCCGCGCTCGCAGAGTAAGGTCCCCACGCCCGACGCCGTCAACAACACCATCAGGCCAGCGAGCCACGCGCCCGCTTCCTGATCCGCCCGCCAAGTACGCATGACCCGGCTCGAGCAGACCCTGGTCGTGCGTATTGGCGGGCGGGCGTCGGCATATGAATAAGAAACTTAGATAAGTCTGTGATATTGTTCGCTTGTGCAGGAGACGCCGAGATCAGGGCTCGACCCGGCCGAACTGGCCGCGGCCGTGGAGCGGTTCAACGGCTTCTACATCCGGCTGCCCGCCGTGCGCCGGCTCAGCTTCACCACGCTCTCCGTGCTGCACACCCTGGCCGAGCGCAGCCCGCGCCGGCTCGGCGAACTCACCGCGACCGAACAGGTCACCCAGCCCGCAGTCACCCAGATCGTCACCCGGTTGGAGCAGGACGGCCTGGTCGAGCGGCATCCGGATCCCTCGGACGGGCGTGCGGTGCTGGTCCACATCACCCCCGCGGGTGAAGAGGTGGTCGCCGCCCGACGGGCCAACCGGGTGGCCCGGATCGCGCCGATCCTTGCGCGGCTGACCGACCCGGAGCGCGCAGCCCTCGCCGCCGCGCTCCCCGTCCTGCACCACATCGCAGAGCTCGGCGAGGGCGCCGCAGCCTCATAGCTCAACAGCCGCTCTGTCACCCGTCACACGCTCGCACCGCCGGACAGTCGAAACCATCGGGGAGCCGACATGACCGCCCTGGCCTCGCTCGAGACAGCACCGATCCACGTGCCCGACACAGTGCTCGACGACCTGCGCCGCCGTCTCGACCAGACCCGCTGGCCCGCCGACGAGGGCAACGAAGACGGCTACTACGGCGTGTCCCGCACCGTCCTGGAACCGCTGGTCGAGTACTGGCGCACCGGTTTCGACTGGCGAGCCGCCGAACGGGCGATCAACCAGTACGCGCACTACGTCGTCGACGTCTGCGGCATCCCGGTGCACTTCATGCACCGCCCCGGCGTCGGCCCGCACCCGACACCGCTGATCCTCACGCACGGCTGGCCGTGGACCTTCTGGCACTGGGCCAAAGTGGTCGAGCCGCTCGCCGACCCTGGCGCCCACGGCGCGGACCCCGCCGAAGCCTTCGACCTGATCGTGCCGTCCCTGCCCGGCTTCGGCTTCTCCACTGCGCCGGCCGGGCGCCCGGACCTGAACTTCTGGAAGATCGCCGACCTCTGGCACACCCTGATGACCGAGGTCCTGGGCATCCCGCGGTACGCAGCGGCCGGCTGCGACGTCGGCGCGCTGGTCACCGGGCAGCTCGGACACAAGTACGCGGACGAACTGGTCGGCATCCACATCGGCTCCGGCCTGCGGCTGGACTTTTTCAACGGCGACCGCGCCTGGGACATCACCGGCGGCCGTCCGATCCCGGACGGCCTGGACGCTGCCACGCGCGCACAACTGATCGACTTCGAACGGCGCTTCGCCGTCCATCTGGCCGCCCAGATGCTCGCGCCCAGCACCCTGGCCTACGGCCTGTCCGACTCGCCGGCCGGACTGCTGGCCTGGCTCCTGGAACGCTGGGCGAAGTGGAGCGACAGCCACGGCGACGTCGAGAGCGTGTTCACCCGCGACGAATTGCTGACCCACGCCACGATCTACTGGGCCACCAACGCGATCGGCACCTCGATCCGCATCTACGCGAACCACAACCGCTACCCGTGGACCCCGTCGCACGACCGCACGCCGGCGATCGAGACGCCGACCGGAATCACCTTCGTCGGCTTCGAGAACCCGCCCGGCGTCGACACGGCGCACCGCGTCGAACACTTCCGGGCCGGCGACCGGGCCGCCTGGTACCGCCACGTCAACCTCACCGCGCACGACCGGGGCGGCCACTTCATCCCGTGGGAGGTGCCGGAGCTGTGGGTGGACGATCTGCGCCGGACCTTCCGTGGGCTGCGGTAGTCCCATCTCTGGCGAGGACGGGGCAGGGCGTGCCGGAGCGAAGCTTGGGGATCTTCAGCTCCAGGTCACCGGCCGAGAGCGGTGTTCACATCGCTTGCGGGTCTGGTGGTGTGCCCGCGTATGCCCGGCCCGTGGTTGGTACCGGGTGAGGCGCTGGCGCTTCAGGTCAACAGTTGGGGAATCACGCGCACTGCCCAGTCGACGTACTGTTGATGGCTCCAACCGCGGTCCATCGTCAGCGTTGCGTACACGTGTGGCCCCAGGAGGGTGAGCAGGACGTCGGTGGTCTGCTCGCGGTCGGCGGTGTCGGGCAGTAGTCGCCGTTGCGCGAGGGTGTCCACGAACGCGCGGTAGCCGCGCTGGCGCAGTACCTCGCCATTGTTGTGGGCTGCTTGCACGTCGGGCTCCGTGGGGCCGGCCGCCCGGACCACGGCTTCCAGCGGCGCGGTTCGGCGCAGGATCGCGGCGCACCCGCCGGTGAACGCGTCGATCGCATCGTGCAGGTCGCTGGTGGTCGAGGCGAGCCGATACCAGTCCGACTCGTCCGGTGGTGTGGGGCGGTCGTCGCCGAGCACAGCGGCTTCATAGACATGCGTGAGCAGCTCGCCCTTGGTGTGGAAGACGAAGTAGACGGTCTGCACAGCGACCCCGGCGCGCTCGGCGACCCGTGTCATCGTGGTGGCGTTGTAGCCATCGGCGATGAACATCTCGCGAGCGGCGCTCAGCAGCTTGCGGCGGGTGAGCGCGGAGCGCTCCGCCTGGATTCGCCGCCGGGGCTTGCTCTCGGGCATGTGGACCATGATAATCGGTGACAACCACTAGTGGTCGCCACTAGTAACTGAGTCGAGGTGAGACCGATGAGCGATCTCTCGCGCACCGTGAGCAATCCAGGCACCGGCGAGACCATCACGTTTCTGGAGACGTCGCAGGAGACCGGCGGCGCGCACGTCGTCGCCCTGATCACCCTTGCGCCGGGCGGCGCCGTCACGCCGCACTCGCACCGGATCACGGAGACCTTCGAGTGCGTCGAGGGCGCGTTCACCGTCCACCTCAAGGGGCGCGAGATGGCATTCGCACCAGGTGAAAGCGTGGTCGCCGACCCGCACGAGATACACGGGTTCCGTAACGACACCGACGCCGCCGCCACGCTCAAGGTGACCGCGACGCCCGCGGGCGACCTGGACCGGGTGCTGCGCACGCTCTGCGGCCT
>NZ_DASZGI010000089.1:0-8176 GCF_035938995.1 Actinocrinis sp.
GCCGGTCAACGTGGAGTCACCGTTGTAGTCGTGCCACGCGCAGTACGCACCCTGGTAGCTGTCCGGGTTCGTGCCGTGCGGGGAGAGGATGACGTAGTACGAGTACCGGTTGGAGGCTGCGGTGGTGTTGCCGAAGTGCGCCGCCGCGTTGACCGCCTCCTGGCCCAGCTGGTGCCCGGACGCCGTACCCGGGGAGGCCGCAGAGTTGTCGTACCAGACGCCGGACAGCGCGCCACCCGTGTCATACGGCACGAAGTTGGCATTGCTGGGGCAGCTGGTCGCTCCGGACGACACGTTCGGGCCGTCGCACCACTGGGTCAGCCCGGCCGACCACAGCTCGCCACCGGTACCGATGCCCTTGAACATCTCCTGGGCGACCGGCGCGCCGCCGTCCGGGTCCCCGGAGAACGTCAGGTCACCGCTGCTGTTGGTGCTCTGGGTGCCCCACTGAGTGCCGTAGAACACCAGGTACACCTTCGCGTGACCGCTCATCACGCCGATACCGTCGATGCCGCCGCCGTACGCCAACGTCTCCGGACCGGTCGCGTTCGGCGTAGCGAGCTGCGGGTGCGCAGCCGAGTACGCGTTCATCTTCGCCAGCTGGGAGATCGTCGGCAGGGCGCCGTGCCGGTACGGGTGACCGTAGGCCGGTGAGTACGGGTTGTTGATCGAGCCGGCCGAGGAAGTGGGGGTGGAGGCCTGGGCGGCGGTCGCGGACATCGCGATCCCGGCACCCAGGGCGATGCTGGCTGCAGCTGCCAGCGTTATCCGTGCGCGACGGCGCACGGTCGATCTCGACGTGTGGGTCACGTGCATTTACCCCTTGTCTCGTGTGTGGCGGCGGCGCTTGTGGGTGCGGCCGACGCACGGGAGCCGGGCCCGCGGGATCGGGGCTCGCGGGATCGCCGCGTCGCCCCGGGGCGCGGCCCGGTGCGGCTTTGTGCGCTGTGCGTGTGCTCGCGACGCCGACGAAACGGAGTGCACGTTGAAGGGCGACGTGCAGCCGGGCCCGATCCGACCGTGTCGCGTTCTAGAGGTCCCGGCGAGACGCGCCGGGGGTGACTCAGCGCCCGTAGGCGCTTGGGCTGGCGCGTCCGGGACACTGAGGCGCAAATTAGCGCTGGGCTTCAGTACGGTCAACAACTACTGACGAAACAGGCGTTCATTGGACAGCTTTTGTGAAACCCCCGGGAATCGGCCGCCGGGCTGCGGCGACGTCCCGGCTGTGCCAGGCTGTCCTCCGTGCGCCAGCTGATCCCCCGCACGAGTCGTGACGCCGAGCCCGACCTCGCGGCCGTCTACGCGTATCCGGGACACGCCCGCCGGTGGATGAGGGCCAACATGGTCGCCTCGGTGGACGGCGCGGCCCAGGCCGACGGCAAGTCGGGCGGCTTGTCCGGAAGCGCCGACAAGCGGGTGATGAGCGTGCTGCGGGCCCTCGCGGACGTGATCGTCGTCGGCGCGTCGACCGTGCGGGTCGAGGGGTACGACAAGCCGCCGAGCCCACCGCGCCCCCAGTTCGCGGCGCTGCGCGCGGAAGCCGGCCAGACCGAGGTCGCCTCCTACGCCGTGGTGAGCGCGAGCCTCGACCTCGACTTCGACTCGCCCCGGTACACCGAGGCGCGCATCCCCACGATCACCATCACGGTCGCCGACGCGCCGACCGACCGCCTCGCCGCCGCACGCGCCGCCGGAGAGGTGATCATCGCCGGGGAGGGCCGGGTCGACATGGCGCTGGCCCTCGACACCATCGCCGGGTCGGGCCGGGGACGGCTGCTGTGCGAGGGCGGCCCGCACCTGCTGTCGGCCATCGCGCATGCCAGCTACCTCGACGAGTTGTGCCTCACCCTCTCGCCCCAGCTGCGCGGAGGAGAGGCGTTCCGCCTGCTCGAAGGGGTGAAACTGGATCCCGCGGTGCCCGTGACCCTGCACACCCTGCTGGTCGAGGAAGGGTTCTTATTCGCCCGCTACCTCACCGCGCCCGAACAACAGCCGCAGCAGTAGGAGCACGCGGGGCGGGAAAGGGCGGATGGATGGACGGACGGCGCGGACAGTCGCGCCTTACCGACCGCTTACCACCCGCGGCCGCCCGCGCGCCCACTCGTCCCAGAGACGTACCCTCGAACCATGGGGTATGAAGTAACCAAATCCGAGGACGAGTGGCGTGCCGAGCTCTCCCCCGCCGAATACCGCGTGCTGCGCCAGGCGGGCACCGAGCAGGCCTTCACCGGCGAGTACACGGACACCGAAACCATCGGCGTGTACAAGTGCCGGGCCTGCGGCAACGAGTTGTTCCGCTCCGACACCAAGTTCCATTCGCACTGCGGCTGGCCGTCCTTCTACGACCCGGCCGACAGCTCCGCCGTCGAGCTGATCGAGGACCGCGCCCTCGGCATGGTCCGCACGGAGGTCCGCTGCGCCCGCTGCGGCTCCCACCTGGGCCACGTCTTCGAGGGCGAGGGCTACCCGACCCCCACCGACCAGCGCTACTGCATCAACTCGATCAGCCTCACCCTCGAGCCGAAGGAGAGCTGACCGAACCGGCGTTCAGGCCGCCGAGGCGCGCGGCCTGATCTCCACAGTCAAGCGCGCATCGAGTGCCTCGGCGAGGCTCGAGGACGGGGAGCGTCGGAACCGTGCCTCCCGCCTCGAACCGTGCCACCGCGGATCGCGCATGCGTGTCTTGCGGAACACCGTCAGCAGGATGACGCGGCGGCAGAGCTTCCAGCAACCGCCTGACCTCCTCTTCCAATTCCACAGCACCCAAGCCATAGCGATGATGCTATGGACTTCTCCCGGCAGGTCGGCGCACTTGATCGCGAGTTTCAGCTGATCTTGTGCAACGTCCGCGATTGGCGGTCGAACACTCGAGCAAGGTGGTAAAAGCGTTCCATGAACTGTCGACGCTCGCCGAAACAGTGACGTCATGGCCACGTGGGAGGACGTGAGCCGGATCGCCTTGGCGCTGCCCGAGACGACTGAGGAGGTCCGGCGGACGAACGCGGTGTGGAAGGTACGCACCAAGCCGTTCGCGTGGGAGCGGCCGCTCGGGAAGGCGGACCGGGCTGCCCTTGGTGACGCGGCGCCGGACGGGGACATCCTGGCCGTGCGGATCGCACAGATCGAGCTGCGGGAGGCGCTGATCGCCTCCGATCCCGCCGTGTACTTCACTATTCCGCACTTCTCGGGCTTTCCGGCGGCACTGGTGCTGCTCGGGGCGATCGACGAGGCGGAGTTGTCGGACGCGCTGGCCGAGGCTTGGCTGTGCATGGCACCCAAACGGGTGGCCGACGCCTTTCTCAAGACGCGGGAGCAGTGACCGCGTCGGCGCCCCACCTGACCTGACCTCGCCTCACTCGGCCGCCTCACCCAGTCGGCCGGTTTTGCAACCAGGCAGGCGGAGGGTTGAACTCGGCACAGCCTGAATCCTGCTGATCCTTTGCGCCGCGCCGGGGGATGCGGTTGGCTAGACGCGACCAGCTGGTACGGACCCGGAGCTGCCCTGATGCGCCTGACCCCCACCGAACGCGACCGCCTGGTGCTGTTCGGCGCGGCGCAGTTGGCGCGGGCCCGGCGGCAGCGTGGGCTCCGGCTGAACGTGCCCGAGGCCACCGCGCTCGTCGCCGACACCGTGTGCGAGGCGGCGCGGGACGGGCTGCGGCTGGCCGAGGCGGTTGAGGCCGGGCGGTCGGTGCTGGGCGTGGACGACGTGCTGCCCGGCGTTCCGGACGTCGTCACCGAGATCCAGGTCGAGGCGGTCTTCGAGGACGGCACCCGGCTGGCGGTCGTCACCGATCCGTTCCGTCGTGCGGATTCTCCGGGGCGGGGGTCGCTCGGCGAGCGCGCGCCGGGGGCGGCGATCCCCCGGGAGGAAGCCGCCGCGGCCGAACGGGAGGTGCTGCGGCTGACCGTCCGCAACACCGGGGACGTGCCGATCTCGGTGACCAGTCACTTCCACTTCTTCGAGGTGAACCGCCGCCTCGCCTTCGACCGTTGTTCTGCGTATGGGATGCGGTTGGACATCCCCGCCGGCTCCTCGACCCGCTTCGAGCCCGGCGTCCCGGTCGAGGTCGGGCTGGTCCCGATCGGCGGCGGGCGGGTCGCGATCGGCTTCTCCGGTCTGGTCGACGGTCCGCTGGACGCTCCGGGCGCCCGGGATGCGGCGCTCGCGCGGGCCGAGGCGGAGGGCTACCTCATGCGCCCGGACCAGGAGGAGGCGCGGTGAGCATCCTGAACGCGCACGACTACATCGCGGTGCACGGCCCACGCGTCGGCGACCGGGTGCGGCTCGGCGACACCGACCTGATCGTCGAGGTCGAGCACGACGCGCAGGCGCCCGGCGACGAGTTCCTGGCCGGGTTCGGCAAAACCGCGCGCGACGGGCTGCACCTCAGGGCCGCGGCCGTCGCGGAGACCTGTGACTTGGTGATCAGCAACGTGCTGATCATCGACGCGGTGTCGGGGGTGCGCAAGGCCTCGATCGGGGTGCGCGGCGGGCGCATCCACGCGATCGGGCGGGCCGGGAATCCGGACACGCTTTCCGGCGTCGACGTCGTCGTAGGAACCGGAACCGCGATCGTCTCCGGCGAAGGCCTGATCGCGACCGCGGGGGCCATCGACACTCACGTGCACCTGTTGTCGCCCCGCATCATGGAGGCCTCGCTCGCCTCCGGGGTGACCACGATCATCGGACAGGAGTTCGGGCCGGTCTGGGGTGTCGGGGTCAACTCGCCCTGGGCGCTGCGCCACGCCTTCAACGCCTTCGACGCCTGGCCGGTGAACATCGGCTTCCTGGCGCGCGGCTCGTCCTCCCATCCGGCGCCGCTGATCGAGGCGCTGGTCGAGGGCGGCGCGAGCGGCTTCAAAGTACACGAGGACATGGGTGCGCACGCGCGGGCGCTCGACACGGCGCTGCGCGTCGCAGAGGACTACGACGTCCAGGTCGCGCTGCACACCGACGGACTGAACGAGGCGCTGAGCGTCGAGGACACCCTCGCCGTGCTCGAGGGCCGCACGATCCACGCCTTCCACATCGAGGGCTGCGGCGGCGGCCACGTGCCGAACGTGCTGCGTCTAGCGGGCGAGCCGAACGTGATCGGCTCCTCGACGAATCCGACGCTCCCGTTCGGACGCGACGCGGTCGGCGAGCACTTCGGCATGATCATGTCGGCGCACGGCCTCAAGCCGGACCTGCCTGGGGACGCGGCGCTGGCCCGGGACCGGATCCGTGCCTCGACGATGGGCGCCGAGGACGTCCTGCACGACCTCGGCGTCATCCCCATCACCTCGTCCGACGCACAGGGCATGGGCCGCGCCGGGGAAACGGTCCGGCGCACCTTCGCGGTCGCGGACAAGATGAAGGGGCAGCTCGGCGCGGAGGCCGTCGATCCGAGCGGCGCACGCCACGACAACGCCAGGGTGCTGCGGTACATCGCGAAGCTGACGGTGAACCCGGCGATCGCGCACGGCCTCGCGCACGAGATCGGCACGCTCGAGCCGGGCAAGCTCGCGGACATCGTGCTCTGGCACCCGGCGTACTTCGGCGCGAAGCCGCAGCTCGTGCTGAAAGCAGGCTTCCCCGCGTACGGAGTCGTCGGCGACCCGAACGCCTCGACGGACCGCTGCGAGCCGCTGATGTACGGCCCGCAGTTCGGGGGCCACGGGGCGACCGCCGCCGACCTGTCCGTGGCCTTCGTCGCGGGCGCCGCGGCCGAGGCCGCCGCGGATCTGTTCCCGACCCGTCGGCGCCGGGTGGCCGTGCGCGGCACCCGCGGCATCGGCCCGAGCGCGATGGTCCGCAACACCCGCACCGGGGCCGTGCGGGTGGCGCCCGCGACCGGCGCGGTCACCCTCGACGGCGAGCCGATCGAATCCGGCCCCTCCGAGCGCGTGTCCTTGTCCCGGCTGTATTTCCTGTAGTCGATCCCGTCCCGATTTCCCCGACCACCGTTCCCCGCACCCCGTACCGCTGTAGGAGCGCGCAGGATGACGACCCCCGCAGACCACGGTTTCTCGATGCCGGCCGAGTGGCTGCCGCACGAGCGCACCTGGATGGCCTGGCCCACCGAGGGATACACGCTCGGTAACGACCCGGCCGAGGCCTATCGCGCGTGGTCACAGGTCGCGAACACGATCGCCCGGTACGAACCGTTGACGATGGTGGTGGACCCGGGCGCCGCCGCCTCCGCCCGGACGTGGCTCGCCCCGGCGGTGACTCAGGTCGAACGGCCGCTGGACGACGCGTGGATGCGGGACATCGGCCCGACGTTCCTGACCGACGGCCGGGGGAACCTGGCCGCGGTGGACTGGATCTTCAACGGCTGGGGCGCGCAGTCCTGGGCGTCCTGGAGCAAGGACGCCGAGATCGCCGAGTCGGTCGCGGAGCTGGCCGAGGCGCGCCGCTTCGCCTCCCGCATGGTCAACGAGGGCGGCGGCATCCATGTGGACGGCGAAGGCACGGTCCTGGTCACCGAGACCGTGCAGCTGGATCCGGGCCGCAACCCGGGCTGGACCCGCGAGCAGGTCGAGGCCGAGCTGCGCGGCTTCCTCGGGGTCCGCAAAGTGATCTGGCTGCCGCGCGGCCTGACCCGCGACTACGGCGAGTTCGGCACCCGCGGCCATGTGGACATCGTCGCGGCGTTCGTCAAGCCCGGCGTCGTCGTCGTCCACAGCCAGCCCGACCCGGCCCACCCCGACCACGAAGTCTGCCGGGAGAACGCGGCGATGCTGCGCGCCGCCACCGACGCCCGCGGCCGCCGCCTCGAGGTGGTCGAACTGCTCGGGCCGACCACGCTGGAAGAGGACGGCGAGCCGGTGGACTACTCGTACATCAACCACTACCTGGCCAACGGCCTGGCGCTGCTGTGCGGCTTCGGCGATCCGCGCGACGAGGCCGCCGCGGAGGTGTTCGCGAAACTGCTGCCCGAGCGGAAGATCGAGTTCGTCGACGCCCGCCCGCTCTTCGCCCGCGGCGGCGGCATCCACTGCATCACCCAGCAGCAGCCTCGGGTCTGACCGCCCGGGCCGGACGTCGTCGCGCTGCCGTCGCGCCGCCGTCGGCTACGGCAGCGCGTCCACGATCTCCGAGACCGAGCGGCGGCGCCCGGTGAAGAAGGGCACTTCGACGCGCACGTGCCGACGCGTCTCCGAGCTGCGCAGGTGGCGCATCAGGTCCACGATCCGGTGCAGCTCGTCAGCTTCGAACGCAAGGATCCACTCGTAGTCGTTAAGCGAGAAGCAGGCGACCGTGTTGGCCCGCACGTCCGGATACTCGCGCGCCATCATCCCGTGCTCGGCGAGCAGCCGCCGCCGCTCCGCCGGATCCAGCAGGTACCACTGGTAGGAGCGCACGAACGGGTACACGCTCACGTACGCGCGCGGCTCCTCTTCCGCCACGAAGGCAGGGACATGACTCTTGTTGAACTCGGCCGGACGATGCAGCGCCATCACCGACCAGACCGGCTCGCTGCAGCGCCCGAGGCGGGTCCGGCGGAACCGCACATACAGGTCCTGCAGGTCATCCGGGCTCGGCGCCACCCACCAGAACATGAAGTCCGCATCCGCCCGGAGACCCTGGACGTCGTAGCAGCCGCGGGTGACGGTGCCCTTGCCCGCCGCCTGGTCAAGCAGGTCGCTCACCTCGGCGGCGGCATTGCCGAGGCCGCCTGACTCAAGCGCGACCCGGTCGGCCACCCGGAATACCGACCACATCGTGTACCGGACCAGTTCGTTGAGATCACGGGCCTTCGGCTTGCGCGCCGTCCCCGCGGCCTCGGTACTCATGCCGCCCGGGCCAGCCATCCCTTGTTCGTCAGCCATGCCACCATTGTCGGCCACGGCGATCACCGGACCGCACCGGTGTTGTCATCTGCCGATGGCCTGGCCGCGAGGAACGTCATCACCTGGCTGGCCGCATCGCGCGCCGTCGCGACGCAGGCGGGTATGCCCACCCCGTCGTACGCCGCGCCGCAGACGGCGAGCCCAGGCTGGGCCGCCACCGTCGCGCGTATCGTGGCTACCCGGTCCAGGTGCCCGACCGTGTACTGGGGCAGGGCGCCGCCCCAGCGGGTCACCCTGGTGGCACTCGGCGCGCCCCGCTCCCCGGTCGCCTCCGCGAGTTCCGCGGCGGCCAGCGCGGCGAGTTCGTCGTCGGCCCGCTGTAGCAGCCCTTCCTCGC
>NZ_DASZGI010000090.1:0-31018 GCF_035938995.1 Actinocrinis sp.
TGCGGGTAGCGGCTCAGGCCATGCGCGAGCGGGCGCGGGCGGCGCGGCGCTTGAGTGCGCGGCGCTCGTCCTCGCTCATCCCGCCCCAGACGCCGGCGTCCTGTCCGGACTCCAGCGCCCACTGGAGGCACTGATCGATCACGTCACAACGGCGGCATACCGCCTTTGCGTCCTCGATTTGCAGCAGTGCCGGCCCGGTGTTCCCGATCGGGAAGAACAGTTCCGGGTCTTCATCGCGGCACGCGGCGCGGTGGCGCCAGTCCATCGGTCCTACTCCTCGCGTGTTACGCCTCGGTGCGCGGGGGAAGCGCGCGGTCCGGGCTGAACGACTTTGTGTGTTTGTGCAGCTGTGGTGCCGGTGTTTCCGTGCCGCGGGGAGCGCGACGCGGGGCGGGTGTCCGGAGCCGCCACCACACGTGCGCCGGGTTCCCGCTATTGCAGACGCCTTATGAAAGGTTCCGGTTCACTGTTCTTGTGAATGTGAACTCTTTCACGAGCATCTCCACTCAAACTGGCGGGTCGGTGGAACCGACCTCGGCCGATTGAGCGGGGGGTTCGTGGGCCTTGATGTCACTGATCTCGGAGCCGCGCTCGGCTGCCCTCGACCGATCCGAAGGGGACCGGTCACTCGGCACTGAGCGATCACAGCCCTAGTTTCAAGGCCGTGAACCAGCCTGACAGGTAAAAGGTCCGCGCACAAGGGTTTACGGACGGAATAGTTGTAATCTCAGGTGTCTGGTGGATCACACCTTGCCTTCGAAGGTCGGGACGGGAAGACGGCGGCGTGACTCCAAGGTTTCCAACGTCCGGTGACTCGGGGGTATTCCGGCCGAAGCGTCGCGCCCGGCTTCAGTACATCACGCGAATACGCTCAGTGCATCCGGAACACTACGGAACGTCACACGTTCGCGTGGTCCCAGGTAGTCGCCGTCCACCTGGAATGCGACCGGCCGTTGCGCCGAAAGGGTGATTCCGGCCAGATCGTGGCGGACCAGCACCCGCCGACCGTCGTCGAGTCGGCGCGAGCCGGCGATGAGCCTGCCGACGGTGCGCGACAGGGGGACCGGCGCCATGCTGGCCATGCCGAACAGGTCGAGCCCGGATTCGAAGGCGGCGTCCGGCGTCGCGAGGATCGGGCGGTTGCCAAGGTACGTCCACGGGGCGGTGTTCGCCAGCACCGCCATGAACAGCGGCGGCAACTGCGTGCCGTCCGCCAGCTTGCAGCTGATCGGCGGATTCCTGCGGTCGGTGTGACGGATGTACTCGGTCAGGGCCAGACGGATGTACAGGGCGCCGGTCGAGCGGCGCCCGGCCGCCCGCTGACGTTCGACCGCGCCCACCACGGCCGCGTCGAAGCCGTAGCCGGCCGAGAAGGTGAAATAGCGGTCGGAATCGTCGTCCTCGCTGTGCGCCGCGCCGACCGAGACCTGGCGGGTGCGCCCCTCGCGCAGCAGACGCAGCAGGACCCCGGTCGCCTCGACCGCGTGATTCGGCAGGCCGAGCGCGCGGGCGAAGACGTTCGTCGAGCCGCCCGGCACCACGGCCAGGGCCGGCAGCCCGGGACGCGGACCGTCCGCGAGCAGCCCGGTGACCACCTCGTTGACGGTGCCGTCCCCGCCGAACGCGATGACCACGTCGGTGCCCTCGGCCACCGCCTGCCGGGCCAGGTCCGCCGCGTGGCCGCGCCGCTCGGTGCGCACCGCTTGTAACTCGAGAACCGAGGACAGCGCGCTGACCAGCACCTCGGAGACGTGGCTCGTCGTCGTGGTCGCCTTCGGGTTCATCACCAGAAGTCCGCGCCGCACCTGCCGGGTCGGCGCCATCGCGACGGCGGTGCCGTCCACTGTCTCCACGCTCTCTTCAGGCGCGGCTCCCCACTCCTCGGACATGCCTGACACATTACCCACGCTCGTGTCGGTAAGGCGCAGGCAGAACGCGGCCACCCGGGCGCCGCGGCCGGGTAGACGAGAGGTACGCTGCGAGACGTGGCCCAGAAGACTTCCCCGGCGAAAACTACGGCTCAAGCGAAGGTCAAGCCGTCGACGAGCGCTCAAGTCGAGCCGGCTAAGGCGGTCGAGGCTGAGTCCGCGCCGCCGCCCCTAAAGCGCCCCGCGAGCGTGACCGCTGTCGCGCTTCTCACAGCCACGATCGCCGCCGCGATGATCGGCTATGCGGTGTACCTCATCATCGGCGGCTTCGTCGGACAGCCGGTGCTGCGCGGGCGGGCCGAAGTGGCCGGCGTGATCTTCCTGCTGTTCGGGCTCGGCATCGCCTGGGTCTGCCGCGGGCTGGCCCGGCTCGAGCCGTGGGCGCGCACCCCCGCCCTGCTCACCCAGCTGCTGCTGGTCGGGTCGGCCTATCGGATGTTCCAGGACTCGCTCTACCTCGAGGGCGCGCTGGTGGGACTCTTCGGCCTGGCCGGCGTGGTGCTCCTGTTCGTCCCGGCCTCGCACAAGGTGCTCAGCCGGGACGTGCGCTGAACCGGGGCCGTCGGGCCTACTCGTCGACGAGGAGCTTGTCCCGCAGCTGCGCGAGCGTGCGGGCCAGCAGCCGGGACACGTGCATCTGCGAGATGCCGATCTCGTCGGCGATCTGAGACTGCGTCATGTTCCCGAAGAACCGCAGCAGCAGGATCCGCTTCTCCCGCGCGGGCAGCTGCTCGAGCAGCGGCTTGAGCGACTCGCGATACTCGACGCCCTCCAGTGCCTCGTCCTCGCTGCCGAGCGAGTCGGCCACCGCCGGGGACTCGTCGTCGCCGGACTCGGGCACGTCGAGGGACAGCGTGGAGTAGGCGTTGGCCGACTCCAGGCCTTCGAGCACTTCCTCCTCGGTCAGCCCGAGATGCGCGGCCAGCTCCGCCACGGTGGGCGAGCGGCCGTTACGCTGCGACAGCTCGCTGGTCGCCGCGGTCAGCGAGAGCCGCAGCTCCTGCAGCCGCCGCGGCACCCGCACCGCCCAGCCCTTGTCCCGGAAGTGCCGCTTGATCTCGCCGATGATCGTCGGGGTGGCGTAGGTGGAGAACTCCACCCCGCGCTGCGGGTCGAACCGGTCCACCGACTTGATCAGCCCGATGGTGGCGACCTGAGTCAGGTCGTCGAGCGGCTCGCCGCGGTTGCGGAACCGGCGGGCCAGATGCTCGACCAGCGGCAGGTGCATGCGCACCAGCCGGTCGCGGATCTGGGCGCGGGCGGGGTCGCGCGGATCGAGCTCAGCCATCCGGCGGAACAGCTCGCGCGCCTCAGCGTGCGCGGCGGCGTGCGCCGAGCTGCGCGGCTGAGGGGTGCTGGCGCCGCCCTGGTGCGGCGGGCGCGCCGCCCTGGCCCGGTCCTGGCCCTCGGCGGTCTCGGCCCCGTCGAGCAGGACGGAGGTCTCGGTGTCCGCGTTCTCCGGAACCGGCGTGGTCGGGGTCTGTGCTGTAGTCACGCTGCGGTCTTCTCCCCGCCCTCGCGCCGCTTCACCATCGTGATCGCGACGGTCCGTCCGTCCTCGTCGGTGAGCGCGTCCACCTCGCCGGCCAGCGCGGTGAGCACCGTCCAGGCGAAGGTGTCCCGGGCCGGTGGCTTGCCGTCCAGGGTGGGCGCCGACACGGTGATCGCCAGCGCGTCGGGCGACAGGTCGAAGCGGCAGGTCAGGCTGCTGCCGTCGGTCGCCTTCTGCAGGAGCATGGCGCAGGACTCGTCCACCGCGATCCGCAGGTCCTCGATCTCGTCGAGGGTGAAGTCGAGCCGGGCCGCGAGGCCCGCGGTGGCGGTGCGCAGCAGAGAGAGGTAAGCGCCCTGCGCCGGGATGCACACCTCGACGAAATCACGAGTCGCCACCGCTGTGCCTCCTCCTGCCGAGTCGCCCCGAGAAGCGGAATGGTGCTCCATTGTGCCTCCCACCGTCCGTGCCGCGGCGCTCGCGCCGTGCCGACCGCACGCATCGTATGCAGGCGGCGCTTTGTCGTGAGACGAAAGTACCTCCATAGGGCGACCGATGTCGCCCCGCAACGCGGTGCCCCTCGGTGACGGAAATCTCAGCCGTCTACCTCACGAAGGACAACGTCCCAGGCCCGCGCGGCGTTCCCGAAACCGGCCGTGGTCTGGGGATTCGCCAGGATCCGCCAGACCGGCCGGGGGGAAAGGGCCGCGCCCGTACCGGCGCGGTGATCAGATCTCTTCGAGTCTGACCGCACAGCGCGGAACGGGCGCGGGCCCAGGCCGGTTCAGGCCTGCTTGGTCTCCCAGAAGATCTTGTCGATCTCGGCGATCAGCTCGAGCAGCTTCTGGCCGGTGGCCGGGTCGTTCGAGCCTTTCACGCCGCCCGCGCCGGCCTGCTTCACCGCGTCGTTGAACAGGGTGTGCAGCTGCGGGTACTTGTCGAAGTGCGGGGCCTTGAAGTAGTCCGACCACAGCACGTCGAGGTGGTGCTTGACCAGCTCGGCCCGCTGCTCCTTGATCGCGATGGCCCGGGTGCGGAACGCGGGGTCCTCGTTGGCCTGGTACTTCTCCTGGATCGCCTTGACCGACTCGGCCTCGATCCGGGCCTGGGCCGGGTCATACACGCCGCACGGGAGATCGCAGTGGGCGTGGACGGTCAGCGTGCGCGCGAAGATACGCATCGGTGAAACCCCTTCGTCACTTAAGAGGTGATGGTCCGCGCACGAGCCTACTGCGCAGCGCAGGCCGATGCCGCGCATGGGATCATCAGGACTTGTGAGCACGGTCACCGGATTGCTCCCTCTGGGGCTCGCCCGCGTGTCGGGGGCGTCCATGGTCCCGGCGTACTACGACGGGGACACGCTGCTGGTGCGCTACGGCGTGTCCATCCGGCCCGGCGACCCGGTGGTCGCGCGCGATCCCCGCGACCCCGGGCTCGTCCTGGTCAAACGCGCAGTCAGATGGCAGGACGGCGGCTGGTGGCTGCTCGCCGACAACCCTTACGCGCCGGGCGACTCGCGCCAGTTCGGCGCCGTGCCTCCGGAGTTGGTGCTCGGCCGGGTGGTAGCGCGCCTCTGGCCGCCGCGCCGCCCCCTCAGGCGGAGGCGCCCGACGTAGCCAGTGCGGCCTCGCGACGGCGCGCGCGGTACGCGGCCACGTTCGCGCGCGTGGCGCAGCGCTCCGAGCAGTAGCGGCGGGAGCGGTTGGTCGAGGTGTCGATGAACACGTCGCGGCACGGCGCGGCCTGGCACACGCCCAGCCGGTCCATGCCCACCTCGGTCGCCTGTACGGCCAGACCCATGCACGCCTTAGCGCCGTAGGCGGCAGCCGTAGACGGCGAGCCCTCGGCGAGATGCAGATGCCAGTCCGTGCCGTCGTGGCCGGAAATCTGAGGGCGGATCGGGTACTGCTCGAGCAGTTGGTTGAGCACTGTCACGGCCTGCGGCGCGTTGCCCGCCTCAACCGCGTCGAAGACCAGCCGCAGCCGCTGCCTCAGGGCCCGCAATTCGGTCAAATCACTGTGCGTCAGTCGTCCACAGGCTCCCTGCCTGGACAACAGTGCCCGCGCGTCGTCCACCGTCGTCAGACGGTCCTGGTCGCGGTACGGATCGGCCGTGTTCACAAGCTGCACGGCGCGGTCCGCGTAGGAGGCTAGTTCCACAGCGTTGACCTCGGTCGTGTTTCCGGTGGTGCTCGATTCGGACGTTACCGGCCCACGTTACGCGATCGAGCGCATATGAGCAGGCTTGACGTAACGGTACGCCTCTGCCCGCCCTTGGCAAGGGCCGTTTTACACATTGCCACGGTGGCTCCGTGGCCCGGTTCAGACGAATATCACACGCGATTACAGCGAAACCTTATGGAGGGCGTATCGACTGGAGGCGTAAGGTGCTCTCACCAGCGCAGTAGACTACGTACAGCGACCGGACACCCACGGTTACCGGCCGGACCGAAGCCGCGACCCTCACCCTCACGCGGCTGGCCTGCCGTTCCCGATTTCCAGTTACGGTGCCTCGACGGTGCGGCGGCGATCCGCCGTCCGCGGGGACGCACGCCGCACCCGACCGGAGGATGTTCCCCCATGCCTGGCCAGTCCGTCATCGAATCACCCGTCACGGCCGAGGGCGCGGTGTTCGCCCTGCACCGGGGCGGCAAGCTCGAGGTCGCCGCCACCGTCCCGCTGCGCGACCGCGCCGACCTGTCCCTCGCCTACACCCCTGGAGTCGCCGAGGTCTGCACCGCCATCGCGGAGCGGCCCGAACTCGCCCTCGAATACACCTGGAAGTCGAACACGGTCGCTGTGGTCACCGACGGTACCGCGGTGCTCGGCCTGGGCGACATCGGCCCGCTGGCCGCGCTGCCCGTCATGGAGGGCAAGGCGATCCTGTTCAAGCACTTCGGCGGGGTCGACGCGGTACCGGTCTGCCTCGACTGCACCGACGTGGACGAGGTGGTCGAGACCGTCGTCCGGCTCGCCCCGGCGTTCGGCGGAATCAACCTCGAGGACATCTCGGCGCCGCGCTGCTTCGAGATCGAGGACCGGCTGCGCGAGCGCCTGGACATCCCGGTCTTCCACGACGACCAGCACGGCACCGCGATCGTGCTGCTCGCTGCCCTGCGCAACGCCGCCAAGGTCACCGGACGCACCCTCGGCGACCTGCGCGCGGTCATCTCGGGCGCCGGGGCGGCCGGCGTCGCGATCGCCAAGATCCTGGTGGAGGCCGGGATCGGGGACGTCGCGGTGGCCGACTCGAAGGGGATCGTGGACTTGAGCCGCGAGGACCTGACCCCGGTTAAGCGGGACCTGGCCAGCTACACCAACCGCGCGCGCCTGACCGGGAGCCTGGAGTCGGCTCTGGGCGGGGCGGACGCGTTCATCGGGGTGTCGGCAGGTACCGTGCCTGAGGCGGCCGTCGCGACTATGGCGAAGGACTGCATCGTGGCGGCGATGGCGAATCCGGACCCGGAGATCCACCCGAACGTCGCGGGCAAGTACGCGGCCGTGGTGGCCACCGGCCGCTCCGACTTCCCGAACCAGGTGAACAACGTGCTGGCGTTCCCCGGGGTGTTCGCCGGGGCGCTGTCGGTGCGGGCCACCGCCATCACCGAGTCGATGAAGCTGGCCGCGGCCGACGCGCTGGCCGCCGTAGTGGCCGACGAACTCGCGCCGCAGCACGTGATCCCGTCGCCGTTCGACCCGAGGGTCGCACCGGCGGTGGCGGCCGCGGTCGCTCGGGCGGCCCGGGAAGCGGGCGTCGCGCGCCTTTAGAAACTAGTGCGCGTCTAAAAGCATCGCTGGGCCCGCGACGCCTGGCGTGTGTTAGACGCGCGCTAGCGCCCAGCTATAGCCCCCGCTGCGGCGGACTTTACCGGCCAGTAGGGTGGAGCGCATGTTCGCCGTATACGCATCAGCCATCGACAAGGACGAGCCGCTCAAGGGACTGGAGACGGGCGAGCTGCCCGAGCCGGCCGCCCGCGAGGGCTGGACCACCGTCTCGGTACGCGCGGCTGCGCTCAACCACCACGACCTGTGGTCGCTCAAGGGCGTCGGCCTGCCCGAGGACCGGCTGCCGATGATCCTGGGCTGCGACGGTGCCGGCGTCGACGAGGACGGCAACGAGGTCGTCATCCACGCGGTGATCGGCGAGCGCGGCTTCGGGATCTCGGACCGCGAGCGGCCCACGATTCTGACGGAGCGTTACCCCGGCACGTTCGCCGAGCGGGTCGCGGTGCCGCGGTGGAATCTGCTGCCGAAACCGGCTTCGCTCTCGTTCGAGGAGGCGGCCTGCCTGCCGACGGCGTGGCTGACGGCCTATCGGATGCTGTTCACCCGTTCGGGCCTGCGCCCCGGCGACACGGTCCTGATCCAGGGCGCGGGCGGCGGCGTGGCCACCGCGCTGATCGCGCTCGGCCGGGCGGCGGGCTTCCGGGTGTGGGCCACCTCGCGGTCCGAGGAGAAGCGGGTTCGCGCGCTGGAGCTCGGCGCGCACGCCGTCTACGAATCCGGGGCCCGGCTGCCGGAGCGGGCGGACGCGGTGATGGAGACCGTGGGCGCGGCGACGTGGGCGCACACGGTGGCCTCGGTGCGCGAGGAGGGCACGATCGTGATCTCCGGGGCGACGTCGGGGCCCAACCCGCCCGCCGCGCTGACCCGGGTCTTCTTCCACCAGCTGCGCATCGTCGGCTCCACGATGGGGTCCCGGGACGAGCTGGCGGCGCTGCTGAAGTTCTGCGACGTGGCCGGGGTGCGCCCAGTCGTCGACTCGGTGCGTCCGCTTGCCGAGGCCCCGGACGGATTCGCCCGGATGGCCGCCGGGGACCTCGTCGGCAAGATCGTCTTTACGCTGTAGGAGTCACGCTGTAGGAGTTATTCGGCCGGGTCGTCCGGCCGGGCGTCGCGCGGCGAGTCGAACAGGTCGCGCAGGTCGCGCAGGGTCTGGTCGATGATCCGGTACGCCTGGGCCAGGTCGTCCTCGGACAGCGGGCCGTGCCGTCGCGCGGCGTCCACCAACGGGGCGCCGTTGCGGCTTAGGTAGGTGAACAGGTCGCGCAGCTGGGGCCCGAAGACCTCCCAGTCCATCCCGCGCCGGCTGCCGGACTCACCACCGCTACCACTACCGCCCGAGCCGCCGAACCCCTCCTGGGGGCCGAAGAACGAGCCGGCCCACTGCTTCCACGGGGGCGGGCCGCTCTGCTCCCAGGCGCGGCGCTGCTCCTCCCACTGCTGCTCCCACTGTTCCTTCCACTGGTGCGCCCACTGGTCCTTCCAGGCGCGCTGCCAGTCCTTCCACTGGTCGGTCTGGCCCTTCATCTCCTGCTTCCACTCGCGCCACTGCTCCTGCTGGGCGCGCTTCCAGTCCCGCCACTGGTCGCGGGTCCAGTCGGCGGACTCCGGCGGCGGGCCGCCCGGGGCCAGGGGCGTGGGGGGAGTGAAGGGGAAGGAGGGGCCGCCGCGCCGCGACCCGCGCCCCTGGCGGGCCATCTCCTGGGCCGCCTCGCGGGCCTGCGCCTCGAGTTCCTCGCGCACGGTGCGAGCGGACTCGCGCACCTCCTCGCGGATCCCCTCGGCCAGGTCGCGCACCGAGTCACGGATCTCGCTCTCCAGGGCGTCCAGCTCGCCGGCCTTGGCCGCCAGCTCCGCCCGTCCCGCGTCGGTGATCCGGTAGACCTTGCGGCCGCCGTCCGTCTCGTGCCGGATCAAGCCCTCGGACTCGAGCCGGGCCAGCCGCGGGTAGACGGTGCCCGCGCTCGGCGCGTACAGCCCGGCGAAGCGCTCCCGCAGCTGCTGGATGATCTCGTAGCCGTGCCGGGGGCTCTCGTCCAGCAGTTTGAGCAGGTAGAGCCGGAGCCGGCCGTGGCCGAAGACCGGAGTCATCGCGCGTCCTCGCTGTTCTCGCCGTTCTCGTCGGTTTTCGGGACCGCGTCGCGCACCTCGTCCGCGTCCGGGCGGCGGTCCTCGACGCCCAGGTCCCAGGGGTCATCTTCGGGGCTACGGCGCAGCACGGTCACCGCGCCGGACACCGTCTTACCAGTCAGCCGGGCGGTACCGGAGCCCACGCGGCCGGAGAGCCGTTGCGCGCTGCGGTGGCCGGTCACCGCGACCTCGGGGAAGGCGCTGACGGCCCGTCCGTTGGAGGTGCCGATGTCGATGCTCACGTCCGGGTCGTGCGGCAGGCGGACGGTGACCGCGCCGGAGACGCACTGAAGGTTGACCGAGGTCGGCACCGGGTCGCCCAGGTCGGCTGTGATCGCTCCCGACACCGCCGACAGGTCGATCGCGCCGCCCGCCCCCGCGATGACGGTGATCGCGCCGGAGATCGCCTTGACCGCGAGGTCGCCGGTCACCTGGTCGGCGGTGATCGCGCCGGAGACGGTGGTGACCCGGGCCGAGCCGTGCACCCCAGCGAGGGTCACCTCGCCGGACACGCCCTTCACGGTCACCCGCTCGTGGAAGTTGGAGATGACCACCGGGCCGGAGACCACGCGCACGTCGACCAGCGCGTCCGGCGGCAGCGCGAGCGAGAGGTCGACCTCCAGGCGGCGGCCGCCGAGCAGGAAGCCGAAGAGCTGGGACTTGCTGTACTCGCCGTGCCGGACCACCAGCTCCCCGTTGTCGAACTCGACGTTCAACGGCTGGCCGGTGACCTTGCTGACCTCGAGGGTCGCCGGGCCGTCGGTGCCGATGATGTTGACCCGGCCGGCCGCGGCGGTCAGCCGCAGCGAGCGCACCCCGTCGCCGATGGTGATCTGCTCGGGTTCCTCGATCTTCCAGGACTCTGGCATGTTCGCGGTCCTCCCCGCTTACGAGTCGCGATGTATCGCGTCTGTCGAAATCCACGATATATCGCGTCTGTGGGAAGTCAAGTCGGACACGCGACCTGCGGCCGGACCGGTCCGTCCGGTCACCCCTCCTCGTCGTCGAGCCGGGCCAGCCAGGTGGCCAGCCGCTCGATCGGCGTCTCGAACTCGGGGTTGAGGTCCACGAACTCGCGCAGCCGCTCCGCCAGCCACGCGAGCGAGACCTCCTCCTCGCCGCGCCGCCGGTCCAGCTCCTCGATGCCGCGATCCGTGAAGTACAAGGGTTCCGCGCTCCTCTTTAAGTTGAACGCCAAAAGGGCGCGGCCCCGTTCCCTAAGGTTCGGGGCCGCGCCGTAAGCAGATGTCAGTCCGCGAAGGCTTCCTCAAGCACGCGGCGCTGCTCAACCTCGTGCCGCTTGGCCGAGCCGACCGCCGGAGACGACGACGCCGGGCGGGACACGCAGGTCAGCGGGCGCCCGCCGAGCTCGCCGGGCAGGTGCAGCGCCATGAACGGCCAGGCGCCCTGGTTCGCCGGCTCCTCCTGGACCCAGCGCAGCTCCGCTCCGGCCGGGTAGTGGGCGATCTCGCGCAGCAGCTCTGCGGCGGGCAGCGGGTACAGCCGCTCGGCCCGGATGATGGCGGTGTCGGTGATGCCCTGCTTGTCCCGCCGCGCCACCAGGTCCCAGTAGACCTTGCCGGAGCAGATCAGGATCCGCCGCACGCCGCCCGCCTCGACCGCCGGGTCGCCGAGCAGCGGCTGGAACATGCCGCCGGTGAACTCCTCGATCCGGGAGGCCGCCGCCTTGAGCCGCAGCATCGACTTCGGCGTGAACACCACCATCGGCTTGTGCGCCGGGTTGTGCGCCTGCCAGCGCAGCAGGTGGAAGTACGACGAGGGCAGCGACGGCATCGCGACCGTCATGTTGTTCTGCGCGCACATCTGGAGGTAGCGCTCGATCCGGGCCGAGGAGTGGTCCGGGCCCTGGCCTTCGTAGCCGTGCGGCAGCAGCAGCACGACGCCGGAGTGCTGGCCCCACTTCTGCTCGCCGGAGGAGATGAACTCGTCCACGATGGTCTGCGCGCCGTTGCCGAAGTCGCCGAACTGAGCCTCCCACAGGACCAGCGCGCCCGGCCGGGCCACCGAGTATCCGTACTCGAAGCCCATCGCCGCGAACTCGGACAGCATCGAGTCGTACACCGAGTACGTCGCCTGGTTCTCGGACAGGTACGACAGCGGCGTGTACTCCTTGGCGGTGCGCCGGTCCATGATCACGTGGTGCCGCTGGACGAAGGTGCCGCGCCGGGAGTCCTGGCCGGTCAGCCGCACCGGCACGCCCTCCATGAGCAGCGAGCCGAACGCGAGGGTCTCACCCATCGCCCAGTCGATGGTGCCGTCGGTCACCATCTGCGCCCGGCGCTGGAGCTGCGGGATCACCCGCGGGTGCGCCTCGAAGCCCTCGGGCAGGTTGACGTGCACCTCAACGATGCGCTTGACCACCTCGTCGCTGATCGCGGTGCCCACCGGCGCCGGGAACGGCACCCCCTCGTCCGTGTGCCCGTTCACGTTCGCCGCGGCCTGGACGCCGCCGTTGGCCGCCGGCGCGCTGTCCTTGGTCTCGGTGAACACCTGCTCCAGCTTGGCCTGGTAGTCCTTGAGCGCGGCCTCGGCCTCTTCCAGCGTGATGTCGCCGCGCCCGATCAGCGCCTCGGTGTAGAGCTTGCGCACCGAGCGCTTGGCCTCGATCAGCTGGTACATCAGCGGCTGCGTCATCGACGGGTCGTCGCCCTCGTTGTGGCCGCGCCGCCGGTAGCAGACCATGTCGATCACGACGTCCTTGTTGAACGCCTGGCGGAACTCGAAGGCCAGCTGGGCGACCCGCACGCAGGCCTCCGGGTCGTCGCCGTTCACGTGGAAGATCGGCGCCTCGACCATGCGCGCCACGTCGGTCGCGTACACCGATGAGCGGGAGAAGACCGGCGAGGTGGTGAATCCGACCTGGTTGTTGATCACCAGGTGGATGGTGCCGCCGGTGCGGAAGCCGCGCAGCTGCGACATGTTCAGCGTCTCGGCTACCACGCCCTGGCCGGCGAACGCGGCATCGCCGTGCATCAGGATCGGCAGCACGGTGAAGGCGCTGCCGGCCTTGTTGACGATGTCCTGCTTGGCCCGCACGTAGCCCTCGAGGACCGGGTCCACCGCCTCCAGGTGCGACGGGTTGGCGGTCAGGGAGACCTTGATCTGCTGGCCGGACAGCGAGGTGAAGGTGCCCTCCGTGCCGAGGTGGTACTTCACGTCGCCGGAGCCGTGCATCGACTTCGGGTCCAGGTTGCCCTCGAACTCGTTGAACACCTTGGCGTACGGCTTGCCCACGATGTTCGTCAGCACGTTCAGCCGGCCGCGGTGCGGCATGCCGATCGCCGCCTCGTCGAGGCCCGCGTCGGCGGCGGCGGAGATGACCTGGTCCAGCAGCGGGATGGCCGCCTCGCCGCCCTCGAGCGAGAACCGCTTCTGGCCGACATACTTGACCTGCAGGAACGTCTCGAACGCCTCAGCCGCGTTCAGCCGGTTGAGGATGCGCAGCTGCTCCTCGCGACTGGGCTTGCCGTTGCCGTTCTCCACCTTCGCCTGGATCCAGCGCCGCTGCTCCGGGTCCTGGATGTGCATGTACTCGATGCCGACGGTGCGGCAGTACGAGTTGCGCAGCACGCCGAGGATGTCGCGCAGCTCCATCAGCGGCTTGCCGCCGAAGCCGCCGGTGGCGAACTCGCGCTCGAGGTCCCACAGGGTCAGCCCGTGCGAGACGACGTCGAGGTCCGGGTGGCGGCGCTGCTTGTACTCCAGCGGGTCGGTGTCCGCCATCAGGTGGCCGCGGGTGCGGTAGGAGTCGATCAGCTCGATGACACGCGCGGTCTTGCTGATGTCGTTCTCGTGCGTGGCCGCGATGTCCTGGACCCAGCGCACCGGCTCGTACGGGATGCGCAGCGACTCGAAGACGTGGTCGTAGAACTCGTCGTCGCCGAGCAGCAGCTGGTGGATGGCGCGCAGGAACTCCCCGGACTGCGCGCCCTGGATGATCCGGTGGTCGTAGGTCGAGGTCAGGGTCATGACCTTGCTGACCGCCAGCCGGGCCAGCGTCTCGTCCGAGGCGCCCTGATACTCGGCCGGGTACTCCATCGCCCCGACGCCGAGGATGGTGCCCTGACCCTTCATCAGCCGCGGCACGCTGTGCACGGTGCCGATACCGCCCGGGTTGGTCAGCGAGATCGTGGTGCCGGCGAAGTCGTCCGCGGTGAGCTTGTTCGTGCGGGCCTTGCGCACGATGTCCTCGTAGGCCTGCCAGAACTCGCGGAAGTCCATCAGCTCGGCGGCCTTGATCGACGGCACCAGCAGCGAGCGCGAGCCGTCGGCCTTGGTGACGTCGATGGCCAGGCCCAGGTTGATGTGCTCCGGGGTGACCATCGCCGGCTTGCCGTCGACCTGGGTGTAGGAGGCGTTCATGGGCGGCATCGCCTTGACCGCCTGCACCATGGCGAAGCCGATGAGGTGGGTGAAGGAGACCTTGCCGCCGCGGGCCCGCTTGAGGAAGTTGTTGATGACGATGCGGTTGTCGATCAGCAGCTTGGCCGGCACGGCGCGCACCGAGGTCGCGGTCGGGACCTCGAGCGAGGTCTCCATGTTCGCCACGACGCGGGCGGCCGGACCCTTGAGCACCGCGGTGTGCGAGCCGCCGCCGGACGGGGTCGATGCGGCCGGGGGCGCGGTGATCGCGGCGTCTCGGGGCACCCCGCTGGCCGGGGCGACGGCGACCGGGGTGGGCTTGGCGGTGATCACACCGTTGCCGGCGCCGTCGGCGCCCGGGGCGGCGGGCTCGGCGACGGCGGGAGCGGGCGCAGTCGGGGCCGGCGCAGCAGTGGCGGGGGCGGGGGCATAAGCGGCCGCCGGGGCCGCGCTCGGCGCTTGTGCCGGCAGTGTCGAGGACGCGGTCGAGGTCGAAGTCTGCGAGGAGGAGCCGTCGCTCGGCTGGTAATCGGCGAAGAAGTCCCACCAGGCCTTGTCCACGGAGGCTGGGTCGCGCAGATACTGCTGGTAGATCTCGTCGACGAGCCACTCGTTGGGACCGAACTCGGCCGCGGTGTGCGGCCCGGAGGCGGGCGCCGCCTCGTCGGTCGGGCTCTGCGTTGATGGTGGCGTGGACTGTGGCGACACGGCGGGTTCCGCCCTCTTCCGCTTTGTAGATCCGTGATCCCTGGGCTGCTGTCGGCAGCTCTCGAGCCGACGGCCGATGCCCGGTTTTGGAGGGCCCGCTTTAGTCTGTCCGGCCCTGCGGGAACCCCCAGCGGGCAGCGGTCATTAAGATTACGCCTCTTTAAGCGCGGTTCCGAGTTGAGCGGTGTCAACAGCGACGAGTATCACACCGCTCACCAGGTTTACCACCCGAACTGAGGGGGTCCTGTAGCTCGGATTGACTAGGGCTTACGCGAAGTCGAACTAGGCGTTAGTGAGCGGTTCGGGGTCTGCGGGCAGGTCGACCCGGATCAGCGCACCGCGCGCGGACGGGGCCACCTCGATCGTGCCGCCGTGCAGTTCGATCGCCCACCGTGCGATGGCCAGCCCGAGACCGGTGCCGCCGCCGGTCGTCTGCTCCCCGCCGTCGCCGCCGCGGGTGAAGCGTTCGAACACCCGGTGGCGCTGTCCGGCCGGGATGCCGGGCCCTTCGTCGGCCACCTCGATGCGTACGCCGCCGCCGGGCAGGCTGCGTGCACCGACCCTGACTTCGCCGCCGGACGGCGAGTGCTTGGCCGCGTTGTCGAGCAGGTTCGCCACCACCTGGTGCAGCCGGGCCTGGTCGGCGCGCGCGGTCAGCTGCGGCGGATCGACCGAGAGGGCGAACCGGACCGGCCGCCCGGCCGCCGCGGCCTCGTCCACGGCCAGTGCGAGGAACGTGCCGACCTCGAAGTCGGACAGGTCCAGCGGGACCGCTCCGGCCTCGAGGCGGGACAGGTCGAGCAGTTCCCCGACCAGTCGGCCGAGCCGCTCGGTCTGGAAGAGCGCAGCCTTGACCGCGGCGTCGTCCGGGTCGGTCACCCCGTCCACCACGTTCTCCAGCACGGCGCGCAGCGCGGAGATCGGGGTGCGCAACTCATGCGAGACATTGGCGATCAGCTCGCGGCGTTGCCGGTCCGCGGTCTCCAGGTCGGCCGCCATCTGGTTGAACGCGTTCGCCAGCTCGCCGACCTCGTCCTGGGAGGTGGCGCGGATGCGGCGGCTGTAGTCCCCGGCGGCCATGGCGCGGGCCGCGGCGGTCATCCGGCGCAGCGGGGAGGTCATGCCGTGCGCCAGGAACTGCGTCACGATCAGAGACAGCACGGTCGCGGTGAGTACCACGTAGCGCGCCCGGATGCCGGTGGAGACCCCGATCGCGGTGAACGCGCCGGCGAAGGACACGCTGACGATGACCAGGATGCCGAGCTTGGCCTTGATCGAGCGGACCGGGTCCAGCGGGCGCAGGTCCAGCCAGAGTCGGCGCATCCACGGCACCCGCTCGAGGACCTTGCGCAGCAGCGCCGCGACGCCCGGCAGCCATGGCATGTCCTGCGGCAGGTCGAACGGGGGCTCGCGGCGGTAGCGCTGATGGTTCACGGCACCGATCCCGGCTCCCCGCGGGCCCACGCAGACTCGGTAGCGCGGGGCGCGGCCTGCGAGGGCGCGGCCTCCAGGGCGTATCCGATCCCGTGCACGGTGCGGATCCACTCGGCGCCGATCTTCTTGCGCAGCGCCTTGACGTGCGAGTCGACGGTGCGGGTGCCCGAGGCGTCGGCCCAGTCCCAGACCTCGGCCAGCAGCTGCTCCCGGGAGGCCACCACGCCGGGGCGGCGGGCGAGGCAGTCGAGCAGGTCGAATTCGATCGGGGTCAGGTGCACGTCCACGGCGTCCATGCGGACCCGCCGCGCAGCGTGGTCGATCTCCAGTTCCCGCGCCGCGTCGCCGTCCCCGCCGCGCAGCCGAAGCCGTCCTCCCTCGCGTCCGGTGCTGAGCAGCGTCTGCTGGCGCACCAGTTCGACCCGCCGGAGCAGCGCCTGGACCCGGGCGATCAGCTCGCGCATCGAGAACGGCTTGGTGAGGTAGTCGTCCGCGCCCGAGCCGAGCCCCGCCAGCAGGTCCGACTCGGCGTCCCGGGCGGTGAGCATCAGCACCGGGGTGGGGCGCTCGGACTGGACCCGCCGGCACACTTCGAGCCCGTCGAAGCCCGGCAGCATCACGTCGAGCACGAGCGCGTCCGGCCGGTGCGTGCGCGCCGCCTCGACCGCCGACGGCCCGTCGCCCGCGTGGATCGTGTCGAAACCGGCCGCCGCGAGCCGCGCGACGACCGCGTCGGCGAGGGTCGGTTCGTCCTCGACGACGAGGATCAGGCGCCGCTGTGCAGCAGTGTCCATGTCCGGAAGCCTAGTTCGCGGCGTGGATGTTAGGTTCGCCGAGTAGCTTGAGGACGCGGTCAAGAGGAGACGTCGATGACCCAGAAGTTGACCGAGACGGCGCAGTGGCAGGCGCTGGCCGAACACCGGGAGAAGTTCGGCGCCACACATCTGCGGGAGCTGTTCGCGGCCGACCCCGAGCGGGGGCCGAATCACACGCTGAAGGTCGGGGATCTCACGCTCGACCTTTCGAAGAACCTGGTCACCGATGAGACCCTGGCGCTGCTCGTCGACCTCGCGAAGGCTAGGGGCGTAGAAGCGCTGCGCGACGCGATGTTCCGCGGCGAGAAGATCAACGTGACCGAGGACCGGGCCGTTCTGCACGTCGCCCTGCGCGCCCCCCGGGATGAAGTGATCGAGGTCGACGGCCATGACGTGGTGCCGGACGTGCACGAGGTGCTCGACCGGATGGCCGAGTTCTCGGCCCGCGTCCGGTCGGGCGAGTGGACCGGCCACACCGGCAAGCCGATCAAGAACGTGATCAACATCGGCATCGGCGGTTCGGACCTCGGCCCGGCGATGGCGTACGAGGCGCTGCGCGCGTACAGCGACCGCACCCGCACCTTCCGGTTCGTCTCGAACGTCGACGGCGCGGACCTGTTCGAGGCGACTCACGGCCTGGACCCGGAAGAGACGCTGTTCGTGATCTCCTCCAAGACCTTCACCACGGTCGAGACCATCACGAACGCGACCTCCGCGCGCGCCTGGATCCTCGGGGCTTACGCCGGGGACGAGACGGCGGTGGCAAAGCATTTCGTCGCGGTGTCCACCAACGCCGCCGAGGTGGCGAAGTTCGGCATCGACACGGCCAACATGTTCGGGTTCTGGGACTGGGTCGGCGGCCGCTACTCGTACGACTCGGCGATCGGCCTCTCGCTGATGGTGGCCATCGGGCCGGAGCGGTTCCGCGAGATGCTGGACGGCTTCCACACCGTGGACGAGCACTTCAGGAACACGCCGCTCGCCCAGAACGTCCCGGCGCTCCTTGGCCTGCTCGGCGTCTGGTACGGCGCGTTCTTCGACGCCCAGACGCACGCGGTGCTTCCGTACAGCCACTACCTGAGCAAGTTCTCGGCGTACCTTCAGCAGCTTGACATGGAGTCAGACGGCAAGAGCGTGCAGCGCGACGGGCAGCCGGTGGAGTGGCAGACCGGCCCGGTCGTGTGGGGCACCCCCGGCACGAACGGTCAGCATGCTTACTACCAGCTGATCCATCAGGGAACGAAGGTGATCCCGGCGGACTTCATCGGGTTCGCCGAGCCGGTGGTCCCGGCCGCCGACCCGCGTGGAGCGCACCACGACATGCTCACCGCGAACTTCCTGGCGCAGACCGAAGCGCTGGCGTTCGGAAAGACCAAGGAGCAGGTCGAGGCGGAGGGAACGAAGCCGGAGATCGTGCCGCACCGGGTGTTCAAGGGCAACCACCCCACCACCACGATCCTCGCCCCGAAGCTCACCCCGAGTGTGCTCGGCCAGCTCGTCGCCCTCTACGAGCACAAGGTGTTCACGCAGGGCGCGGTCTGGAACATCAACTCCTTCGACCAGTGGGGCGTCGAACTCGGCAAGGTCCTGGCCAAGAAGATCGAACCCGAGCTGGTGGGTGGTGTCGTCCCCGGCGCCCATGACTCGTCCACCACCAGCCTGGCCCTGACCTACCGGGCCCTGCGCGACCGGTAGACACCAACCGCGAGTACACGCAAACCGGCCGGGTGCCACGTGATGTGGCGCCCGGCCGGTCCGCGTCCCGGGCCGGTCAGATCTTGACGATCTTGACCTGCGGTCCGCAGAGCATCGCCATGTCCTCGGGGTCGGACGTCAGGACGTTAACCGGCCCCTCCGTGCGCAGTGCCGTCGCCGCGACGATGGCGTCGATCGCGTACCTGTGACCGTGGAGATCGCCAGCGCTCTGCAACAAGACGGTGGCGTGGCGGGCGATCTCCTCGGTGACCGGCAAGACCTTCAGCCGTGACAGCACCCACGAGAGGTGGCGTGGATCGACTCGCCGGTGGTTTGCCTCGACGATGGTCACCGTGCTGACGGCGACGTGCCGATCGCGCTTGCGAGCAGCGAGCATGCGCGGGTCCATGGACGGGTCCCGGCGCAGGAGCCGGGACAGGCCCTCGCAGTCGAGCAGCAGTGTGCCGGTCACGCGAGCTCATCCCCGAACAGCTCCGCCTCGGCAGCAGCGAGCTGTTCGGCGGTGACGGGACCGTTGGCGGCCTCGAGGTCAGCGACGAGCTCGGCAAGGCCGTCGCGCTCGAGCTGCCGGATGGCGGCTGCCTCGACGTAGGCCGACACGCGGCGCTTGCCGACCCGGGACCGGATGGCCCGGATCGTTCCGGTGTGAAAAGAGACTGAAACAGACACAGTGGGTCCTTCGCCTGGGTTGTACATATCCGAGTCAGCCATGGTGCGAATCTAGCAAAAGTTTTGCCAGAGCGGCTGACCCGTTTCGACATTAGGGGTGGCGAACGGGTGGTGAGCGGCGCATTGTCACTCGAACGGGTGGTGATGGCGTCAAGCGACGTCTAGCGAACTCTGGCGTTCTTGGCGGAGGCCGGCGGGTTCGGGCGGTGCCAAGGCTCGGCGGTCGGGCGGGCCGAGGTTCGTGCGGGATGGGTGCGTCTGGGCCGTGGTCCGGGCGACGGTCGGGTCCAGTGTGGGCGTGATGGGACAATGGTCCGCATGAGTGAGCAGCGTCGCGGTCCCCGACCCCAGCTAGACGGGGCCCAATCCGGCCGCGCGGGCAAGCAGAGCCGGTCCGGCGGGGAGCAGGCCGGGCGGGACCGTAAGGGCCGGGAGCAGGCGGCGGGCCGGGACGGGGCGCCGACCCCGCGCGACGGGCGAGGCAGTTCGCCGCAGGGCGGTGCGGGGCGCGACGGGTCTCCTTCTTCCCGCGATGGGCGCGGTGGTTCGGCGTCTTCTTCTCGCGAAGCGCGGGACGGTTCGGCGTCCGGTGCGGAAAAGCCTCGGCGTCCCCGGGCGAGCCGGAATGCAGCCCGAGACAGCGCGCAGCGCAGCGCCGAGCGGAAGGCCGCCGAGCAGCGGCGTAACCGGTCCATCGCGCAGGCCGAGCGGCGGACCACGACTGACGCGGTGCGTTCGGCCGAACCCTTGCCGACGGCCGCCGGACGGGCGCAGGTGGTGGATTCGCCGACTCCGTCTTCTTATTCGGACATACCGGACGGCTACCGGGCAGGGTTCGCCTGCTTCGTGGGACGGCCGAACGCGGGGAAGTCCACGCTGACGAACGCGCTGGTCGGCGCTAAGATCGCCATCACGTCCGGGCGGCCGCAGACCACCCGGCACACCGTCCGAGGGATCGTGCACCGGCCGGATGCGCAGTTGGTGCTGGTGGACACTCCCGGGCTGCACCGCCCGCGCACGCTGTTGGGGGAGCGGCTGAACGACCAGGTTCGTGCGGCGTGGGCCGAGGTCGACGTCATCGGGTTCTGCATTCCGGCGGATCAGAAGATCGGGCCCGGTGATACGTATATTGCGAAGGAGCTCGCCGCAATCCGGGGGACGCCGAAGGTCGCGATCGTCACGAAGACGGATGCGGCGACTCGGCAGCAGGTCGGCGAGCAGTTGCTGGCGGTGGCTGAGCTGGGGGAGACCGTCGGCATCGAGTGGGCGGAGATCGTTCCGGTCTCGGCGGTGGCCGGCGACCAGGTCGCGCTGTTGGCGGACTTGCTGGTCGGGCGGCTCCCGCGGTCCCCGCCGCTGTATCCGGGCGGCGAGCTGACGGACGAGCCGGAGCAGGTCATGGTCGGCGAGCTGATCCGCGAGGCCGCGCTCGAGGGGGTGCGCGACGAACTGCCGCACTCCCTGGCGGTGACGGTCGAGGAGATGCTGCCGCGGGAGAACCGGCCCAAGGACAAGCCGCTGCTGGACGTGCACGCGATTCTCTACGTGGAGCGGCAGAGCCAGAAGGCGATCGTGATCGGCACGGGTGGCTCGCGGCTGCGCGACGTTGGGTCGCGGGCACGGCAGCAAATCGAGGCTTTGCTCGGTACCCCGGTGTTCTTGGAGCTGCACGTGAAGGTGGCCAAGGACTGGCAGCGGGATCCGAAGCAGTTGCAGAGGCTGGGGTTCTAGGCGCCCGGGGTTTTAGGCGTTCGTTACGACTTGGAGTCGGGCGGCTAGAGGACGAGGGTCCAGGCGGCGTGGGCGTCGAGCGGACGGAAGCCCAGGCGCCGGTTCACCGCGAGCATCCGGTGGTTGTCCATCGCGTTGAAGGTGTCCAGGAAGCGCAACCCGGGTTCGGCGGTGAGCAGTTCGGAGATCAGCTGCGCCTTCACCAGGGCGGCCAGCCCCCGGCCGCGGTATTCGGGCACGACTACTGTCTCGTTCTGCTCGCCGCGCACCCCGTCCGCGGTGTGCGCACTGGAGAGCGCCGCGATGCGGCCCGTCGCCGGGTCGATCAGGCACGCGGTGTACTCCCGCAGACCCGCCGCCTGGGCCGACCACTCCCGGTACCGGATCTCGCCGCGCGTGAACGGCGCGCTCTCTGCTGTGCCCGGCTTCGCGTGCAGCGAGTCGAGCGCACGCACGTAGTCGTCGAGCAGGTGGTCGGGGCACACGCTGTGCCAGTGCACGGGGATGAAGTCGTTGAGGTGGTCCTGCGGGGACGGTCGGGCGTGCCGACGCGGGCGCTGGTTGGAGAACACGCGGTTCGCGGTGGCCAGGCGGCTCGTCAGACCCGCTGCTTCCAAATCGAGGCGTGAGCGCAGGTCGCAGCCGCTGACACACAGGCCGTGCAGCCGCGCGAAGCCCTCCGTCGCCGCCGTGCGCGGAGCATCGAGAATCAGTCGGCCGCGTCCCTGGTCCCGGGCCGCGCCCGCGACTGCGCCCAGAAGCGCCGACCCGACGCCACGCCGTCGCGCGGCCGGATGCACGGTCACCGCGCCATGGCCGATCGTCCGATGAAATGCCTCGTACAGACCCAGACGTGCCCAACCGAGCGCGTGCCCCGCGGGGTCGAGGGCGGTGAACAGCAGCCGCTGCCCCCGGTAAGGCGGGATCAGCAGCGCCCGGATCTCGGCCAGGCTGGTCGGCGTGTCACCAGCCCGATCGGCCAGGTCAGCCGCATTCTGGCAGGCCAACAACAGCCGCAGCTCGGCCGGCCCCGGACCGGCCGGACCCGGCTCGGCCACGGCAATCCGCCACGGGCGGGGCGGGGCAACCGGAGCGAACACGACACGCACGGGACAATAAGATCGCGCGGGACGGCATATGAGCGGATGAAACGCCGAGACCACTCGCGAATGCGTCCGTCGAGGTCAGCACGGCGACGCCGTTCGGGCGAATCCGGTCCGGCGGCCGGGCCGTTGTCCACGATGTGAGCGGCTGGTCCACGCGGGTGGCCTGATCACCCGGCGGTCCGATACCGTAGGTGTCCTCATGTACGCCGGGCGGCTGCTTCTTACCTGCCGCGGCGGGGGCCTGTAGACCACAGACCGGCACCCCCTCCGCGGTGATGGGTGTTGCGTTTCTCGTTCTCGCCGGTCGCTTCGAGTCGACAGGCGATGGAGACAACCCGATGAACGAGTACGAATCCCGCAACGCGCAGCAGCCGACCACGATGCCGATCCACAAGTACGCATCCTTCGCGCCGATCGGCCTCGCCGACCGCAGCTGGCCGGACAAGGTGATGACGCGCTCCCCGCGATGGTGCGCGGTGGACCTGCGCGACGGCAACCAGGCGCTGATCGACCCGATGTCCCCGGCCCGCAAGCTGAAGATGTTCGAGCTGCTGGTCCGGATGGGCTACAAGGAGATCGAGGTCGGCTTCCCCTCGGCCAGCCAGACCGACTTCGACTTCGTCCGGCAGATCATCGAGGAGGACCGGATCCCGGACGACGTGGTCGTCCAGGTCCTCACCCAGGCCCGGGACCACCTGATCGAGCGCACTTTCGAGTCGATCCGCGGCGCCCGGCAGGCGATCGTCCACCTGTACAACTCCACCTCGACGCTCCAGCGGCGGGTCGTGTTCGGCCTGGACCGTGAGGGCATCAAGGAGATCGCGGTCGACGGCGCCCGGCTGTGCCGGAAATACGCCGAGTCGGTGCCCGAGACCGAGGTCTACTTCGAGTACTCGCCCGAGTCCTACACCGGCACCGAGCTGGAATTCGCCGTCGAGGTCTGCAACGCGGTCAACGACGTGTGGACGCCGACGCCCGACCGCAAGGTCATCATCAACCTGCCCGCGACGGTCGAGATGGCCACCCCGAACGTCTACGCGGACTCGATCGAGTGGATGCACCGGAACCTGAAGTACCGGGACTCCGTCGTGCTGTCGCTGCACCCGCACAACGACCGTGGCACCGCGGTGGCGGCGGCTGAGCTGGGCTACCAGGCGGGCGCCGACCGGATCGAGGGCTGCCTGTTCGGCAACGGCGAGCGGACCGGAAATGTCTGCCTCGTGACTCTGGGGCTGAACCTGTTCAGCCAGGGGATCGACCCGCAGATCGACTTCTCCGACATCGACGAGATCCGCCGCACCGTCGAGTACTGCAACCAGCTGCCGGTCCACCCCCGCCACCCGTACGGCGGCGACCTGGTCTACACCGCCTTCTCCGGCTCGCACCAGGACGCCATTAAAAAGGGCTTCGAGCACCTGGAGCGAGACGCGGCGGCTGCCGGCAAGACGGTGGACGAGATCAAGTGGGCGGTGCCATACCTGCCGATCGACCCCAAGGACGTCGGCCGCACCTATGAGGCCGTCATCCGGGTCAACTCCCAGTCCGGCAAGGGCGGCGTCGCGTACATCCTCAAGAACGACCACCAGCTGGACCTGCCGCGCCGGCTGCAGATCGAGTTCTCCGGCGTCATCCAGGCCAAGACGGACGCCGAGGGCGGCGAGGTCACCCCGGAGGAGATCTGGGCCTGCTTCGCCGACGAGTACCTTCCCGTCCCCGAGCAGCCGTGGGGCCGGTTCCAGCTCGCCGCACACCGCAACGACGCGACCGTGGACGGTAAAGACGCGCTCGCGGTTGACCTCGCGATCGACGGAGTCCGGCAGACCGTCGAGTCGGTCGGCAACGGCCCGATCGACGCGTTCGTCGCCGCGCTGGCCGGCCTCGGCAACGACGTGCGGGTGCTGGACTACGCCGAGCACGCGATGTCCGCGGGCGGCAACGCGAAGGCCGCGGCGTACGTGGAGTGCGCTATCGACGGGATGGTCCTGTGGGGCGTCGGGATCGACGCCAACATCGTCACCGCCTCGCTCAAGGCGGTCATCTCGGCGGTGAACCGCGCCCTGCGCTGAGCCCTCTTTCCAGCCCGCTCTTCGCGGTTGACCGGGGCTTTATGGCGGCTGTAGATCGAGTGACGGCGAATAAAGCGACTGCCGTCACTCGATCTTTCGCCGCCGCGCCGGTCAACCGCGAAGAGCAAATAAAACACCGCAACCAGTAGGCTGACGGGCCGCGTCTCATGGCGCGGCCCATCCTCGTCCGAGCCGCTGCGCTCGGCATCCGACCGTTGGGGGTACCCGGTGTTGTTCTTCCTCATCTGGGGGTGGAAGGTCCGGTTCAAGACGCTGTCCACCGGTGTGTTCTTCTGCCCGCGCTGCGGCGGCGACCGCCCGTACGAGCTGCGGCTCGCTAAGCGGTGGTTCCACCTGTACTACATCCCGCTGATCCCGGCCAAGGAGCTGGGCCGCCAGGTCAAGTGCGGGGTCTGCAACACCTCCTTCACCGAGGCGGCGCTCGCCCGTCCCACTTCCGGCCAGCTGTCCTCGCTGCTGATCGACGCGGCGCGGGGCGTGGTCGTGCACGTGCTGCGGGCCGGCTCGACCGAGTCCCCGGTCGCCCGCCAGGCCGCGGTCGCCGAGATCGTCCGGGCCGGGCTGCCGAACTACGCGGACGCCGACCTGACGGCGGACCTCGGCGTGGTGCCCGGCGACCTGTCGCAGCTGCTCGGCACGCTCGGCCAGCAGCTGGCCGACACCGGAAAGGAGGCGCTGGTCGGCGGGGCCGCACGGGTCGCCCTCGCGGACGGGCCGCTGACCGACCTTGAGCGGCAGGTGCTGGTCTCCACCGGCGCGTCGATCGGGATGACCGCCACGCACACCGCCGGGGTGATCTCGCTCGCGGAGCAGTCCGCGCGGGCCTGACGCGCGAGCCGGGGCGAGCCGGGCGCCGGTTGTAGAGATTGGGTGCAGACGCGCCTCACGCGTTGGCGGACGTGGGAGAATCAGGACGTGAGTCTCCATCGTGCCGACGGGATCGTGCTGCGCACCCAGAAGCTGGGTGAGGCCGACCGCATCATCACGATACTCACCCGCGAATACGGGAGGGTGCGCCTCGTCGCGAAGGGCGTGCGGCGCACCACCTCCAAGTTCGGCGCCCGGCTCGAGCCCTTCGCGCACGTCGACTTCCAGCTGTTCACCAAGCCCGGCCGGTCGCTCGACCTGATCACCCAGGCCGAGACCATCGCCCCGTACGGCGAGCGGATCGTCGACGACTACGGCCGCTACACCGCCGGGTCCGCGATGCTGGAGACGGCCGAGCGGCTCACCGATGCCGAGGGGGAGCCCGCGGTGCAGCAGTATCTGCTGCTGCTCGGCGGCCTGCGCGCGCTCACCGGTGGCGAGCACGCCCCCGGCCTGGTCCTGGACGCTTTCATACTGCGCTCGCTGGCGGTGGCCGGGTACGCCCCCTCGTTCCACGACTGCGCGGGGTGCGGGGCCGAGCCCTCCGAGTCGGCGCCCTTCCGGTTCTTCGCGGTCGCGGCGGGCGGGGTGGTCTGCCCGGACTGCAAGCCGGCGGCCGCCGCGGTGCCGCAGCGGGCCACGCTGGACCTGCTCGGCGCGCTGCTCGCGGGGGAGTGGGCGACGGCGGACGCGAGCGAGGACCGGCATCGGCGGGAGGGCAGCGGCCTGGTCGCGGCCTACCTGCAGTGGCACGTGGAACGAGGTCTCAGGTCCCTGAGGCTGGTGGAACGGTAAGGACGACAGGTGCGACGCAGGAATCAGCAGCCCTCGAACACGGCGGCGGTAAGGCCCGCGGACCGCAAGTACCGCGACCCCAAGCCGCATAAGGACGGCGCGCTGCCCCCGGATATCCCGGCGGAACTGGTGCCCAAGCACGTGGCGATCGTCATGGACGGCAACGGGCGCTGGGCCAAGGCGCGCAACCTGCCGCGCACCAAGGGCCATGAGGAGGGCGAGAAGTCGCTGTTCGACGTGGTCGAGGGCGCCGTGCAGATCGGCGTCACGCACATCTCGGCGTACGCGTTCTCCACCGAGAACTGGAAGCGCTCGCCGGACGAGGTGCGCTGGCTGATGGGCTTCAACCGGCTGACCATCCGGCGCCGCATCGACGAGATGGACGACCTCGGGGTGCGCATCCGCTGGGCCGGGCGGCGGCCGCGGCTGTGGAAGTCGGTCATCGACGAGCTCGAGATGGCCGAGGAGCGCACCAAGTACAACGACCGGTTCACCCTGACCATGTGCGTGAACTACGGCGGCCGGGCCGAGATCGCGGACGCCGTGGCGGCGATCGCGCGCGACGCGGTGGCCGGCAAGATCCGCCCGGACCGGATCGACGAGCGCACCATCGCCCGCTACCTCGACGAGCCGGACCTGCCGGAGGTCGACCTGTTCCTGCGCTCGTCCGGCGAGCAGCGGACCTCGAACTTCATGCTCTGGCAGGCCGCATACGCCGAGATGGTCTTCCTCGACACGCTCTGGCCGGACTTCGACCGGCGGGAGCTGTGGCGGGCCATCGAGATCTACGCCGCGCGGGACCGGCGGTTCGGCGGAGCGGTCCCGAACGTCGTCGCGTGATCGTCGCGCTTGAGCGCGTCGCGGCCGGTCAGGCGCGCTTCGCCGCGGCCGCGCAGTCCGCGCAGGTGCCGAAGATCTCCAGGGTGTGCGCGACGTCGGTGAAGCCGTAGTCGGCCGCGACCCGGTCGGCCCACGACTCGACCGCGGGCCCCTCCACCTCGACCGTTTTCCCGCAGCTGCGGCACACCAGATGGTGGTGGTGGCTGCCGCTGGTGCACCGCCGGTAGACCGCCTCGCCGTCGCCGGTGCGCACTACGTCCACGGCGCCCGCGTCCGCCAGCGACTGAAGCGTGCGGTACACCGTGGTCAGACCGACGGAGTCGCCGCGGTGCTTGAGCCGGTCGTGCAGCTGCTGAGCGGACTGGAAGTCGTCGGTCTCCTTGAGCAGCGCGGTGACCGCCGCCCGCTGCCGGGTGGAGCGACCCGGCGCCGGGACAGACAGGCGTGCTTCGCTCGTGTCATTCATGCGCCGATGCTCCTTAGCTGCTCGTCTTCGCACGTCCCATTGTGCCACCGGCGCTTACGGCCCGCGCCGCGTCGCCGAGGTTCCGGCGAAACGGCGTGGTCTTCGGCCCGGCTCCTGGAACGCGTTGGAACAGGGGTGCTCGCGCTCGGTACGCTTTCTCCCCAAGTTGACCGCACACCAGCCGGGTGTGATGGCGACAACACACGAGAGAGCACAGCGTGCCCGCCGACAAGATCGATACCATCGTCCGCCTCGCGAAAGCGCGCGGCATCGTCTTCCCCTCGAGCGAGATCTACGGCGGCTCCAGGGCCGCCTACGACTACGGGCCGCTCGGCGTGGAGCTCAAAGACAACGTGAAGCGGCAATGGTGGCAGGCGGTGGTACGCGGACGCGAGGATGTCGTCGGCCTCGACTCCTCGATCATCCTGGCCCGCGAGGTCTGGGAGGCCTCCGGCCACGTCAAGGAGTTCGCCGACCCGCTCACCGAGTGCCTCTCCTGCCACAAGCGGTTCCGCGCCGACCACCTGGAAGAGGCGTACGAGGCGAAGCACAAGCGCCCGCCGGAGCACGGCCTGGCCGATGTGAACTGCCCCAACTGCGGCAACAAGGGCCAGTTCACCGAGCCGAAGATGTTCAACGGCATGCTCACCACCCACCTCGGCCCGGTGCAGGACGGCTCCGGCCTGCACTACCTGCGCCCGGAGACCGCCCAGGGCATCTTCGTGTCGTACAAGAACGTGCTGGAGTCCTCGCGCAAGAAGATCCCGTTCGGCATCGGCCAGATCGGCAAGTCGTTCCGCAACGAGATCACGCCCGGCAACTTCATCTTCCGCACCCGCGAGTTCGAACAGATGGAGATGGAGTTCTTCGTCGAGCCCGGCACCGACGAGGACTGGCACCAGTACTGGATCAACGAGCGCACCCGCTGGTACACCGACCTCGGCATCTCCAAGGACAGCCTGCGCCACTTCGAACACCCGAAGGAAAAGCTGTCCCACTACGCCAAGCGGACCGTGGACATCGAGTACCGCTTCGACTTCGGCGGTTCGGAGTGGGGCGAGCTGGAGGGCATCGCCAACCGCACCGACTTCGACCTCACCGCGCACAGCAACCACTCCGGCGTCGACCTGTCCTACTTCGACCAGGCCTCCGGCACCCGCTACCGGCCCTTCGTGATCGAACCGGCGGCCGGTGTCGGCCGGGCCATGATGGCCTTCCTGCTCGACGCCTACGCCGAGGACGAGGCGGCCAACGCCAAGGGCGGCGTGGACAAGCGGGCCGTGCTGCGGCTGGACCGCAGGCTGGCCCCGGTGAAGGTGGCGGTGCTGCCGCTGTCCCGAAACGCGGACCTCTCGCCCAAGGCCAGGGACCTCGCTGCCGCGCTGCGCCAGCACTGGACGGTCGACTTCGACGACGCAGGCGCGATCGGTCGTCGCTACCGCAGGCAGGACGAGATCGGCACCCCGTTCTGCATCACCGTCGACTTCGACACCCTCACCGACCACGCGGTCACCATCCGCGAGCGGGACACCATGGCGCAGGAGCGGGTGTCCATCGATCAGGTGGAGGCATACCTGGCGCCGAAGCTGATCGGCTGCTGAAACCTCATATTCAAGCCCGAAAATTCGCACGCTGTGGAGTTGTCGGCAGTGGCTCGGGGATCGGACCCGGGCCCTGCCGGTGGCGCCTGCCGGGCACTGATCGGGGAATATCACCACCCGGCAGGCGGGATGCCACTCTCTTCGGAGGGAAAAGAGGGTGGCGGGTCAGACGCCGGCGACCTGCTTGATCCACGGCCGGTTCGCCGCGATGCTCGCGTACTGAGCGGTCTTGGCGTTCTCGTCACCGGTCGAGCACACGCCGACCTCGTCACCGGCGGCCATCTCCGGGCCGCCCGAGTCACCGTTGAACGCGGCACCGGTCATGCCGGTGACGCAGATCGCCGGGCCCTGCGCGGCGTCCTCGCAGTCCGCACCGGTCACCTTCACCTTGGCGACCTTCAGCTGCTGCGCCGGACCGGAACCGGGCGCGGTCATGCCCCAGCCGAAGATCTGGTTGATCGCACCGGCTTTCGGGTCGTCGGTCGCCAACTTCACCGCCGGAGCCTTGGTCGGCTTGCTCAGGTGCAGCAGGGCGAGGTCGGCCTTGGTGTCCACCTCGGCCCGGTCGACGGTGATCTTGTCGCCGCCGCCCAGTTGCAGCGAACCGACCTGCACGCTGATGCCGTCCCTGGACGCGCAGTGGCCCGCGGTGAGAATCCACTCCGGTGCCACGACCGACCCCGAGCACTCGTAGCCCATCCCGGCCCAGGAGACCTGCGCCGCCCAGGGTGCGTTGGTCGCGTCGGCGCCGTCGATGATGCCCGGCTGGTTGTCCAGCGAGAGCTTCGCGGTCCGGACCGGCGTGGGGACGGGGCGCGGACTGCGGTGGCTGGGCGTGCGGTGAGTGGTGGTGTGGTGGGCCGGAGCGCGGTGGGTCGGGGTGTGGTGGGCCGGGGTGCGGTGGCCGGGCGTGCGCCTTCCCGACGAGCCACTTCCCGACGAGCCACTGCCCGACGAGCCACGGCCCGGTGTGCCACGACCGGTTGTGCCACGACCCGGTGCGCCGTGCCCGCGCCCGCTCGTGCCGTGCGCGCCGCCGGTGTGGTGCGAGCCCGGATTCGCCTTGGGCGAACCGGGAACCGGCGTCGTGTGGTGGCCGGGGCCGGGTGCGATCGGCGGGGCGACCACGGTCACCGGCGGCGGAGTCGGCGCGGTCGCGGCATACGCGGTCGAGGCCACCGGGATGATGCCGACCGCGAGAGCGGCGCCGCCCACGATCGCCGCGTTCACGAACCTGTTCATGATGGACTGTCCTTTCTGGATTCAGCTGGTGTGCCTGACGAGCACGGCGCCAAGCAGACCAGTTGAAGGCGGGCCGAAAAAGCGGCTCCGCCCCAGCTGTGGACAGTTCTGAGGGGTGTGGACAACCAATCGGGCCGGGCGCGATTTGTGGTATACGCGTGCGAAAACTCAGTATCGGAGCAGTCGGGTGTCGAGCACGGACTCGACCGCCTTGCCAGAAGCCGAATCCAGTTCGACCCGATATCCCAGCCCGTTCTTCCGTTCGGTGACCACTTCCGCGAGCGTCGTGCCCCGGTACAGCAGGCCCGCGCCGTCGTCGGTGCAGTAGGTCAGTGGCAGCGTTGCGTCCGCGACGCCCGCGTGCACGGTCGGTCGACGCTGCGCCTCGGAGTCGTAGTGCACGCCGTTGCCGTAGGGCAGGAACGCGAGGCCATTGGTGACGATGCGCAGGTCCGGACCGAACGAGTCGGTCGGCCCGCCCACGTGCCAGCAGATCGATCCCGCCGAGACACCACCGAGCACGACGCCCGCCTGCCAGGCGCGATGCATGACCGGGCCCAGTTCGTGCACCTGCCACACCGCCAGCAGGTTGGCGACCGAACCGCCGTTCACCCAGACCACGTCGTGCGAACCGACGAAGCCGTCCAGGTCGTTCGTAGGTGGCATGCCGAACAGGTTCAGGTGCGAGACCTCGACACCCGCGTGCTGGCCCGCCTCGCTGACCCGCGCGTTGAAGAAGCGCTGGTCACCGCCTGCGGTGCCGACGTAACACAGTCGGGGTGCGCGGCCGGACACCCCGGCCAGTTCGATGGCGAAGTGGATGAGTGGACCGAACTCGAGGTCGATCCACTTGCCCTGCTTCCAGCCACCGGAGGTCGCCAGGATGGTCGGTTCGTCAGCTGCCACGAGGACCGATCTTGGCAGTCCGCCGCGCCGCTGTCATCCGGTTCGGTGACTGACGTTTGTCATGGGTAGGTCATGACGCGTGACCCGAGTATGCGGTCCGTGCGACCGACATGCTGTGCACCATGGACAACACAGCCCAGTACCGCCGCCAGCGGGACGCACGGCTCGAACCGGATCGCGGTGCGGTTTCGGCGGGGGCCGCGGTCAGTCTCGTGGGCTTGCACAAGAGTTACGCGGACATACACGCCGTCGACGGCGTCGATCTGGTGATCGCCCCCGGAGAGGTGGTCGCGCTGCTCGGGCCCAACGGCGCCGGCAA
>NZ_DASZGI010000091.1:0-17802 GCF_035938995.1 Actinocrinis sp.
CCCCTGCACGCGATGATACGGGTTTCCAGCAACCAAACTACCGTTCAGTAATGTGTCCTGGGCCACACGGGTGACCCCTCTCGAGAAACAAGCCAGTCTCCAGTGAGGGTGGGGCTTCTCGGTAGAGATGGCCTAAACCGTGACTCGTCCGCGCATCCGGCGCAGCTCGGTCTGGTCGCATCGTCCTGGTCGCGCTGCCGGGCACGGGCGCGATGGGATCAGATGGGTTCAGATGGGATCAAAGGAAGTAAGCGGGTGTCGCGGGCCACGATCCAGCCACCGACGCCCTAAGCAGCGGCCGCCGCGGTCCCGAGGAATGACAGTCTGCCGAGGTTCATACGGCCTCATTGGTCGAGCGGTTCGGTGCGAACCGCTACGCGAACGATGCGGAGGCGCGCTTGCAGGGCCGCGATATGCCTGTCATACGGGGGAACGTGGCAGAGCCAGACGCTCCCCCGCGTCTGTCTCGGCTTATCGGATTTCGGGGAAGTGGCACGCGACCTGGTGGTCCGGCGCGGCGGAGGCGATCGCCATCAGCGGCGGCTCGGTAGTGGTGCAGATCTCCTGGGCCTTCCAGCAACGGGTGCGGAAGCGGCAGCCGGAGGGTGGGTTGATCGGCGAGGGCACGTCGCCGGTCAGCAGGATCCGCTCGCGGCTGGCTGCGTCCTTGCGCGTCGGGTCGGGGATCGGGACCGCCGAGAGCAGCGCGTTGGTGTACGGGTGCAGCGGCGCGCTGTAAAGGTCGTCGCGCGACGCGAGCTCGACGACCTTGCCCAGGTACATCACCGCGACCCGGTCCGAGATGTGGCGCACCACGGACAGGTCGTGCGCGATGAACACGTAGGCCAGGCCCATCTCCGCCTGGATGTCCTCGAACAGGTTCACCACCTGCGCCTGGATCGACACGTCCAGCGCGGAGACCGGCTCGTCCGCGACGATCAGCTTGGGCTTGAGCGCCAGCGCCCGGGCGATGCCGATCCGCTGGCGCTGGCCGCCGGAGAACTCGTGCGGGTACCGGTTGTAGTGCTCCGGCGAGAGGCCGACCAGCTCCAGCAGGTCCTGCACCGCCCGCTTGACACCGTGCTCGGTCTGGATCCCCTGGATGTGGAACGGCGCGGCCACAATGTTGCCGATCGTGTGCCGCGGGTTGAGCGAGGACTGCGGGTCCTGGAACACCATCTGCACGTCGCGCCGCAGCGGCCGCAGCGCGCCCTGCCCCATGTGCGTGATGTCTCTGCCCTCGAACACGATCTTGCCGCCGGTCGGCTCGAGCAGCCGGGCCAGCAGCCGCCCGGTGGTGGACTTGCCGCAGCCCGACTCGCCCACCAGGCCCAGCGTCTCGCCGGACCGGACGGTCAGGTCGATCCCGTCCACCGCCTGGACCGCGCCGACGGTCCGGCGCAGCAGACCCCGCCGGATCGGGAAGTGCTTCTGCAGGCCGGTGACCGACAGAAGGACCTCGGTCTCGGTGCCCTTCGGGCGGGCGTCGTAGGAGGTGGTGCTCACTGCTGCTCCCAGGTGGCGGGTGGTCTCAAGGCGTTCGGGGCGGACGGGGCGGTCACAGATGCGGAGCGATCTGCTCGGCGAAGAGCTGCTTGCGCAACTCGGCCGGCATGTGGCAGCGCACCAGGTGCCCGCTGCCCGTCTCGATCAGCTCCGGCACCACGTTCTTGCTCGCGCCCGCGGTGCGCTCGACGAAGGCGCAGCGTGGGTGGAAGGAGCACCCGGACGGCACGTTGATCAGCGACGGCGGGCTGCCCTTGATGGGCAGCAGCCGCTCCTGAACAGCCTTGTCGAGCCGTGGCATCGAGCCGAGCAGACCCCAGGTGTAGGGATGCTCCGGCGCGGTGAACACGGTGCGGGCGCTGCCGTACTCCACCGCCTTGCCGCCGTACATGACCATGATGTCGTCCGCCAGTTCGGCGACCACGCCCAGGTCGTGGGTGATGATGATCAGGGCGCTGTTGAACTCGCGCTGCAGGTCCCGCATCAGGTCCAGGATCTGCGCCTGCACCGTCACGTCGAGCGCGGTGGTCGGCTCGTCCGCGATCAGCAGCTGGGGGTTGCAGACCAGCGCCATGGCGATCATCGCGCGCTGGCGCATACCGCCGGAGAACTGGTGCGGGTAGTCGTCGACCCGGGACTGCGGCTGCGGGATGCCCACGCGGTCCAGGAACTCGATGGCCCGCTTGCGCGCCACCGCCCTGGGCACCTTGTTGTGCACGAGGTAGGCCTCGGCGATCTGCGCGCCCACCGTGTAATAGGGGTGCATCGACGACAGCGGGTCCTGGAAGACCATCGCCATCTTGTTGCCGCGAAGCTCCTGCACCCGGTGCGGCGAGGCGTTGACCAGGTCCTCGCCGTCCAGCCAGATCTCGCCGGAGATGCGCGCGCCGCCCTTGCCCTTGCGGTCGGCCCGCTTGTGCAGGCCGAGCAGCGCGAGCGAGGTGACCGACTTGCCGGAGCCGGACTCACCCACGATCCCGAGCGTGCTGCCCCGCTCCAGCTGGAAGCTGACCCCGTCCACCGACTTGACCAGGCCGTCCTCGGTGCCGAAATGGACCTTGAGGTCGCGCACGTCGAGAAAGGCGGCCTGGCCGTCGGCGCGGGTCGGCCGCACCTCTGCGATCTCGTCCACCACGGTTCCTGCTCCCAGCGGTTCGTTCGGATCCTGCATCCTGCCGTGACGGCCGCTCATCCGAGCCTCACCCGCGGATCCGCGACGGAGTACAGCAGGTCGACCACGAGGTTGGCGATGATCACGAAGAACGCGGCGACCAGCGTGACGCCCATGACGACGGGGAAGTCGTCCTGGTTGATCCCCTGGATGATCGCCATCTGGCCGAGGCCCGGCAGCGAGAACGTGATCTCGACCAGGACCGCTCCACCGATCACCGCGCCCAGGTCCATGCCGAAGATGGTGATGATCGGGGTGATCGCGGCGCGCAGCGCGTGCTTGAAGATCACCTTGCGCTCGCTGAGGCCCTTGGCGCGGGCGGTGCGTACGAAGTCCTCGCTCAGGGCGTCGAGCATCCCGGCGCGGGTCAACCGCGCGTAGAGGGCCGCGTAGCCGAAGGCGAGGGCGACCCACGGAATCCACAGATTGCGGGCCCACGCCACCGGGTCGGCCGTGATGGAGGTGTAGGTGATGCCCGGGAAGCCGTCCAGCATCGAGATCAGCGGGCCGACGAAGTAGGCCGGCAGCGCCACGCCGAGCAGCGCGAGCATCATCGAGGCGCGGTCGGCCAGCGAGCCCTTGCGCACGGCGGAGATCACGCCGGAGGTGACGCCGAAGATCAGCCACAGGATCGCGGCGCCGATCGCGATCGACGCGGTGACCGGGAAGGCCCGGGTCAGCATCGGCCAGACCTGCTGGCTGTTGCGGAAGGAGTAGCCGAAGCAGGGTGTGTTGCACTGCACCGTGTTGACGCCGTCGCTGTACGAGGTGCCCGTGAAGATGTTCTTGACGTAGTCGAAGTACTGCAAGAGCACCGGCTTGTCGAAGCCGAACCGGTGGATCACCGCTTGCAGGGCGGCCTGGTTCTGCTGCTTGCCCACGAACTCGGAGGCCAGCGACGCGGGGGTCTGGCCGGCCCACTCGGGCAGCACGAAGAAGATCCAGAACGTGATCAGGCTGACCACGAGCAGGAGCCCCACGGTGGCGAGCAGGCGCCGAACGATGAATGTCAACATATGCGGTACGGCCGGTCGGGGGCCGGTCGGTGGGCCGGCGCCCGTCGCCTACACCTGCCTTCGGGTGAAGAGCGGATGGTCTTGCGTATCGGGGAGAGGACCTCCGCGCCCGGGAGCGGCCGACCCGGCTGGCGCCGGGCCGACCGCCCTGGAGGCGTCGGTCCCGAGGGACTGAAGCTAACGGATCGTCAGCTGCCGCTCGTCGTGCCCAGAACCGAGAAGTCCGGCTCGCCGAACGAGTTCTGGATGTACCAGTTGGTCACGTTGGCCGGGTGGAAGATCAGCGACTTGTTGTAGATCAGCGGAACGATCGCGGCGTCGCTCATGACCTGCTTGTCGATCTGGGTCCACAGGCCGGCCCGCGTGTTGGGGTCGGTGGTGCCCAGGGCCTGGGCGAACAGGCCGTCGACGACCGGGCTGTCGTAGTTGCCGAGGTTGGACGAGCCGCCGCCGGAGTGGATGCCGTCCTTGGTGACGGTCTGGTCCATGAAGCCGAAGCCGTCGGGCCAGTCCGCACCCCACTTCATCATCGACAGGCCGATCTTGTTGGTCTTCGCGTAGTTCTGGTTGCCGGCGAAGTCGGAGAAGTACTTGCCGCCGGTGAACTTCTGGATGGTGACGTTGATCCCGATCGCCTTCAGGCTGTTCTGGATCGCGATCGCCGCGTTGACTTCCTTCGGCCGCTCTGCGCGCGCCGAGATGTTGGCGCTGAAGCCGCCGTTGGCGTCGAACGCGGCCGGCTCGGCCGTCTTGCACTTGGCCAGCTCGGCCTTGGCCTGGTTGGCGTCGCCCTGGTTGCCCGGGGTGGCGTAGATGTTCGAGGCCTGGTAGCCGGTCAGGTTCGGGGGCATCACGGTGGAGGCGATGTCGCCGCCGCCGATCGAGCCGCCGAGGGCGGCCTGCACCGCGGTCTTGTCGACGGCGTACTCGACGGCCTTGCGGCAGTCGACGTTGTCGAACGGCTGGACCTGGGTGTTCATGGTCATGTAGGTCAGCGCGCCGCTGTAGCCGTCGTCCGCCTGGGCCTTGAGCGAGGGGCTGGCCAGGATCTGGGCCTGGGCGGTGTTGCCCACGCCGACGCCGGACAGGTCGACGTCATAGGTGCCGTGCAGCAGTCCCTGGTCGATCTGGTCCTGGTTGACGTTGACCTGGACGGTGATCTTGCTGGCGGTCACCTTGTGGATGCCGTTGGGGTCGGTCGCCGCGTCGAACTGCGGGTTCGGGACCAGCGTCATCCCCTTGCCCGGGGTGTAGTTCTGGATCTCGTACTGCCCGGTGGACTGGTAGCCGGTGGCGTAGTTGGCGCCGGTGTCCTTCGAGCGTTCGACCGGGGCGGTCGAGGGCAGCGCGGCCAGGTACGGGAAGTCCGCGAACTTCTGGGTCAGCTTGAACGCGATGGTGGAGCTGTCCGGGGTGGTGATGCCGGAGACACCGTCGTTGGGGTTCTTGTCCTTGTACGGACCCGCGTACTTGGTGGTGTCCTCGACGTACTGCAGGAAGTAGGCCGGGCCGTTGACCAGGGTGTCCTGGCCCCAGTTCGACCGCTCCACCGCGTACTTGACGTCCTGGGAGGTGACGGGGGTGCCGTCCTGGAACTTCACGCCCTGGCGGATGTGGAACGTCCAGGTCAGGCCGTCGGAGCTGACCGTGCCGAGGTCGGTGGCCAGGTCCGGGACCAGCTGGAGCCCGGCGGCGCCGGGCTTCTGCGCGTAGGTGAGCAGCGAGCGCGAGTAGAGGCGCAGGAAGTCCCACGAGTACGCGTAGTAGGTATTGCCCGTGTCAGGGGAGTCCCAGTCCTGGCTCTGCGCCAGGCGGAGCGTGCCGCCTTGGTGGCTGGAGGCGTTCACCACGCTGCTGAGGCCAGCGTTGAAACTGCTCGTCGAGGTGTTGCCCGACGACCCTGAGGAATTACTACAGGCGGCTGCCACGGTGGCCAGCGCCACAGTGCCCGCCGCGGTAGCGAAGAGTTTGCTCTTCCGCATGATTGCTGGGTTCCCCTTACTGAGCGTGTTGGAGAGGTGCGGTGGTGGCCGCGGGGGTGCGGATGTCTATCGCGAGCCCTTTGGGTCGAAGGCGTCGCGAAGCCCATCACCGAGCAGGTTGAACGCCAGCACGGTGATGAAGATGGCGGTTCCCGGCACGATCAGGAACTCGGGGTCGATCTGGAAGGTGCTGATCGCCGCGTTGATCATCGAGCCCCAGGACGGGGTGGGCTCGCGCATGCCGACGCCGAGGAACGAGAGGGCCGCCTCGAACAGGATGTTCACCGGGATGAGCAGCGTCGCGTAGACCAGGATCGGCGCCACCAGGTTCGGCAGGATCTCCCGGAAGATGATCCGCCCGGAGGAGGCGCCGAGCGAGCGGGCCGCGTCGACGAACTCGCGCTCGCGCAGCGCCAGGGTCTGGCCGCGCACGATGCGGCCGATGTACGGCCAGGAGAAGAATCCGATGATGATCACCAGGATGGTGATGCGCAGCCCGTTGCCGGACAGGCCGAACGCGTTGTTCGGGATGACACCCAGGATCGAGATGGCGAACAGCAGCAGCGGGAAGGCCAGCAGCACGTCCATGGTCCGCGCGATGACCGCGTCGACCCAGCCGCCGAAGTAGCCGGCGACCATGCCGAGCACCACGCCGATGACGATGGCGACCACGGTGGACAGGCCGGCGATGCCGAGCGAGTAGCGGGCCCCGTAGACAACCCGGGCGAACAGGTCCCGGCCATTGGGCAGGTCGACGCCGAGCCAGTGCGAGCCGCTGATGCCGCCCATCCCGCCGAACGGGGTGGAGTAGTTGGCGTCGATCAGCTTGGTGTGCAGCGAGAAGGGGTCCTGGTTCTCGATGCCGGTGAGCACCGGCGCGAGGAGCGCGACGAGGATCAGCAGGACGACGGTCACGCCGCCCGCCATGGCGACCTTGTCCTTCTTCAGGCGGTTCCAGGCGATGCGGCCGAGGGAGCGGCCCTCGATCGCCTTGGCCTCCGCCGACCCGGTCTCGGGCGCCGGGCTGAACGTCCCGTCGTCCGCTGCCGTGATCATCGTCATCGCGTCGCGTCCTCACAAAAAACTCGGCGGGACGGCGTTCCACACCGGTTTCGACGCGGCCCGGTGGGGCTGCGGACACCGGCGGTGGCCCACCGCCGACGTGTGCGGTGTTTCTCTCCGGCGGCAGCCTCGGTAGGCCCCGCCAGGAGAGGACCCTCCCTCAAACCCGCGATCGAAGGAAGAGGTCGGAGCGCTCTGTTGCACAACCGTGATCAGTCGGCCATCACGCCGTTTTCCGTATTTACGGGCAGTGACCGGGGGGATCCGTACCGTTCGGATCTTATCCTGCGATTACGGGCATCAACGGCGCGCACGGCAGATCTTCCGGTCAGCCCGGCCGATCCCGGGTGAATCCACCCCATGAGCCAGGAGATTGATTCGAGGGTTTCCGGCCGACGGAAACACATTAGCGCAAGAGTCCGCATCCCGAGACGCCGGGTACATACCATGGAGGTTTCGATTTGCACTCGAGTGGGAATCGCGCGCGCCTGAATTGCGCCGGGGTGATGTAGGGGCGTCCGAGGCCCGCGACGGCCGCGTACGTAGCCGAAAGATAATCAGCCGATTCGATTAATCGTCGGATCAGCAGTGCAACGCCGCGCCGAGCAGATCGAGGAATCGCCGCAGATATCCCTCGTCGAGCGGCTCGCCCTCGATCAGCAGGCGCTGCACCACCGTGCCCGCGATCACGTCGAACAGCAACTCGGGATCGCCGATCCGCACCTTCTCACCGCGCGCGGCGGCCATGGCGGCGCTCGCGTGCACCAGCCGCCGCTGCCGGTCGATGATCTTCTCCCGGACGGCCGCGCGCAGGACCGGGTCGCGCGCGGACTGCGCGGCCAGGGCGAGGAAGGCGGCCTGCGCCTCCGGCCTGCTCCACAGCGCGACCAGCTTCCTGATCACGGCCTCGGCATCGGCGCGCACCGAGCCGGCGTCGATCGGCGTGAGCCAGTCGAACACCTGCGCCATGGCGTCCACGACCAGCTCGGCCTTCCCGGGCCAGCGCCGGTAGAGCGTGGACTTCGCCACTCCCGCGCGGGCGGCCACGTCGCCGACCGTCATCGCGTCCCAGCCGCGCTCGGCGAGCAGCTCCCGGGCGGCGGCGAGGATCGCGGCATCGGCGTCCGCGGAACGGGGCCGGCCGGGCGGGCGGTTGCCCGCGCCCGGCGCCTCGTCGTGCGCCCCGCCGACCTGCGTGCCGTCCTCGGCATGAGTGACCGGCGCCACGCTGCGCCCACCTTTCCGTGCGTCGCTGGATTCCGCTACGCTACGACTCGTATCGGAAGTCGTCCACTCCCCGGTACGAATCATGTGCGGCAATGGCACTGGACTGGCCGAACCGAGGGACGCGCACGGTGGGGACCGGGCGCGCGGAGCTCGCCGATCCAGTGCCTGTTGCCGTTGTCGGGCATTGAGCTGTCGGACACTGAACTGTCGGACATTGAACCTCAGGTCTGTCGTCTTATCAGATGATCGCCTCAGAACGCAGGTTCACCGAAGCCGGCGGGCGGACGGGGCAGGGGCGCCGGCTCCTAACGCCGACTCCTAAGACGTCCAGTCAGACGCCAGCGGCATGACAGCGCACTGGCGCGCCGCCGACCGCCGCGGGGATGTGAGAATGGATTCATGCGACCTTCGTTCTCGATGTCCGGCGTGGTGGACCTCTCGGCGCTGAAGCAGCCGTCGGCACCGGCCGCCACCCGTCCCGCTGCGGAAGCGGTCGCGGCGCCCGGCTCCGCGACCGGCCCCGGGGCCTCCGGCGAGGGCTCCGCCGTGATCGACGTGACCGAGACGGACTTCCAGACCGCGGTGCTCGAGCGCTCGCTCCAGACTCCCGTCGTGCTGATGCTCGGCGCGAGCTGGTCCGAGCAGAGCACACAGCTCAGCACGACGCTGGAGAAGCTGGCCGACGAGTTCGGCGGCGCCTTCCTGCTGGCCCGCGTGGACGCCGAGGCCAGCCCGCGTCTGGTCCAGGCGCTGCGGGTGCAGGGCATCCCGTCGGTGAAGGCCATCGTCGGCGGCGAGCTGATCGGCGAGTTCGCCGGCGCCCAGCCGGAGGCTCAGGTCCGGCAGTGGCTCACCGAGCTGCTTGCGCTGGCCGAACGCGAGTTCGGCCTGGCCCCGGGAGCTGCGGCGGGGCAGGTGTCGCCCGAGCCGCCCATGGATCCGGCGCTGTCCGCCGCGTACGACGCGATCGAATCCGGCGACTTGGACGGCGCGGCCCGCGCGCTGCAGAACGTGCTGAGTCAGAACCCGGGCCACCCCGAGGCCAAGCCGGCGCTCGCCCAGGTGGAGCTGATGCGCCGCACCGCGGGCGTCGACCCAGCTCAGGCGGTTGCCCGCGCCGAGGCCGAGCCGACGAACATCGACGTCCGAACCGCTGCCGCGGACGCCGTGATGGCCACCGGAGACGCGGAGACCGCGCTCACGCTGCTACTCGACACGGTGCGTGACTTCAGCGGCGAGGAGCGGGACAAGGCGCGCACCCTCCTCCTGGACTACTTCGAACTGCTGGGGCCGCAGGATCCGCGTGTCGCCAAGGCACGCGGCAGGCTCACTTCACTACTGTTCTAATGTTCCTCCCCACAGAGTCCATTACTCACTCTTTACCATCGCGCACGCCGCCGAATCTCCTCACTCGGCGTAATCGCATCGTGCCGCATTGACCCGGGAATCCGCCGATATGCTGCGACTTCCCTGATCACGCGCAGTGGCCGCATACCCCGGGGGGTTTTGTTGCCCGCGACGGGGATACCCCCCTTGGTTACTGGTCGGTAACGAGCCCCTTGTGTTACGCGCGGGTGTCCAGCACGATCGGGCCTACCCGGTCCGCCGAGCGTCCGATGCCATGGATGCCAGGCGGTTCCCCACCGGGCCGGCGTCGCGGGCAGCCCCCCGTCCGCGGCGCGTTCCGCTACAGCTTTCGCCGCGCGGGGCACCCCGTCCCGGGTCCGCGCGGTCCCTCGGTTTCCCGCCGCGGGCCGGACGCCCCGGCGCCGCGCAACGTTTCAGGAGTGGACTTGAAGGACACCTCCGGCGCCCCGGTCCTCGGGCGCACGTCGTGGAAACGGCTCGGCATCGTGATGGTGCCGACAGTCGTGCTCGCGGGCGCTCTGACCGTCGCCATGGCGAACGGCGCGATCGCCGCCTCGTTCGCGGTCTCCGGCCAGCAGTTCAAGCTGAAGGCCGACCAGCTGTCCGGCACCGGCTTCGTGAACTACGGCGTGGTCGACAAGCACGCGGACGGCTCGCCGTTCGCCGCGGCGGTGTCGGCGTTCAAGTCGGCCAGCATCACCAACCTGTGCCAGTCGGTCGTGACCACGCTGCCGGTCATCGGCGATGTCACGCTCACCATCAAGGCCGGCGGCGCGGGCACCCCGGTGACCGCCACCGACCTGGTGATCGACATGCAGCAGCTCAACGCCACCTCCGCCGTGTTCAACAACATCAACATCGGTCAGGACGCCTCGACCCTCTCCGGCAGCGCCCAGGGCGCGGTCGGCACCGCGGGCCTGTTCGGCCAGCAGGCGGACTCCGCCACGCTGACGAACATCACGCAGGTCGCGAACTCGACAAATGCGGGCACATTCTCGCTGCACGACATGTCGATGGGCCTGTCGCTCGGCGACCACGACTGCTTCTAAGTCCTTAAGTAAGCAGTTAAGCAAGTAGTCGCCCAGTAGCGTCCGAAACCGCCGAAGCGCGGGTGTGGGGGATTCCTCCCACACCCGCCGCTTCCTTACTGGAGCAGCAGCGATGACCACGCAAATCCTGGAGAACACCTCGTCCGACGGAGCGCACCGGCCACCCGCTGTGGTGCGCGCCTACCGCGCGTTCCGCCACTGGCGCAAGGCTCGGCCGTTCCCAAGCGGACTGCTCATCCTCCTGTCCGGCATCGAGATCTGGGCGGCGCCGTACTCGTCGATCGGTGTGATGATCCACGAAGGCATCGCCGGATTCTCCGCCGTGTTCGTCGGCACCCTGCTGATCGTCTTCGGGCTGACCGTGTGGTTCGCCCCCATGTACCGCATGTTCGCCGGGATCGCCGCGATCCTGCTCGGCCTGATAGCGCTGCCGACCATCAACATCGGCGGGTTCGTCATCGGCACCCTGCTCGCGCTCGTCGGCGGCGGGCTGGCGGTGGCCTGGACCCCGCGGCCCGGGTGGACCGCGCCGACCTGGGGCGAGCGGCACCGGCGCGCCCAGCAGGCACCGACCGAGCCCCTGTTCGCCGAGGGGCCGTCGGGCGATTCGACCACCGAGACCTTCGAAGCCGCCGAGGCCGAGCTCACGCACCGGCAGGACGCGGAGAAGGAGGACGGCAGTGCCGAGTCGCAGATCTGATGCGCTCGGCCGCCGCACCGTCCTGGTGGCGATTGCGGCACCGATCGCCGCGGCGGGGGTGATCGGGGCTGTCGCGCTGGCCGCCCCGGCGCTCGCCGCGGGCCCGACCACCCCCTTGCCGTTCCCGACCGTCTGCGGCAGCACCACCGCGGCGCGTACCAGCGCCTCGGCCTCCCCGACCCCGTCGACGACGGGCTCTTCGGCCAAGGCCGTCACGAAGAAGACCGCCGGTTCGACTCCCAGTCCCGGCGCCTCCTCCCCCAGCGCGTCGGCCTCGCCGTCCGCGTCGGGCGGCACGGGCGCGGCGAACGCACCGAACGGGGGCGGCCCGGCGACCCCGACTCCCAGTCCGAGCGCGTCGAGCCCGTCGTCGAGCGGCGGGTTCTGGGGCTGGCTGAACGGCGTGTGGACGTGGATCTTCGGCGCGGCGCAGCTGCCGCACGCGCCTGCCGCGGCCGTGCTCGGCGCCGCCAACGCCCACTCCGGATCGAACGTCGGCGCGGCATCCGTCCAGACGACGGGCTCGAAGCCGGTCGTGCTGCCGAAGATCACGACGGGCAGCAAGGCCCCGGCGCTCGCCGTGCCGAGTCCGACCACCCAGACCTCGACCGGCTCGCCGAACTGCGTGCCGAGCTCCGCGGTCAAGCGGGACGCGGCCACCTCGGGCGGCAACGTCGCGGCCCAGGTCCCATGGCACCTGTCCACCCCGTCGATGACCCAGTACAACCTGACGTACAACGGGACCACCACGATCAACACGGTCGGCGGCGGCTCGCTACAGGTCCTCGACTTCACCGCCTCGAAGGTCACGCTGGTCAGCATGATCACGTTCTCGCAGCAGGGCGGCGGGAAGCTCCAGTACGTCGACGGCGGCCAGAACCAGACGGTGACGCTCGAGAACGTGCACCTCTGGACGACCGAGCTCAAGGCGAACCTGCTCGGCCTGATCCCCGTGGACTACACCCCGAGTTCGCCGCCGCCGCTGCCCGTGGGGCTGACCATCCCGATCCCGCTCCTGTTCACCAGCGTGGAGGCGGACAACGCCTTCCTCAGCACGCAGTCCATCGTGATCCCCGGCTTCAACGGCCACGGGAACTGAGCGGGCTCGCCAAGACTCGTCAGCCAGCAGCGCAGGCTCACCGACAGCACGGCGGAGCGGCCCGGACAATGGCGTCCGGGCCGCTCTCGTGTCATCCGTCGCGATCGGGCGACGAGAAGTTCAGCTGCCACCGCCGCCGAGGAGCCCGCCGAGCAGGCCACCGGCCACCGCGCCGCCCACGCCGCCGCGCACGCCGCCGATCGCCGCCCCCGCCGCCGCGCCGGTCTCCGCGCCGCTCGGGTTGTAGTAGCCTGACTGGAGGCCGACGCGTCCGGGTCCGGTGAACCGGTTGAACACCAGGTTCCCGCCGCCGCCGAGGATGCCGGTCTTCAGGCCGAACACCTGCTGCTGGTAGCCGACCGACGTGTCCCGGTAGATCCACGAGCCGGGCTCCACGTCGATGACCTCGCCCGGCTGCAGCACGACCTCGAAGGCGTTGCCGTGCGCGTGCAGCCACAGCAGCCCGTCGCCCTGGGTGGCGTCGAAACGGTCCTGCCAGAAGCCCTGGCCGCCGAACAGCATGGAGCCGATGCCGCGCACCCGCTCGAAGTCGTAGGCCAGGTTCGCGGTCGCGGCCAGGAACTGGTGCTCGCGGACCAGGATCTGGGTGCCGTGCGGGACGTTGAGCGGGAAGACCTGCCCGGCCGAGTCGCGGGAGAACGCGATCTCGCCGAAGCCCACCGCCTGGGTCATGAAGATCGGCATTCCGCCGATCACCCGCTTGAAGGCGCCCTTCAGCTTCATCAACTGGACATCCACCTGCGGCTGCTTCCACAGCACGACGTGGTGCTCGAAGTAGACCGGGACCTGGCCGTTCATCGCCAGGTGCAGCACCGGGACGATCTGGCCCTCGATCCGGAACGCGACGCCGGGCCCCTGGCCCTGGGTCACGTGCGAGGGCAGCAAGCCGACCTGCGCCGTCATGCGCGGTTCCCCCCTGTGAGGTGAAGAATCTGGCCGCGTGCTCCCACACGGCATGCCGTCGCGCGGTGGGCTCACGGCCCGGCAGCCCTCGAACCTGCGGCTCAGAACTCCGGCTCATGACACTCGCGCGGTTGTGAGCATAGAGCCCCGGCGCGTTGCGGGCACCGGCCGGGAGGGCAGGGCTCAGTCCAGGCCGAGATCCTTGCGCAGCTTCGCGACGTGGCCGGTCGCCTTGACGTTGTACATCGCGCGCTCGATCTTGCCCGTCTCGTCGATCACGAAGGTCGAACGGATCACACCGGTCACCGTCTTGCCGTACAGCTTCTTCTCGCCGTAGGCACCGTATGCCTCAAGGGTCGCCTTCTCCGGGTCGGACAGCAGCGGGAAGTTCAGGCTGTCGCGCTCACGGAACTTGGCCAGCTTCTCCGGCTTGTCCGGGGAGAGCCCCAGCACCGCGAACCCGGCCGAGACCAGCGACTGGAGCGAGTCGCGGAAGTCGCACGCCTGCTTCGTACACCCGGGCGTCATCGCGGCCGGGTAGACGTAGACGATGACCTTCCGCCCCGCGTAATCGGACAGCGACACCGGCTTGCCGTCGGCGTCCGGGAGGGTGAACTGCGGCGCGACGGCGCCCGGCTCGAGTTTCTCTGGCACTTCGTCGTCCTCGGTCTCGTGGGGGCAGCGGCTCGGCGTGCGGCCGGAAGCCGGAGCGACCGGCTTCGAATCCAAGCGTACGAGAGTGCACCGACGCGCTCGGCCGGATGGCTGATCCGGCTTCGTTCATCCGCGCGGCGACCGCTAAACCGGGTAGGACCATCTCACCGGGCTCATAGGCGCGGCTCGACAGAAGGGGAACACCATGACCGACAAACCGCTGTCCGACCCGGCCTTGCGGAACGGGTCGCCCGCGCCTGGCGACCTCGAGCGGAGCGCGGCCGGCCCGGTCGACCGGAAGGAGGCGCGCAAGGGAACCGCTGGCGCGAAGCCGGTCCTCGTCATGACCCCCGACGGCGCCATCACCGGGGTGCGGCTCGACGGCGCCGGAGCGCATGTCAAGGACATGAGGTCGCCTGCCGAGATCGAGGCCGAGATCGACCGCACCCGCGAGCATCTGGCCGCGACCCTCGACGAGCTCTCCGACCGCCTCACTCCCCGCAACATGGCGCGCAGCGGCGGCCGCGTCGTCAAGGCCCAGTTCGTGGACGTCGAGACCGGCAAGGTGCGCGTGGGCCGGGTGGCCGTCGCCGCGGGCGGCGCCGCGGCGATGCTCGCGGCCCTGATGGCGCTGCGTAGCCTGCGCTCGCGGAACCACTGATACCCAGTACACGTCGAGTCCGGGAATCCGGCCGATGCGATACCGTCAACGCGTGAGTCCCACCACCAAATCCACCGATGCCGCCAAGGCCGCGCCAGACGCCGCAACGACCGCTCTGACCAGGTCCGCCGCCGCGTCATCCGCCGCCGCGCTGGACAAGCTGCCGATCAAGATGTTGCACGACCGCGTCCTGGTCCGGGCCGACGGCGCCGAGGGCGAGCGCCGGTCCAGCGGAGGCATCCTGATCCCGGCGACGGCCCAGGTCTCGCACCGGCTCGCGTGGGCGCAAGTGGTGGCGGTCGGGCAGAACGTGCGAACGGTGGAAGCGGGCGACCGGGTCCTCTACGACCCGGACGAGCGGGCCGAGGTCGAGGTGCGCGGGGTCGAATACGTGCTGCTGCGCGAGCGCGACATCCACGCGGTGGCGGCCGAGCGGCTCGGCGACACGGACGGCGCGACCGGGCTCTACCTGTAGCGGCTCGTTGGCAGGGCATTGATCTGACGGAGCCTCGGAAGCGACAGGGGGCAAGCGGGGGTGAGCGCGGATGACCGGGCGCGGCCCACGGCCGTCGACGGGGCTGAGCCTGCCGCCACACCTCTTAATAACCGTGCGACAGACGGAAGCTTCGCCACGGAACAGGATGGAATCGGGGCGGCGCAGGAACCGTCCGACTCCGTCGATGCCGTGGACGAACGCGGCCGGCCGGGCGCGCCGATCACGCTGACGCTCACCGCGCCCGGCTCCTATTTCACCTGGGCGTTCGGGCTGGCCGCCGGGGCGCTGTCGGCTTACTTCCTGGTGCGGGTGATCGCCCACGCGGAGTCGGTGCTGACGGTGGTCCTGCTCTCCGCCTTCCTCGCCGTCTCGCTCAACCCGATCGTCACCGCGCTGACCGAGCAGCGCCGCGTTCCCATGCGCCGAGGCCCCGCGGTGCTCGTCGTCGGGCTCGGCGTGGCGGGCTTGGTCGCCGGGTTCCTCGCCGTGATCGTGCCGCCGGTGGCGAACGAAGTCACCCAACTGATCCGCGCCATTCCGCACGTGCTGCAGGAGATCCAGGACAAGTCCACCTTCCTCGGCCGGATCGAGGCCAAGTACCACGTGGTCTCGAAGGTGCAGTCGGCGCTGTCCGCACGCGGGATCGGCACCAGCGCGGTCACCGGGATCCTCGGCGCCGGCAAGTACGTGCTGTCCTGGCTCACCTCGACGCTCGCGGTGGTGTCGCTGACGATTTACTTCCTGGCCGGGCTGCCGGGCATCGTCGCGGTGGCCTACCGCACCGTGCCGGCCTCCCGCCGGGACCGGGTCCGCTCGCTCGGCGACGAGATCCTCACGCAGGTCGGCCGGTACATGCTCGGCTCCGTGCTCAACGCCTCCATCGCCGGAACCGCCACCTGGATCTGGACGCTCGCCTGGGGCGTCCAGTACCCCGCGGCGCTCGGCCTCATGGTCGCGCTGATGGACATGATCCCGGTGATCGGCTCCACCATCGGCGGCGCGATCGTCACGCTGGTCGCGCTGACCGTGTCGCTGCCGGTCGCCCTCGCCACACTCGCGTTCTACATCGGCTTCCGGCTGACTGAGGACTACCTGCTGCTGCCCAATGTCATGCGGCACGCGGTGGACGTCCCGCCGGTGGTCACCGTCGTCGCCGTCCTGATCGGCGGCTCGCTGCTCGGCATCATCGGCGCCTTGGTCGCGATCCCGACCGCCGCGGCGCTTAAACTGATCACCGTCGAGGTCCTGATTCCCCGGCTCGAACGCCGATGATTGTTTCGACAACCCTCGATGACGCCCATCAGCAGAGCGTCCCGTACGAGTGACTACGCGTACAGTGACGCCATAGGCGCATTACTCTTAGAGCGCCATCGACAGTCCACCTGAAAATGAGTAGCGGCCACCTTGAATAGCAGCACAGATCTCGTGGTCCTCGGCGCCGGGCCGTCCGGGCTCGCGGCCGCGTGGCGGGCCGCCCGCCGCGGACTGTCGGTCGTCATCCTGGACCGCGCCGAGGCCGTCGGCGGCATGGCAGCCTCCTTCGACGTGGCCGGGGTGCGGGTGGACTACGGAAGCCACCGCCTCAACCCGGACATGCCCGGGTACGTGCTGGCCGATCTGCGCTATCTGCTCGGGGCCGACCTGCAGACCCGCTACCGGGACGGTCGGCTGCTGCTCGGCGAGAAGTGGATAGCGTATCCGTTCAAGCCGCGCGAACTGGCTCGGGCGATGCCGGCGGTGCCCATGGCCCGCGCCGCCTTCGAGGCCATCTCCACCCCGTGGCGGCGGTCCAAGGCGCCGCAGCATCCTGAAACGTATGCCGAACTGATGCGCGCCGGCTTCGGCCCGACGCTCTACGAACAGGTCTACTCGCCCTACGCGCGCAAGCTCTGGGGCATCTCAGGCGAGGAGCTCGACGGCGACCAGGCCCGGCGCAAGGCGGGCGCGCCGACCGCGCTCGCGGCACTGGTCCGGTCCGTCCGCAGCGCGATGTCCAACGAGTCGCTCGCGTATCTCTATCCGCGCCGCGGCTTCGGGCAGTTGTGCGAAACCCTGGCGGACGCCGCGGTGACGGCGGGCGCCCGGCTGCGCCTCGGCGCGGTGGTCGAGCGGCTGGACGTGGGCGAGACGGACATCGCGGTGCGGCTGGGCCGTTCCGAGTACCACTCGGCGGCGGCCGAGCGCGGCGGCTGGTCGGGCAACGACCACTGGAGCGAGAGCGGCTGGATCCGCACCGCACACGTGTTCTCCACCCTCCCGCTGCCGCTGCTGGCTCGGATGACCTCGCCCGGCGCCCCCTACGAGGCGGTGGAGGCGAGCGGGAACCTGCGGTTCAGAGCGATCGTGCTGGTGTACGCGGTGCACAGGGGCGGCCGCTGGACGAAACACGACGTGCACTACATCCCGGGCCCCGACACGCCGGTCAGCCGGATCTCCGAGCCGACGAACCACCGGATCAACCCCGAGGACCCCGAGGACCGGTCGGTGGTCTGCTTCGAGCTGCCCTGCGACGTCGGCGACGAGATCTGGAACGCGAGCGACAGCGAGCTGGCCGAGGTGATCGGCGAGGCGGTGCGGCGCACCGGCCTGCCCCCGCTGAGCCTGGAGTGGGTGCAGGTCAAGCGCCTGCGCAACGTGTACCCGGTGTACCAGCGCGGGTACCGGGAGCACCTGACCGTGCTCGAACAGTGGGTCGAGGGCCTCGGCAACGTGACCACCTTCGGCCGCCACGGACTGTTCACCCCGGACAACACCCACCACGCGATGGTGATGGGCTACGAGGCCGCGGACTCCCTCGGCACCGGCGAGTTCGACCACGGCCACTGGTCGGCGGCCCGCGAACGGTTCACCCACCACATCGTCGAAACCTGATTATCGGACCGCCAGC
>NZ_DASZGI010000092.1:0-25124 GCF_035938995.1 Actinocrinis sp.
GTCCTCGTCGTCACGCGTGGCGGTCACGAGGTCCGCGACGGCGAGTCGGCGGACCCGGCGCAGGCAGCGGTCGCGGCTCTGCCCATCGTCGCCGCCCAGGAGTATCTGAGCCTTGATGTGCGCGGCGTCGACCTCGATCCGGCCGGTACCGACGCGGAGGCCGCGGAAGTCCTGGCCGGGGAGCTTCGTGCCCCGGCGGCCGACGCGCTCGTCGCCTACCGCGCGGGCACCCGGCACGTGCCCGGGTACTCGCCCGCGCAGGCCGGCGACGACTCGCAGACCACGCCGGTCGTGCTGCCCGGCGGCACCTACCTCATCACCGGCGGCCTCGGCGACATCGGCCTGACCCTGGCCGAGCACCTTATCCGCAGCGGCGCCGGCGCACTCGTGCTGACCAGCCGCGGCGGCGTGTCCGACAGCCCATCCGATCCGCGCCGCGCCGCCGTGGAGCGTCTGCGCGGCCTCGGTGCCGAGGTGCACACGCCGCGCGTCGATGTCACCGACGCGGACGCGATGCGCGCGCTGTTCGCCAAGTACCGCGTCGCCGGCGTGATCCACGCGGCGGCGCAGACCGACCCCGAGACCTTCCGCCCCCTCGCCGACATCGACGAGGACAGCGTGTCCCGCCACCTGCGCGCGAAGGTCGGCGGCGCCCGGGTGCTGGCGGGCGTGCTGGCCGAACTGGCCGAGGACCGGGCACCCCGGTGGTGCCACGTGTTCTCGTCCACCTCGGCGCTGCTCGGCGGCGTCACGTTCGGCGCTTACGCCGCCGCCAACGCCGCGCTCGCCGCCGTGGCGGGCCAGGCGCGCGGCGGGGCGGTCCGCTGGATCAGCGCGGCCTGGGACACCTGGGCCTGCACGCTGGACCGGCTCACCGGCGGCGCCGTCGGCGCGTCGCTCGTCGCGCACTCGATGAGCGACGAGGAGGCGCTGGCCGCCTTCGACCTGAGCATCGCCTGCGGACATCCCTCTGTTGTGATCGCGGCCGGCGGACTGGACGACCGGCTGCCGCGGACGCGCACCACCGCGATCGTCGAAGCGCCTGCGGTGCTGGTAGCGCCCGGATCACGGTTCCCCCGCCCGGACCTGCCGCAGCCGTACGCCCCTCCGATCACCGGCACCGAGCGCGAACTGGCCGAGCTGTGGGCCGGCGTGCTCGGCGTCGAGCCGGTGGGCACCCGCGACAACTTCTTCGACCTCGGCGGCACCTCGCTTCTGGTGCCGCAGCTGCTGGGCCTCGTCAAGCAGCGGTTCGGAGTGTCGCTGCCGACCGTGACGGTGTTCGAAGCGCCGACCGTGCGTGCGCTCGGCGCGCTCATCGACGGCCAGAGCGCACCCGACCAGCCGTCACCGCCGGTGGCCCAGGCCCCTGCTGGAGGATCAGCCTCCTGCGAGACAGCGCCGCCCGCACGGCCTGAACGCGCGCAGACGGCGTCCACGGACCTTGTTCCGGTCGCGCGCGTGGCCTCCGAGCGGGCTCCCGCCGTCGCGGAGTCCGAGCTCGATCGCCGGATCGCGATCGTCGGCATGGCCGGACGGTTCCCCGGCGCGGGGGACGTCGGAGCGTTCTGGCGCAACCTGTGCGAGGGCGTCGAGTCGATCACGTTCTTCGAACCGCAGGAGCTGATCGAAGCAGGCGTCGAACCCGAGGTCGTCAACCACCCGGCCTACGTCCCGGCCCGCGCGGTCCTGGACGACGTCGCCGGATTCGACGCCGGGTTCTTCGGCATCAGCCCCCGCATGGCCGCCCTGACCGATCCGCAACAGCGCCTCTTCCTCGAGGTCTGCTGGGAGACACTGGAGCAGGCCGGCTACTGCCGCCCCGAGCACCGCGGCCGCGTGGGCGTGTACGGCGGAACGCACATCAGCACCTATCTCCTCGGCATCCGCGAGCGCCTCGGCGAGGACGTGAGCCAGTTCGAGATCGCGATGGGCAACGAGAAGGACGCCCTCACCACCACCGTGTCCTACCTGTTCGATCTGCACGGACCGAGCGTGGCCGTGCAGACCTTCTGCTCGACCTCGCTGGTCGCCACCCACCTGGCGGTGCGTGCCCTGCGCGGCGGCGAGTGCGAGATGGCGCTGGCCGGCGGCGTGTCCATCCGAGTGCCGGACAAGCGCGGGCACCTCTACGAGGAGGGCGGCATGGAGTCGCCCGACGGCCACGTGCGTACCTTCGACGCGAAGGCCCGCGGCGCGATGTTCGGCGACGGCTGCGCCGTCGTCCTGCTCAAGCGCCTGTCCGACGCGCTGCGCGACGGCGACCACATCTGGGGCGTCATCCGCGGCACCGCGATGAACAACGACGGCGGCCTCAAGGTCGGCTACACGGCGCCGAGCCTCGTCGGCCAGGCGAAGGCGGTGGCCGAGGCGATGGCCGACGCCGGGGTGCGCGCCGAGCAGGTCGGCTACGTAGAGGCACACGGCAGCGGCACCCGGCTCGGCGACCCGATCGAGGTGGCCGCGCTCACCCGCGCGTTCGGCCCCACGCCGACGCGGCAGTACTGCCCGATCGGCTCGGTGAAGACCAACGTCGGTCACCTCGACCGGGCCGCGGGCGCCACGGGCCTGATCAAGACCGCGATGGTCGTGCGCGAAGGTCTCATCCCGCCGACGCTGCACTTCACCGCGCCGAACCCGGAGATCGACTTCGCCGGCAGCCCGTTCTACGTCAACGCCCGGCTCCAGCCGTGGGCCGCGCCCGCCGGACAGCCGCGCATCGCGGGCCTCAACTCGCTCGGCATGGGAGGCACCAACGTGCACGTGGTCGTCGAGGAACCGCCGCGCCGCCAGTCCGGGCCGCCGGCCGACCCCGTCGCCTCGCGCCGCTACCAGGTGCTGCCGGTCTCGGCGCGGTCCGAGGCAGCCGCCGAGGACTCCTGCCGACGCCTCGGCGACCATCTCGCCGCGCAGCCCGGCACCCGCCTCGCCGACGTCGCGTACACCCTGCAGGTCGGCCGCAAGACCTTCGAGCACCGCCGCGCCGCGGTGGCGTCAGGGCTCGATGATGCTGTCGCGGTGCTGACCCGGGCCGACGGCGCGGCACCCGCAGCGCGGGTGGAGGCCGCGCAGGAGCGGCCGGTGGCGTTTCTGCTCGCGGGTGTGGGGGAGCAGTACCCCGGCCTGGTGGGCGAGCTCTACCGGCGCGAACCAGCGTTCCGCGCCCGGCTCGACGACTGCGTGGCCCGCATCGCCGAAGCCTTGCGCGCCGAGGGTGTCGATGCGGGCGCGACTGACACCACTGCTACTGACGCCGTCGCGCTCACCGATCTGATCGCCGGGCAGCGCGGTGGCGGCACCGGACTGGCCGCGCTGCTCGGGCGGGCGACCGCGGCCGATCCGCGCGCCGAGTCCTTGCAGCGCACCGAGATCGTCCAGCCTCTGATGTTCGCCGTCGACTACGCGCTCGCCGCGACGCTCATGGAGTGGGGCCTGCGCCCCGCCGCGATGCTCGGCTACAGCCTCGGCGAATACGTTGCCGCGACGCTGGCCGGCGTGCTGTCCCTCGGCGACGCGATCGCCTTGGTCGTGCACCGGGCCGCGCTGATCGCGCAGGTCGAGCGCGGAGCGATGGCCGCAGTGTCGTCGAGCGCTGAGGACCTGCGCGCCCGCTTCCGGCTCGATGCGCGTGGACTGGATATCGCCGCGGTCAACGGTCCGGCGACGGTCGTCGTCGCAGGACCCTCGGATGCGGTGGCCGCCTTGCTGGACGAGTTGCGGCAGGCAGAGATCGCCTGCCGTCCCTTGCAGACCACGCACGCCTTCCACTCCCGCATGCTCGCTCCCGTCGCCGCGCCGCTGACCGAGTGGATCGCCGCCAACATCAGCCTTAACCCGCCGACACTGCCCTACGTGTCGAATGTGACGGGGGAGACGGCCAGCCCTGCGCTGGTGCGCGACCCGGCCTACTGGGCCCGGCACATGTGCGAGACGGTGCAGTTCGCTGCGGGCGCCAACTCACTGCTGGCCGACCCCGCGCTCGCGCTCGTCGAGATTGGCCCGGGCCCCTCGCTCGGTGCGCTGATCCGCGCGGCCGGCTGCCCGCCGGAGCGCTGGCCGCTGATCACCGCGACACTGCCGGCCGGCACCGACCCGCGCCCGGCTGACGAGACGCTGGCCGACTGCCTCGCCCGCCTCTGGCTCCTCGGCGCCGACATCGACTGGACCGCCTACCACGGACGGCGTGAAGGCGCGGCCGAGGTGTACCCGGACGCGGCGCCGGGCCGGATCCCGCTGCCCACCTATCCCTTCCAGCGGCAGAAGTACTGGATCGAGCCCAGCGCGCCGGCCCTCCCCGGCGGCGCACCGTCCGCAGGCGCAGTCGCGCCGGAGAACCTCAGCACCTTGACGGACGTCGGCCGCGTCCCCCGACTGCCGGAGGAGCAGTGGCTCCATCTGCCGGTCTGGCGCCAGCTTCCGGCGATCCCCGCCGCCGAGCCGCAGCCCGGCTCCTGGCTGGTGTTCTCTCGCGAGGGAGCGGCCGACCGCGTGCTCGCCGAACTGCGCCGCGCGGCCGCGTCGACCGGGGCGAGCGTCACCGTCGTCAGACCAGGGTCGGAATACCGGGCCGGGTCGAACGGTCACACGCTGCGGCCTGGAAGTGTGGATGACGCGCTGAGCCTGCTGCGGGACCTGCGCGGCGGCGGTGCGGGTCCGGGCAGTGTTGGTCCGGGCGGCGCGGGTTGGCCGGAGCGCGTGGTCCACCTTTGGACGCTCGACGAGCCGACCGCCGACCAGACCGCCGCCATCGCCGCGGCCCGCGAGGACGGCGGTCCCGACTACGCCGAAGCGGCGAGCCCCGATTACGAGGACGCGGCGACCGTCGCGCTCGGCCTGCACACCCTCGTCGCACTGGCCCGTGCGGCCGGAGAGCTCGGGATGGACGGCTGGGCGCTGGACATCGTCACGTCGGGCGCCCATGACGTGCTCGGCGGCGGCGAGGTGCGGCCCGCGGCCGCGACCCTGGTGGGCCCGGCGCTGGTCATCCCCCTCGAATACCCCTCCGTCGGCACGCGTCTGATCGACGCGGAGGCCCGCACCGACCCGGCCGCGATCGTCGCCGAGCTGCGCCGCCCAGGCACCGAGCGCACCGTCGCGCTGCGCGGTACCCGGCGCTGGGCCTGCGACTACGAGAGCATCGCAGCACCCGAAGTCCCTGCGGCAGACGACTCCGTGGCCGGCGCCCCGCTGCGCGAGGGCGGCGTCTACCTGATCACCGGCGGCCTCGGCGGCATCGGTCTCGGCATGGCCACGCATCTGGCCCGCGCATGCCGCGCGAAGCTGGTGCTGTTCAGCCGCAGCGGACTGCCGCCGCGTGAGCGCTGGGACGCCATCGAGTCCGGAGCCGAGGCGGTCGACGAGAGCACCCGCGGCCGGGTGGCCCGGGCGCTGGAGATCACCCGGCTCGGCGGCGAGCTCGAGATCGTGGTCGGCGACATCAGCGACCCGGCCGACGCGCGGCGCGCGGTCGAGCGGGCGCACGCGAGGTTCGGCGCGCTGCACGGAGTCCTGCACGCCGCAGGCGTGCCCGGCATCGGACTGATGCAGTTCAAGCGGCCCGAGGACGGCGAGCTGGTGCTCGCGCCCAAGGTGGCCGGCACCCGCGCGCTCGCCCGCGCGCTGCGGTTGGGCGAGCCCGACGAGGTCCCGCTCGACTTCCTGGTGCTGTTCTCCTCGGTGACCTCGGCCACCGGCGGCGGGCCCGGCCAGGTGGACTACTGCGCCGCGAACGCCTTCCTCGACGCCTTCGCCGCCGCGTGGTCGCGCCCGGACCGCAGGGTCCTGTCGGTGGACTGGGGCGAGTGGGTCTGGAATGCCTGGGACGAGGGGCTCGGCGGCTTCGACGACGGGCTGCGCGCCTTCTTCCGCGAACACCGCGCAGCGTTCGGCATCGCCTTCGACGAGGGCTGGCGCACCTTGCAGCGGGCGCTGGCCTCCGGGGAGCCCCGCGTCATCGCCTCCACGCAGGACCTGTCGGCCATGGTGCGGCTCAGCGCCGGGTTCACCGTCGACGCGGTGCTCGCCCCGGCGGTCGGCGGCCAGGCCTTGGAGCGCCATCCGCGCCCCGAGCTGATGACGCCCTATCAGGAACCCTCTGGTGCGACCGAGGAGGCGATCGCCGCCCTCTGGGCCGACTCGCTGAAGCTCGACCGGATCGGCGCACTGGACAACTTCTTCGAGCTCGGCGGTAACTCGCTGCTCGGCATCAACCTGCTGGCGGCTCTGCGCCGCACGTTCACGGGCGCCGAGCTCCCGCCGCACATCCTGCATCAGGCCCCGACTGTCGCCGCGCTCGCCGAGATCGTCGACGCGGGGGCCCGCGCCGCTGCCGAGCCCACCATGCGGGACGAGGGCGCAGTGCGGAACGAGGACGCGCAGGCGCAGCTGCGCCGCTCCGCCCTGAAGGCGGCGGCCGCGCGCCGCCGCAAGCGGTGAACGGCCGCGCGGCCACAAGCACGAACACGAACACGCCTCGCAACTGAACACGCAGAACGATCGAGACAGAGACCGAGACAGAACGGAGAGGTCATGACCGTCATCGGCGTCATCGGCGCCGGCGTCATGGGCGTCGGGGTCGCGCAGAACCTGGCCCAGTGCGGCCACGAGGTGATCCTGGTCGACAAGGAGGAGCAGATCCTCGACGACGCCCGCGCCGCCATCGCCCGCAACTGCCGGTTCAGCCGCCTAAGCGGCGGCCCGGCGCTCGACCCCGACGAGGTGCTGTCGCGCATCACCACCGCGGTCGGCGTCGAGGCGGTCGCCAAGGCCGCGTTCGTCATCGAGAACGTGACCGAGAACTGGCAGGTCAAACGGGAGGTGCACGAGGCGCTGGACGCCGTGTGCGACCCGGATGCCGTGATCATCGTCAACACCTCGGCGATCCCGATCACCAAGGTCGCCTCGGTCGGCCGCCACCCGGAGCGGGTGGTCGGCGTGCACTTCATGAACCCGGTGCCGGCCAAGCCGGTGGTCGAGCTGATCCCCGGCTTCCACACCACGCCGGACACCGTCGAGCGCACCCGCGAGCTGCTCGCCAGCTTCGGCAAGCGGGCAGTGGACGTCAAGGACGCCTCCGGCTTCGTCTCCAACAGGGTCCTGATGCTCACGGTCAACGAGGCGGCGTTCCTGGTCCACGAGGGCGTGGCGACCGCCGAGGCCGTTGACGAGGTTTTCCGCGGGTGCTTCGGCCACCCCATGGGCCCGTTGGAGACCGCGGACCTGATCGGCGTCGACACGATCCTCTACAGCGTAGAGGTGCTCTACGAGCACTACGCCGACAGCAAGTACCGGCCGTGCCCGCTGCTCAAGCAGATGACCGACGCCGGACTGCACGGCCGGAAGACCGGCCGTGGCTTCTACACCTACCAGAGCTGATAAGAGAGCTGAGGCGATCACCATGGCGGAGACGGTCGACGGCCGGATCCTGGAATTCATCGAGGGCCGCTTCCCGCAGGCCCGCATCGAGCCGGGGCAGGACATCTTCTCGCTCGGCTACATCAACTCCCTGTTCGCGATGGAGCTGGTGATGTTCCTGGAGAAATCCTTCGGGTTCACCATCCCGAACGCGGAGCTGCGGATCGAGAACTTCCGCACCGTCGAGGCGATGACCGCGCTCGTGGACCGCTGCCGGTCCGCGGTCGCGGTCGGGTAACGCCCGTGACGCCGGTCGGGACGGCGGCCCCGCTGCGGGCCGCCGTTGCGGCGGACCGCGCGCTGGACCGCGTGTCGGCGCGTGCGTTCGTGCGCGAGCACATCGCGCCGCACGCCGACGTGTGGGACCGGCAGGGCGCGGTCCCTGAGGAGACGTTGGAGCGCATCGGCGAGGCGGGTCTGTGGGCGCCGTTCCTGCCGGCCGACCTCGGCGGGCGCGGCCTGGACATGGTCGCGCTCGGCGAGATCCACGAGGAGGTCGGCCGGGGTTGTTCCTCGGTGCGCAGCCTGCTGACAGTGCACACGATGTTGTGCTGGGCGCTGAACCGCTGGGGCAGCGCCCACCAGCTCGAGCAATGGGCACAGGATTTGGCCGCCGGGCGGGTGCTCGGTGCCTTCTGCCTGTCGGAGGCGGGCGCGGGCAGCGACGCGGCGGGCATCGCCACCACGGCCGTCGCGCACGGCGGTGGCTGGCTGCTGCGCGGCGCCAAGAAGTGGATCACCGGCGGGCAGCGCGCCGACCTGTTCCTGGTCTTCGCGCGCACCGAGGCGAGCATCGTCGCGCTCCTGGTGCCGCGTACGACGCCGGGAGTGCGCGTGACGCCGATCCACGACATGCTCGGCACCCGGGCCTCGATGCTCGCCGAGATCGCGTTCGACGACGTCGTGCTCGGACCCGAAGCGTTGCTGGGTCCGAGCGCCTTCGCCGCGGGCATGGTGCTCACCGGCACGCTCGACCTGGGCCGCTACAGCGTCGCGGCCGGATCGGTCGGCATCATCCAGGCCTGCCTGGACGCGAGCAGCGCCTATGCGGGCGAGCGGTCCGTCGGCGGCACGCTGCTGCGGGAACTGCCGCTGATCCAGGCCAAGCTGTCGGACATGGTCACCGACGTGCGCGCAGCGCGGCTGCTGTGCGAGCAGGCCGGCCGGCTCAAGGACGCCGGGGACCCGGCGACCATCATGGCGACGTGGGTCGCGAAGTACTTCGCCTCCACCGCCGCCGCCCGGCACGCGACCGAGGCGGTGCAGATCCACGGGGCCAACGGGTGCAGCCCGCACTACCCGGTGGCCCGCTATTACCGGGACGCGAAGGTCATGGAGATCATCGAGGGCAGCAACGAGATCCAGCGCACCACCATCGCAGGCGAGGCATTTCGGGAGGGCACGTCGTGAGCGGCGTCATCGAAGCAGAGGCCGTACCGGCCGCAGTCGCGGCGCCTCCGGCTAAACCAGTACAAGGCCGGATCAAATGCGTGGTCTGGGATCTGGACAACACCGTGTGGGACGGGGTGCTGCTCGAGGACGGCGAGGTGACGGTGCGCCCGGCGGTGGTCGAGCACATCCGGCGCCTCGACGCGATGGGCGTGCTGCACTCGGTCGCCAGCAAGAACGATCCGGAGGCGGCGCTCGAGAAGCTGCGCGCGCTCGGGCTGGAGGAGTGGTTCCTCTACCCGCGCATCGGGTGGAACGCCAAGTCCGAGTCGATCAAGCAGATCGCGGCCAAGCTGAACCTCGGTCTCGACGCCTTCGCGTTCGTCGACGACCAGCCCTTCGAGCTGGCCGAAGTTGGGCACGAGCTGCCCCAGGTGACGTGTGTCGACGCGGCAGAGATCGACGAAGTGCTCACCCGGCCGGACTTCCGCCCGCGGTTCGTCTCGGACGAGTCGGCGCAGCGGCGTGGGATGTATCGCAGCCAGCTGACCCGAGACGAGGTCGAGGAGCAGTTCGTCGGCACCAGTGAGGAGTTCCTCGCCAGCCTGGAGATGACCTTCACCATCGCGCCCGCGCGACGGGAGGACCTGCAGCGCGCCGAGGAGCTGACCATCCGCACCAACCAGCTCAACTCGACCGGGCGCACGTACTCGTACGACGAGCTCGACGCGCTACGCGAGTCGCCCGACCACCTGCTGCTGGTGGCGACGCTCACCGACCGGTTCGGCTCCTACGGCAAGATCGGCCTGGCCCTGGTGGAGAAGGGCGAGCCGGACTGGCGTCTCAACATGCTGCTGATGTCGTGCCGGGTGATGTCGCGGGGCGTCGGCTCGGTGCTCCTCGGCCACATCATGCGCCAGGCGCGGCAGGCGGGCGCCGGCCTGCGCGCCGACCTGGTGGAGACCGGACGCAACAGGATGATGCAGATCACCTACGCGTTCAGCGGTTTCCGCGAGGTCGCGCGGGACGGCGCGCACGTGGTGCTGGCCGTGGACCCGGGCACCGCGCAGGAGCCGCCCGGCTACGTCACGCTGGTGGTGGAGCCGTGACCGTCGCGACGACCTCCGCGGCGGTCGGCGGCTGGTTCCCCTTCCAGGTCCCGGAAGGCGACGTGCGGCTGTACTGCCTGCCCCACGCCGGCGGTTCCGCCTCGACGTACCGGGCGTGGACGGGCCGGGTGGGCCGCGCGGCGGTCTGCCCGGTCCAGCCGGCGGGCCGGGAGACCCGGCTGCGCGACACTCCGCACCGGCGGATGGAACCGCTCGTCGCGGATCTGGCAGACGCCGTTCTGGCCCGCGAGGACGGTGGCGCGTACCAGGATGGCGGCGGGTACGCGGTCTACGGGCACAGCCTCGGCGCGCTCGTCGGTTTCGAGTTGCTGCGGGAGATCCGCCGCCGCGGCGGCCCGGAGCCGGTGCACTTCATCGTGTCCGGCTGCTCGGCCCCTCAGCTGAGCAGCGGCGAGGACGCCCGGGTATCCGAGATGTCAGATGCCGAAATCGTCGAGCTGCTGCGTCGGCTCGGCGGCACGCCCGGCTGGATGCTGGCCGACCCGACCGTGCTGCGGATGATCCTGCCGCCGTTCCGGGCCGACTTCAGCGTCAAGGAGAACTACGGCTACGAACCGCAGCCGCCGCTGGACGTGCCGATCACGGCCCTGGCCGCCACCGACGACCCGCGCGCCGACGCGGCGTCGGTATCCGGATGGCGCGACCAGACCACCCGGGGTTTCAAGCAGCACGTGTTCACGGGCGGCCACTTCGCGGTGCTCGAACAGCCGAATCTGACGCATACGTATGTCAGGGCCGCGCTGGAAGGCGGTTCGTTGCGGTAGCCGCTGTAAGGCTCGTCGTCGTCCCAGCGGCGAGCGATCGAGCCGGCGAGGCGCCGAGCCGCGAGCGGAGACACCGGAGCGAAACGCTGGAGCGAAAACGCCGGGCGCCGCGACCTTCGGGTCGTGGCGCCCGGCGTTTCGTCTGACTTCTGGTCAGCAACGACAGGACCTCGAGCCGCTCATCGCTGCGGTGTTCCCTCGACACGTGTCGACATCCGGCGATGGCGCGACTGGCCGCCCATCACAGAGCTGCTTGTCGCTGCGATGTTCTCCTAGGCGCATGCTGGCGCCCGCCTGTGACGCTGTGGTTCGCTACCTTGGTCCGCCGCTCTGGTCCGCGGGTATGCGCCTGTATTGACTCAGGACTGCTCGTTCGGGACTGCTGACTCAGGACCTCTTGGAGACCGGCACCACGTAGCGGCTGTAGACCAGGTCCCGCAGGACGTCATCGCCGCCCTCGACGACCGAGACGTACCGCATGTCGCGCAACAGCTTTCCGATCACCGACTCGTGCGTGTATCCGAGCCCGCCGAACATCTCGGAGGCGGTGGCGGCGATCTGCCAGCCGGCCTGTCCGCAGAACATCTTCGCGGTCAGCGCCGACTTCAGCGCGCCCTGCCGCAGGAACTCCTCGGCGGCGTCCGGGCGCGCGGCCACCTCGTCGTACTCGCGCGCCGCGGCGAGGCACTGGTTGGCCATCACGTCGATCTGCATCTCGAACTGGCCGAGCCGGCCGGCGAAGACCGCGTTGGAGCTGAGCGCCACTCCCTTGACCGACTTGGCCTTGCCATAGTCCATGCACACGTCGCGGATCCGGCGCGCGATCCCGAGGCCGGTGGCCGCGATCAGGATCCTGCTGGCGTTGAGGCCGATCTCCAGCAGCCGCAGCCCGTGGCCGCGCAGTGCGTTGCCGACGGGCACGCGGCATCCGTGCAGGGCAACCTGATAGGTCGCCGACGAGCGCAGCCCGATCACGTCCCAGCGCTTCTCGATCGTGAGACCCGGCGTCTCGCGGGGCACGACCACCGCCGTGTACTGGTCCGGATCGTCGACGGAGCGCGCGATGACCACGACGAACTGCGCGAAGTCGGTGTCGGTGGAGAACGCCTTGGCGCCGTCGAGCACCAGCTGGTCGCCGTCGCGGCGCACCGTGGTACCGATGCGGGCCAGCTCGCTGCCCGCCTCGTGCTCGCTGCCGAGCGTGGCGGCGAACCCGTTGTCGGCAGTGAGCCGGGACAGCAGCCGCTCCTTGAGCTCGTCCGAGCCGTACCAGCCGACCATGCTGGTGGCGAGCACCGGAATGAACAGCGTGAAGGCCGCTCCGGCGTCCCCGTAGGCGAGGGCCGCGACGATCCGCACGCTCTCCTCGAGCGACATTCCGAGGCCGCCGTACTCCTTCGGCAGCCACCAGTTCATCAGCCCCGTCTCGGCGAAGCGTGCGTACAACGGCAGCGGAGCCTCGGCGAGCGAGTCCAGCAGCGCCTCCCGGCCCAGCAGCTCGCGCCGTACGAAGCCGTTGACGTCGCGGAGGTATTCGGGTTCTCTCATGGGTTCCGTCCCTGGTCGGTCGCCGCGGTCTGGGTGAGATGTGCCGTTTGCGCCTCGAGAAGGTGTGCCGTCTACGGTTCGATGTCGGCGCACAGTAGGCGCACGGTCGGGTGCTCGATCAGCGCCGTCACCGGCAGTGGCATGCCAAGCTCGGCGCCGACGCGCTGGGCGAGCTGGACGGCGGTCATCGAGCGGCCGCCGAGCTCGAAGAAGTTGTCGTCCGCGCCGACCCGGTCGAGACCGAGCGCCTGCGCCCACAGATGAGCCACCGTCTCCTCCGCTCCCGGGGAGGGCTCGATAAACGCGGTCGCGAGGGACGGGCGGGGACGGCGCGCGTCGGTGGTGGGGGGTGCGGACCCCGCCGTCGGCTCGTCCGCGGCGTCGTGCGGCCGGGTCGCCGGGCCGCGCAGCAGCCAGGTTTCCTTTCCGCGCACGGCCGTCGGGCCTTCGTGGCGGCAGATCGACGAGGCCAGCACCTGTTCGATGTCTGCGTCATCGGCGGCGTCGACGTGCCGCCAGGCGAGCTTCGTGCCCCGGTCGTCGATGCTCGAAGCCAGGGCCGCGAGCGCTGCGTGCTCGGGATGGTCGAGGTCCGCACCGGTGACGCTCACCGCTCCCGACGTCAGCACCGCGACGTCGATCGCGGGCGCCTGTTCGCCATGCGCCGCGAATCCGGCCTCGTACTCGGCCAGTGCCCGCGCGAGGGCCAGGCCGCTGCGTGCGCCCCACTCCTGCGACTCTTCGAAGCGCTCGATTCCCTCGGCGGGCGGCGCGGCGAGACTGAGGCCGTGCACGATCGTGCGCGGCGTGACAAGCATCGTGTGCAGCAACTCGGACAGCGCGGCGACGTCGGCCGGAGGCACGGTGAGATCACCGCTCTCCAACTCGCGGAAGACCTCCGCGGGCCGCGCGGTGAAGACCTCCGCACCGGCCAGGACGAGCCGGTCGGCCAGGGCTTCTCCACACTCCTCGCCGACCAGCACCAGCCACGGCCCGGCCGCGCACAAGCGCGCGTCCAGATCCGCCACCGCCAGCGGGCGCCGCCGCCAGCCGACCACATCAGACTTCTGATCAAGGGCGGCGGGGGCGGCGTCAAGCCAGAACCGGCGCCGCTGGAAGGGGTACGTCGGCAGCTCGACGCGCCGCATGTCGCCCTCGTACAGGGCTGACCAGTCGACCGCCGCCCCGGCTTGCCACATGCGCGCCAGCGTCGTCAGCACCCAGACATCGGCCGGCTCGTCGCTAGGCGCGACGGAGACCGTCTCAGTGGGCGAGTCGCCGCCGTCCACCACACGCACGTCCAGGCGGATCAGACCGCGCGCGAGTACGGCCAGCGCCGCGTCTTGATCCGTCGCGGCGTGGTCGTCGCCGTCCGATTCAGCGAGAAGCAGCGCTGTGGCGGCGGATGCGAGTCGTGCCCACCACGTGTCGCCGCTCTCTCCGCTCGCCGCCAGCTGGAAGCGCGGATCGCGCCGCCGCGCCTCGCCGTCGATCCAGCGCCCGGGATCGCCCAGCGCCGCGACGGCGTCCTGGTGATCACGGCAGACGACGGCGCGGCGCAGCGCGAAGCGGCCCCGCGAGACCTGGAGCGTGTAGGCCACGTCGGCCAGATCTTCGTCCGGATGAGCGGACAGGTGCGCGCGCAGCCGTGCGGTCAGCTCGTCCAGCGCGACCTTGTCTGCGGCCGAATACGTCAGCAGATAAGGACCCGTCGACCGGGACCGGGGCGCACGCGCCGGCGGCTGCTCGATGACAACGTGCGCATTGGTGCCGCCCACCGCGAACGAACTGACTCCGGCACGGCGCGGCTCGTCCCCGGCCGGCCAGACCCTGTCCTCGCCGAGGACGGTGAACCGGTCCGCGATCCCCGCCAGCGCCGGATTCGGCGTCTCAAAGCCCGGCGTGCCCGGCAGCAGCCCCTCGCGCACGCACAGCGCGGCACGCATCAGGGCGGTGACGCCCGAGGCACGGTCGAGATGGCCCACCAGCGGCTTGACCGAGCCGAGCACGCACGGCTCGGGCGGCGCGGTGTGGAACACTCGCCCCAGCGCCGCCAACTCGATCGAGTCGCCCAACGGCGTGCCGACGGCGTGGCACTCGACGTAGCCCACGGATTCCGGCTTCACCGCGGCGACGGCCAGCGCCGCCTCGATCACCGCGGCCTGCCCCTCGACACCCGGGGCGGCATATCCGGCGCGCTCCGGCCCGTCGTTGTTCACCGCGGACCCGAGGATCACCGCGTGGATGACATCGCCCTCCGCGATCGCGTCGGACATCCGCTTGAGGGCCACCACCGCGGCACCCGACGCCATCACCGTCCCATTCGCCGCAGCGTCCAGGCTGCGCACCCGGCCGTCGGGGGAGAGGATGCCGCCTTCCTCGTATAGGTATCCGGCGGGTTGCGGCAGCGGCACGTAAGCGCCGCCGGCCAGAGTCAGATCGCATTCGTACGTCAAAAGGCTCTGACAGGCCATATGCACCGCGACGAGCGATGTCGAGCAGAACGTCTGAACCGTCACGCTGGGACCGCGCAGTCCGAGCTTGTACGACACCAGGGAGGTGAGCGAGTCCCGCTCGTTCCCGTTGGCGAAAACGCGCGCGGTGGCCGGGTCGCGCGCGAGCCGGGCGGCGTTGAGCAGCATGTAGTCCGGGAAGCCGCAGCCCCCGAACACGCCGACGGTGCCCTCGGGCCGGGTCGGCTGGTATCCCGCGCGCTCCAGCGCCTCCCACGCGCATTCGAGGAACAGCCGGTGCTGGGGCTCCATCGCCTCGGCTTCCAGAGGGCTGAAGCCGAACACGGCGGCGTCGAACAACTCGATGCCCTCCACCGGGCCGCCGACGCGCACGTAGCGCGGATCGGCGGCGACGCCGGGTTCGACGCCGGCGCGGGCGAGCTCGTCATCGGTGATCGCGCGCAGGCCGCCCGCCCCGGCGAGCAGGTTGCGCCACAGCGCGTCGACGTCGGCGGCGCCGGGGAAGCGCCCGGCCATGCCGACGATCGCGACCGCGGAGTCGTACGCGGTGTCCGCCTCGTACTCGGTGTCCGTCGCGGTGTCCGTCACGGTCATCTCCAGATCCATGCTGTTGCTTGGTGATCGGGCGGGCGCCTCTCAGACGAGCACCTCGGGCGGCGGCGGGTGGCCGAGGAACGCGGTCGGGCTGGCGGTCAGTCCGTAGGCGCCCGCCTGGAACACGGCGATCAGGTCGCCGATCCCGGCCCGCGGCAGCTCCACGTCGTCGCCGAGCAGGTCGAGCGGCGTGCACAGGCAGCCGACCACGGTGACCTTCTCCGGTGCATCGGTGGCGTCCTCGGCGGTGGGCCGGCTGGCGACCGCGATCGGGAAATTGCGCCGGATCGTCTGGCCGAAGTTGCCGGACGCGGCGAGCTGGTGGTGCATGCCGCCGTCGACGACCAGGTAGGTCTTGCCGCGCGACTCCTTGCGGTCGACCACGCGCGTGATGTACACGCCCGCCTCGCCGACCAGGTAGCGGCCCAGTTCGATGACCACGTGCGCTTCCGGCAGCCGCGTGCGGACCTGTTGCTCGATCAGCTTGTGCAGGTTCTCGCCGATCGGCCCGAGGTCCAGCGGCTCGTCCTTGCGCGCGTACGGGATGCCGAATCCGCCGCCGAGGTTGAGATAGCGGACCGGGACGGGCGCGGCCTGCGCGAGACCGAGGACCAGGTCGACGGTCGCCCGCTGCGCCTCGCAGATGCTCTCGGCGCGCAGGTTCTGCGAACCGGCGAACACGTGGAAGCCCTCGAAGTCCAGCTCCGGCGCGGCGGTGAGACCGGCGAGCACCCCGGGCACCCGCTCGGCGTCGATCCCGAACTGCTGCGGGCCGCCGCCGAGCCGCATCCCGGAGCCGCGCACCGCGAAATCGGGGTTGACCCGCAGGGCCACCCGCGCCCGTACGCCCAGCCGCGCGGCCACCCCACGCGCCCTGGCCAGCTCGTTCTCCGACTCCAGCTCGATCAGCACGCCCGCCGCGACCGCCTGCGCCAGCTCCGCGGTGGTCTTGCCGGGCCCGGCGAAACTCATCCGGGCCGCGGGCATCGGCGTGTCGAGGGCGTGCCGCAGCTCGCCGGCCGACGCGACGTCGAAGCCGTCGACCAGGCCGCTCAGGTGCTGGAGCAGCGCCGGCATCGGATTGGCCTTGACCGCGTACTTCAGGTGGATCCGGTCCGGCAGCGCCGCCCGCACCGCCGCGACCCGACGGGTCACCGCCGCGCGATCGTAGGCGAAGAACGGAGTCGTGCCGACGCGCTCCGCCAGCAGCTGCGCCGGTATCCCGCCGACCGCGAGCTGGCCGTCGACTTCTTCGTAGGTGTCTATGACGGGCCAGCTCACTGCGCCACCATCCGGCGCAGCTCCACACGGTCGAACTTCCCGTTCACCGACCTGGGCAGCTCGGGCAGCACAACGACGCGCTGCGGCTGCATGTAGGTCGGCAATTCCTGCGCCAGCGACTTCTTCAGCAACCCGGTGTCACAGGGTTCGGATACAACCAGCACGATGTGCTGGCCCAGCCGCTCGTCGCCGACGCCGAGGGCGACCGCCTCGGCCGCCTGACCGGAGGCGTAGGCCGCCTCCTCGATCTCGGCCGGGCTGACCCGATACCCCGAGGTCTTGATCATTTCGTCCGCGCGGCCGACGAAGTAGAGGAAGCCGTCCGCGTCCCGGTACACCGCGTCGCCGGACCACACGGCCAGCTCCGGTCGGGCGGCCGGGCCGACGGCGCCGGGGAGCGGGCGGAAGCGCTCCGCGGTGCGTTCGGGGTCGTTCCAGTACCCCTGCGCCACCAGCGCGCCCCGGTGCACCAGTTCGCCGTGCTCGCCCGGGTCGCAGGGGGTGCCGTCCGGGCGCACCACCAGGATCTCGGCGTTGGGGATCGCCTTGCCGATCGAGTCCGGGCGGCGGTCCGCTTCGGCGGGATCGAGGTACGTCGAGCGGAACGCCTCGGTGAGCCCGTACATCAGATAAGGCTTCGCATTCGGAAGCAGTTCCCTGAGCCGCGCGAGCGTGGACGCGGGCATCCGGCCGCCGGTGTTGGCGAAGTAGCGCAGCCGGCCGGCCGCCTCCTGCGGCCACTCCTGCCCCGCCAACTGGATCCACAGCGGCGGTACGCACGTCAAACCGGTGATCCCGTGCTGCGCGCACAGGCGCACGATGTCCCGCGGCAGCAGATAGTTCGCCAGGACTACGTGCGCCCCGGCGATCAGCGAGATCGTCAGCTGGCTGAGTCCCGCGTCGAAGCTGAGCGGGAGCGCGGCGAGGACGGTGTCGTCGGCCGTGTGGCCGAGATACCCCGCCACGCTCTCGGCGCCCGCGATCAGGTTTCGGTGCGAAAGCATCACGCCCTTGGGGCCGCCGGTGCTCCCCGAGGTGTAGAGGATCGCGGCGAGGTCGGCGTCGATGACTGCTTCACCGTCGGGCACCGGGTCCGGCGTGCTCCGGGCGAGCTGGTCCCAGGCTGTTGTGGCGGGCGCGGCCGGGCCGATCAGCACCACGTGCTCGACGGAGGCGGGCAGCGCCGCGCGCACGGTGTCGAGGCGCTCCGCGGTGGTGATCATCACACGGGCGCCGCAGTCGGCTGCGACATGGGCCAGGTGCCGTGCCTTGAACAGGGGGTTGACCGGTACGAAGATGCCGCCCGCGGCGGACACCGCCAGGAGCGCGACCACCGTCTCGAGCTGCTTGGGCGCGTAGACCGCCACCCGGTCGCCGCGCCGGACGCCGAGACCGTGCAGGCCGTTCGCGACGCGGGCCACCTGATCCGCCAGCTGCCGGTAGGTCAGCGTCTCGGACTTGTACGTCACGGCCGGCCGGTCCGGATCGCCGTAGCCGATGAGCCGGTCTACCCGGGTCACCGGCGGCCTGCGCCCGGCGGCGGCGCCGTCACTCACCGCCGATCCGTTCCGCGGCGACCAGCCCGGCCACCGTCGTCCACAGGGAGCCGACCGTCGAGAAGGTCTCCTCGGTCAACAGCTCGTCGGGAAGGTCGAGCTCGTAGTTCTCCTCGAGGTCGACCAGCAGCCGCACCACGCCCATCGAATCCAGACCGAGCGCGGCCAGGTCGTCCGCCGCCGTAAGGGCGTCGCCACCGGCGTATGGCAGGTGTGGCTTCAGGGTCTCGAGGAACCGGCTGGGGATGGCGGTGTAGGTGTCAGTGTCGATGTCGCTCACTGCTGTCCCTTTCGATCGGGGCCGGGTCGCCCGGCGGCGTCCTGTCCGCCGCCCTACCGATTCGGCCACCGCCGCCTCTCGGCTCGCCATCGCCCCGCTCTCGGTCCCCCGGCCGTCCGCTGCCGCGCCGTCCTGGGCGGACGCGCGTTCAATAGTCGATCGATAGCGTGAATGCCGGGGCCGCCGGGCCGACGAGCGTGACTTGATGGCCGGGTGCATCAGGGTGTGGCGTGAGAAGGCGCGATCAGCGCGCGAACCGGACAGTGTGCTCTTGGGGAGGGAGACCGATGTCGAGCGGTGCTCTGTCGGTCATCGATTGGACGCCCACGGCTTACGGCCACGCCGCAGGAGGCGGTGACGCCACGGAACATGTCAGCGACGTCTACCACTACGCGATCCGTATGGGGTCGCTCGCGCCCGACGCGCTCGACGCGGCGGCGCTTGACCTCGGCCTGCCGCCGCGCACGGTCTTCGCCGCGGTCGCGCAGTTGATCGAGCTGCGCCTGCTGCGCACGGACGGCGGCGCCCTGGTGCCGGTCGACCTGGAGCGGGCGATGTACCGGCAGCGGGATCTGGCCGACCGGATGCTCGAGCGGATCGGTGCTTTAGCCGCACAAGGCGCCCGGTCACCAAACGGCGGTGCGGTGGACGTGTTCGAGGGGGTGGCCGAGATCCGCGGGCTGCTCAAGCTCGCCGCGGACGTCTGCCGGCACGAGCTGGTGCTGCTCAGGCCCGGCCACGAGGACGAGGCGCTGCTCGACGAGCTGTTCGACTCCTGCGACGGCGCGCTCGGCCGCGACGTCGAGTCCCGCATCGTCCTGCCGCACCGCTGCCGGGCCGACTTCGCGGCCCGCGCCCGCGTCAAGCGGCTGCTGGACGGCGGCGCGCAGATCCGCACGGTCAGCCAGGTCCCGCAGGCCGCCGCGGTGTTCGACCGCGAGCTCGCGGTCATCCTCAGCCTGCCCGCGGAGGGTGGCCCGGCAGCAGGATTGCCGACCGCCCGCCGGATACGCGATGCGGACGTGGTCGGGTTCCTGGTCGACATGGTGGACCAGCTGTGGGAGGGCGCGGCGGCGTTCGTGGCGGACGAGCCCGGATACGCTGACGAGGTGGCCGACGACCTCCAGCTAGCGATCGCCCGGCTGATGGCGCAGGGCTACACGGACGAGGTGGTCGCGCGACGGCTCGGGATGTCGGTGCGCACCTGCCGCCGCCACATCGCGGCGCTGCTGCGCAACCTGGGTTCGGTCAGCCGCTTCCAGGCGGGCGTGCAGGCGGCGCGGCGCTTGACGGCCCAGGATGTGCAGCATGTGTAAGAGATGCGTGTAAGAGCACGTAGCGGCCGGGCGCGGAATTCAGCGCCCGGCCGTTTTGCGTGAGGGCGTTCAGACCGGCGACGCGGGTGCGTGCTGACCCACGGCGACCGCCACCACGAGGTCGGCCTGGTGGGTGAGCGTGACCACGATCTCGGTCAGCCGGGCCGCCTCCGCGATCTCGCGAGCCCCGCCTGTCAAGCTCACCGACGGGGCTCCCCATGCGTCGCTGGTCACCTCGATGTCGCGCCACCGCAGCCCCTGGCCGAATCCCCGGCCCAGGACCTTGCAGGTGGCCTCCTTCACACAGAACCGGCCGGCCAGCCGCTCGGCGTAGCGCTCCGGGCCGAGGCCGCGTGCCTGTTCCAGCTCGGCCGGCGTGAACAGGATCGCGCTGAAGCGGCGGTGCGTGGCGATCCGCGCGAAGCGGGAGATCGACAGCAGGTCGACGCCGATCCTCATGCGCGTGCCTGCACGCGTGGCCGCTGCGCCGCGCGCGCGGCGATGGGCAGGCCGCCGACCAGGCTCGCCGCGGCGGCGATCGCCATGGTCCAGTACAGGGCGGAGACGTCGTGCCGGGCGTTGGCGGCGACCCAGCCGACCGCGACGATGACGACGAAGTAGCCGGAGTTCATCGCGACCGCCAGCGGCCCGTGTCCGACCTGCTCCAGCACCGTCAGCACGGTGAGCATGAGCCCGGTGCAGCCGAAGGTCGGGCCGACGATCGCGACGAAGTGCCGGGCCTCGGCGGCGACCGCGGGGCTGCCGGACATCAGGTTCGCCAGCGGCCCGCCGAGCAGCACGACGGCGAGCGTCACCGCGGCGTAGCCGACCAGGGCGAGGATCAACCCGCGGCGGAAGACGGTGCGCGAGTCGGGCAGTCCGCCCGCGCCGAGACTCTGGTTCATCAGCACCGCGACGGCCGAGCCGAGCCCGACCGCGGGCACGATCACGGCGGTTTGGACGGTGTAGCCGACGTTGAACCCGGCCACCGCCGCCTGGCCGGAGGGGGCCACAATCCGCAGGAGCAGCAGGTTGACCACGGCCAGCACGATCGAGGAGGCGCCGACCGGCAGCCCGATGGAGGCCAGCACCTTCGGGGTCTGCGGGCGCCACTGGGCGAGGCCGCGCGGATGGATCACTCCGCTGCGCAGCAGCACCGCCAGCGCCAGCACGATCTCCGTCGTTCCGGCGACACCTGAGGCCAGCGGCACCGCCATCAGCCCGCCGTGCAGCACCAGCCCGACCACGATGATGACGCTGAGAGTGAGCGACACGTAGAGGGCTGTGATGATCGCGGCGACGCCCGTGCGACCCATCCCGCGCAGTACCGCGGAACACAGTTCGCCGAGCATGCCGAGCACGGCGGCGCCGGTCATGGCGGCCAGGAAGCCCTGGAACTCGCCGCGGCGGTCGGCCGCGATCTGTACCGCGTCGCCGAGCGGGCCGCTCAACGCCACCAGTAGGCCGCCGAACACCGCGAACGCCACGATGCCGGCCCGCGCCATGCTGCCCAGGCGCGGGGAGATCTCGTCCCGTTCGCCACGTCCCCAGGACTGCGCGACGACGACTTGGAGGGTGATGGAGAGCCCCGTGGTCAGCGCCAGGAAGAGGAATGACACCGGGCTGTAGACCGAGCGGACGTACAGCGCGGCGCCGCCCATCCGGCCGATCAGTCCGGTCGCCACCGCCTGGGACGCGATTCCGGTGGCGGTGGACAGGACCATCGGCAGCGACACGCGGGCGATCCGCCGATAGGAGAGGTCGAACTCGCGGCGCGCCGGCGGCTCGGGTTCCGGGGCCGACGCGACCCGTGGCTCGTCCAGCATGTCACTGCTCATGGGATCACACTTTCCCGTTCGGCGTTGGCGCTCAACAGCTTCAGGCCCGCGATGTCAGCCGCCTCCATCAGAAGCCAGCCCTCGCGAAGCGTTCCGCGCGTGTGGATCAGTACTCGTTCGCCGTCCGCGACGCGGTGGTCCGCCAGGGCGTCGCGCAGCGCGATCCAGCCGTCGCAGGGCCGGCGGCCGGAGAACCGGTGCGTCGCGTCGCCGGCGGCGGGAGCGCCCTCGCCGCAGCCGAGCACGCGCAGCGGCCCGGGACCCCTGCTCACTTGGACGGCGGCCGCCGCCACGCGCGCGCTGGCGGGCGCGGCGACCGCGAACAGCGGGTCGTCGCAGATCAGGGCGGTGGCGCCGAATTCCGCCGGGACGGCCCAGGCCAGCAGATCGAACACCAGCGTTCCGCCGAGCTCGTCCAGATGCGTGATCCCGACGTCCTCGCCGAGCCAGCCCGACTCGTGCACCAGCCGGGCCAGCAGCGCCCCGTGCGGATCGGGCAGCGGGCCCGAGCGCACCAGGAAGAGCGGCTCGCCCCGGCGTTCCGGGCCGAGTGCGGTCAGCGCCAGAGCGCTGACGTCAGGGGTGCGATCGTCGCGGCTGAGCAGGCTGAGAGTCGCCAACGGCACGCCCGTCTGCTGCGCGACGCCGCAGGCGAGCCGCCGCAGTTCGTGTCCTTCGTCGAAGAGCGCCGCCGGCCGGTAGTCCGGGTGCTCGCATACGGACACTGCGAGTGCGGTGACGCTGAGCGTGGACGGGGCCGCTGCGGGGGACATCTCAGCCATCCGCGTCGCCCGCCTGATAACCCTTGGCCACGTGCAGGCGCTGGATGTCGCCGGTGCCCTCCATGAACTCGAAGGCGCACACGTCCCGCGTCCACTTCTCCAGGAGGGGATGCTCGAGCAGTCCAGCGGGGCTCATCGCGCCCGAAGCCCAGCGCGCGGTCTGCACCGCCATGCGGGTCGCGCCCAGCTTCGCCGCGCAGGACAGATAGCTGTTGTCCGGGTCGCGCATGACTCGCGCCGCTGCCTCGTACACCAACTCGCGGGCCGCCTCTGCGCGGGCGAGTGCGAGCTGGAGCCCGGGGGCGCTCTTGCGGTGTTCGGCGACGTATTCGGCGATCGCCAGCGCCGTGCCGACCGCGAGCGCGGCCACCTGGATGCGCATGTTGTTGAAGGTCTCGATGGCGCCCCAGATGCCGCGGCGGGTCACCGGCAGGTGCTCGCCGAGCAGCATGTCGCCGCGCACCGGCACGCCGTCGAACCGCAGCGCGCTGAGCGCCGCTCCGCGCAACCCGACCATGTCCAGCCGCTGTCCGTGCCACGCGTGCGGCGGTTCGACCAGTGCGGGTTCGACGAGCGCGGCCCGGATGGAGAGCGCCGAGCGGCCAGTGCGCGCGAAGACCACGCCGATACCGCCGCGTGCGCCGTTGCCGATGTAGCGCTTCTCGCCGTGCAGCAGCCAGCCGCCCGCGCCGTCCCGCTCGAGCCGGGTCTCCATCGCGGTCGCGTCGCTGCCCCGGCCCGGCTCCGTCATCGCGAAGAAGGTCCAGGTCCGGCCGCCGTGCAGCCGGGTGTAGAAGAGCTCGCGCTGCCGCTCGTCGCCGAGCAGGTCCACGATCACCCCGGCGAGGGCGGGGGAGGGGCAGGCCAGCAGCGCGCCGGCGTCTCCGCGGGCCAGCTCCAGCGTCCCGACCACGGTCTCCAGGCAGTTGCCCTCGTCCAGCAGCCGCAGCTGGCGGCCCGGCATCGATTCGCGGTACTTGGCCGGCGTGTTCGAGATGCGGACCATCGCGTACGCCTCGGTGTCGAGGTGCGCCTGCATGGCGTCCGGATCCGTGTCGATCGCCTGCGCGAGCGCGCGCAACTGCTCGGCCGCCTCGCGGCTCACGTCGCGCACGGCCCGCAGCCGTCCGTCCAGCTCGATCATTCGCCCGCTCCTTCTCGGCCGGACCACGTGTTCGCGCACAGCGCCGAGACATACAGCGCCCGCGCCGGATGGTCGGCGATGTATCCGGATGCGCCGAAGAGCTTGGCCGTCTGCCAGCCCAGGTCGTCGATCCGGGTGTGCAGATCGCCGAGCGCCACCGGGTCGCGCTGGGCGAGCGCCTGCTCGCGCAGCAGTTCGACTCCGGCGATGACGTCGGCCACGGCCCCGGTCACCAACTGCTTGCGGATCAGCGGCTCGCCGCCGGAGTCCCGCTCGGAGAGGTGCGCGACGGCCAGATCGAGCAAGTGCCGCATGACTCCGAGCCGCACGGCCGCGAGCAGCGCACCGATCTCGGCCAGGTCGGTACTCGCCGGGGGGCGCTCGCCCTGACACTCGGCGAACACGATGCCTTCCCGATCGGCGAGGCTGTGCCGCCGCACGCCGGGCGATTCCGTGTCCGGCGCGGCCGGCACCGCCGCGTATCGGCCCGGGGCGATGGCGGCGACGTCTCGTCCGACCAGCACCGCGGCGAGTCCGGCGGCGAGGCCCGCGGTGCGGCCGATCCGCTCGCACTCCCGCGCTGCCGCGGGCAGGGCGGTATCAGCGGTGTTCAATACGGTCATGGGCGCTGTGTTCATAGGCGCTGTGTTGGTGGGTGCTGCGTTCATGGGCGGGCCTCCGCGACCTCGACGATGATCACCTGGAAATACGCCCCCTGACCGAGCGAGACCAGCGCGCAGCGGTCGCCCGGGCGCAGCCGCCCCTGACGGTCGGCGTGTTCGAGCGCCATCAGCGCATCGCATCCGAAGTTGTGCGCCTGCTCGCCGATCAGGTCCAGCGCGATTCGTTCTTTCGGGATGCCCGAGGCGGCGACGAATGCGCGCCAGAACATCCGGTTGGACAGGTGCGGCATCACCCAGTCGATCTGGGAGGCGTCGAGGCCGGCGGCGTGGGCGGCGCGGCGCACGGTCTCCACCGCGCCTTCGCAGCAGACCTTGCCGAAGAGGGCGAACTCCTCGTCGGACATGCCGAGGCTGCGGTGGAAGCGGGCGTCCCGGCCGGATGCCCCGGCCAGGTACCGGTAGCGCGGCCGCGACGCTTCGGTCTCGTCGTCCCGACCGACGAGGAAGCCGACGGCTCCGTCTCCGCCGACCGTGGTGCGCCGGATCAGCCGCGAAGGGTCCGAGATGCTGCCCTGGTCGCCACCGAGCACCAGCACCCGGTCGCTCGCGGCCGCCCCCGGTCGTCCGAGGTAGCGGCGGGCCAGCTCCACGGCGCGCAGCACCGAGACGCAGTTGACGTGGGATATCCCGTAGACGGCGGCGTCCGGGAGACCGAGCTGCTCGCGCAGCCGGTCCGGGAATCCGCCGCGGTAGCCGAACTCCTGGGTGAGCAGGGTATGCCCGTAGAGGATCAGCCCGGCGGTGCCGTCGCCGAGCGCGGCTTGCCCCGCGGACGCCAGCAGGTCCTCCATCCGCTCGTGCGCCGCCAGGGTCGGGCTCTGGTGCAGACCGTAGATTCTGGCGAACATCTTGCGTTCCGCCGCGCCGACTCCGGTGCGGGCGAGGATGTCGTCCACCGGCTCCATGCGGCTTGCCAGCCGCACGGCGATCCG
>NZ_DASZGI010000093.1:0-14036 GCF_035938995.1 Actinocrinis sp.
CGCCCCGGTTCGCGCGAGAAGGTCCTCGCGGCGCTGCTCGCGGCGGCCGGTGCCGGGCTGGTCCTGGCCTCCGCGGGCAGGTCGTGGGCGCACGGCACGCTCACCGCGCCGGTGCGCCTGCCGGTCTCGGCCAACGGCGGCGACCTGACCGGCGTTCCGTTCGCGCTCGGCCTGGCCGGACTGGCCGGGGCGGTCGCGCTGTTCGCGGTAGGCCGCATCGGGCGCTACGCGGTGGGGGTGGTCCTCCTCGCGGCGGGCGTCGGCACCGTCGTCGCGGTCGCGGGCCGCTTGAGCCACCTGGATTCCGCTCTGCTCGCCAAAGCGGCCGCCGAGGCAGCCGCAGCCGACGCGCGCATCATCGACGTCGGAAACTCCGCCTGGCCTTACCTGACCATCGCCGGGGGAGTGCTGATCGCGCTCTCCGGCGCGTACACGGTCCTGCGCGGCAGATCCTGGAGCGGCCTGTCGAGCCGCTACGAGCGCAGCACCTCCGCGAAGTCCGTCCCCGTGACAGCTGCCGCCCTTTCGTCCGCGGGGGCCATCGCCGAGAACGCTGCCTCCGCGTCGCCCGACGCTGAGCTCACCTCCCGCGACCTGTGGGACGCCCTCAACCGCGGCGCCGACCCCACCGTTTGACCGGCAGCCGTCAGCACAGCCACAGCCGTAAGCACAGCCACAGCCGTAAGCACAGCCACTGTGTATGCCTTAGCAGCCCGCCGCGCCCCGAGATGTGACGCAAATCCCTATACCGGCGCTGTACCCCGGTCATCGCCACCGCAACGGGTCAGGGACAATGCTCTTGAAGCCGTACCACCGACGTGGAGGAGTCACGTGCCGATGACCGAGGTCACCGAGACCACGCAGGAAAAGGGGCAGTCCGCCCTGCTAAAGGCGGCCGGAGCGGGAATGGCCCTGCTCGGCTCGTCCACCGCCGGAACCAGCCTGGCCGGCGGCGGCGCCGCGCACGCCGACCACGGCCACACGGTCGCCCGCTGGTGGGGCGTCTCCCTGTCCCTCATCGGCTGGCTCGCCGGCGGCATCCTGTTCCCGTTCACCATGGTTCCCGCCGTGGTCGTCATCGGCGTCTTCCAGATCGCCGCGATCGTCGCCACCCTCGCCTTGAACGCCGCCGGATACGGCCGCCCCGACGTCTGGGGCGAGCTCAAGGCCCAGGCTGCCGCCGAGCGCACCGCCGGCTGAACCCTCGCCGACGGCGGTAAGGCACAGCGGGATGCATACGCCCGACTAGGCTCCTAAGCCGTCCGCACTGTGGATCTTGGCGACGACCACGGCCCCAGTGCGGATAGCATGGCGGGGCAAGACGGCGCCGTGTGGGGCGCCCCGGCAGAGGGGACGGTACGTGGCGGTGGCAGCACCGGTTCACAACGTGCTCGACGAGATCCTCGCGGGAGTGCGGGCCGACCTGGCCGAGCGCCAGGCCCAGACGTCGCTCGACGAGGTCAAGGCCCTGGCCCAGGCCCAGCCGTCGGCCAAGGACGGCGTGCGCGCACTGCGCGGGGACGGGGTTGCCGTCATCGCCGAGGTCAAGCGCTCCAGCCCGTCCAAGGGCGCGCTGGCCGCGATCGCCGACCCGGCCGCGCTCGCCGCGGACTACGAGAACGGCGGAGCCGCCGCGATCAGCGTGCTGACCGAACGGCAGCGCTTCGGCGGCTCCCTGCAGGACCTCAAAGAGGTGCGCGCCCGGGTCGACGTCCCGGTGCTGCGCAAAGACTTCATCGTCACCAGCTACCAGCTGTGGGAGGCCCGCGCGCACGGCGCCGACCTCGCGCTGCTGATCGTGGCCGCGCTCGAGCAGGACGCCCTGGTCTCCCTCATCGAGCGGGCCGAGTCCATCGGGCTCACCCCGCTGGTCGAGGTGCACGACGAGCAGGAGGTCGCCCGCGCCCTCGACGCGGAGGCCAAGATCATCGGGGTCAACGCCCGCAACCTGCGCACCCTCGAGGTGGACCGCACGACCTTCGCCCGGATCGCCCCGCTGATCCCCGACACGGTCGTGCGCATCGCCGAATCCGGCGTGCGCGGTCCGCACGACCTGATCGCTTACGCCAACGCCGGGGCCGACGCGGTCCTGGTCGGCGAGTCGCTGGTAACCGGCAAGAACCCGCGCGACGCGGTGGCCGATCTGGTCGCCGCCGGGGCGCACCCGGCGATGCGGCGGGGAAGGCCGTAGCCGTGTACGGGGCCACCTCGCCGATCGCGCCGGCCCGGCGCCGCCCCTGGTGGCGGCACGGCCCAGCAAGTCGTCGATGGTCGGGCGGACGGTAGGTCCGAGCTAGGGCGTGCTTAAGAAGGATCGCCGGGCCCGCGACGCCTGCCACGCACGCTCGCTGCGTTGGCGAAGCACCCACATATTCCCGATATGAGGGAGCTCCGCCGCCTTGCGATCGCACGCGTCAGACGCCGCGGGCTGATCCGACGCTCCTTCTTAAACACGCCCTAGTCGGCGCCGCGCGCCGACACCGAGAGCCGGTCCGTCCGGCTCCGCCCCGTAAACGAGCGAATCTCTCCCTTTTCGGAGTATTTCCGATGACCGACGCAGACTCCTTCGGCGACGCCTTCTTCGCCACCGCGTACGCCCAACCCTCATCGCAGCCGGACGCGAGTGGCCACTACGGCGCACCCGACGGCGGGACCCGACGCCACGGCGGGCGCTTCATGCCCGAGGCGCTCATGGCGGCCCTCGCCGAACTCACCGAGGCGTACCAGAAATCGAAGTCCGACCCGCAGTTCCAGGCCGAATTCAGCCGTCTGCTGCGCACCTACGCCAACCGGCCGTCCCTGCTCACCGACGCGACCCGGCTGTCCGAGGCCACCGCCGCGACCACCGGCGGCGCCCGCTTCCTGCTCAAGCGCGAGGACCTGAACCACACCGGCTCGCACAAGATCAACAACGTGCTCGGCCAGGCCCTGCTCACCAAACGCATGGGCAAGCGCCGCGTCATCGCGGAGACCGGCGCCGGGCAGCACGGCGTCGCCACCGCCACCGCCGCGGCGCTCCTCGATCTCGAGTGCGTGATCTACATGGGCGAGGAGGACACCCGCCGACAGGCGCTCAACGTCGCCCGCATGCAGATGCTCGGCGCGGAGGTGATCCCGGTCGCGATCGGCTCGCGCACCCTCAAGGACGCCATCAACGAGGCGATCCGGGACTGGGTCACCAACGTCGACCGCACCCACTACCTGCTGGGCACGGCCGCCGGGCCGCACCCCTTCCCGTCCATGGTCCGCGACTTCGTGCGCATCCTCGGCGCCGAGGCCCGCGCCCAGACCCTGGAACTGACCGGCGCGCTGCCCGACGCCGTCGCGGCCTGCGTCGGCGGCGGCTCGAACGCGATCGGCGCATTCCACGCCTTCGTGGCCGACGAGACGGTGCGCCTCTACGGCTTCGAGGCCGGCGGCTCCGGCGTCGAGACCGGACTGCACGCCGCCTCGATCACCGGCGGCGCGATCGGCGTCCTGCACGGCGCGCGCACCTACCTGCTCCAGGACGAGTACGGCCAGACCCTGGCCAGCCACTCCATCTCCGCCGGGCTCGACTACCCGGCCGTCGGTCCCGAGCACGCCTGGATGCACGACACCGGCCGCGCCACCTACGAACCGGTCACCGACGACGAGGCCATGCAGGCGTTCAAGCTGCTGTGCCGCACTGAGGGCATCATCCCGGCGATCGAGTCCGCCCACGCGATCGCCGGAGCGCTGCGCATCGCGCCCGCCCTGCGCGCCGAACTCGGCCGCGACCCGGTCATCCTGATCAACCTGTCCGGCCGGGGCGACAAGGACATGCACACCGCGGCCGCCTACTTCGGCTTCGACGCGGACGGACGCGGCGACGACGCGGAAGGCGAGCGGGCATGAGCGCGACGACCATCAACACCCTGAGCGAAGTCCTGGCCACCGCGAAGGCGGAGAACCGCGCCGCGCTCGTCGGCTACCTGCCGGCCGGCTTCCCCTCCCGGGACGGCGCGATCGACGCCTGCCGGGCGATGATCGACGGCGGCGTGGACATCATCGAGGTCGGGCTGCCCTACTCCGACCCGCAGATGGACGGCCCGGTGATCCAGCGCGCGGTCGAGGCGGCCCTCGAGGCGGGCACCGTCACCCCCGACGTGCTGCGCACCGTGGAAGGCGTCGCCGCGGCCGGCGCGCCCGCGCTGGTCATGACCTACTGGAACCCGGTCGAGCGCTACGGAGTCGAGCGCTTCGCCGGGGAACTGGCCAACGCGGGCGGCGCCGGGCTGATCACCCCCGACCTGATCCCCGAGGAGGCGGACGACTGGATCGCCGCCTCCGACGCCCACGGCCTGGGCCGGGTGTTCCTCGTCGCGCAGACCTCCACCGACGAGCGGATCGCGCTGACCACCTCGGTCTGCCGCGGATTCGTGTACGCCGCGTCCCTCATGGGCGTGACCGGCACCCGCGCAACGGTCAACTCCGCGGCCGAGGGCCTGGTCGGGCGCACCCGCGCGGTCCTGGAGTCGGCAGGCAACGACCTGCCGGTCTGCGTGGGCCTCGGCGTTTCCAACAGCGCCCAGGCCGCCGAGGTCGCCCGCTACGCCGACGGGGTGATCGTCGGCTCGGCGTTCGTGCGCCGCCTGCTGGAGGCCAAGGACACGGCCGCCGGACTCGCCGCGGTCCGCGATCTCGCCGCTGAGCTGGCCGCGGGAGTCCGCAGCGGGCGTGAAGTGAGTCCCCTTCGCGGCTGAACGGGCCGGCGAAAGATCGCGCGGTGGGGAGCGCCTTTCTCCCCGCCGGGCGATCTACAGCCGCCCCAAAGCCCCGGTCAGCCGCGATGGGCTGATTCGAGGTAGTCTCACCGCGACTGGCTGTTGCTTCGAGTGGGCGAGGGAGAGCACCGCGATGACCGTCGAGACTGCAGACACGGCGCCCGGATGGCGGCGGACACTCGACACCGGATCGCCGTGGGTCTCCCTCGCCGCCCGGCTCGGGCTCGGCGCCATGTGGCTGTTCTACAGCCTGCCGAAGCTGACCACGGCGGACGTGGACGAGGCCGACGTGCGCCGTTTCCAGATCCTGCCCGGCTCGATGGTCAACACCTTCGCCCACACCCAGCCGTTCCTCGAACTGGCCCTCGGCATCCTGGTGATCGTCGGACTGGGAACCCGGCTGGTCGCGCTGCTGTCCGGGGTGGTGCTGCTGGTGTACATCGGCGGCATCATCTCCCTCGGCGCCCGCGGCATCCACATCAGCTGCGGCTGCGGCGGCAGCGGCGGGACGGTGTCCGCCGGACAGACCCGGTACACCCTCGACGTGCTGCGCGACATCGGCTACCTGATTCCCGCCGTCTGGCTGGTGTGGCGGCCCAAGAGCAAGTTCTCCGCCGACCAGCTTCTGCTGCCCGAGCCGGCCCCGGCCACCCCCGTGCCGACGCCCCGCCGCCCGGCGGCGAAGGGTCCGGCCTCGCGCCGCTGACCGATCGGCCTGCTGCGCTTCCGACAGGCACCGGCGGTTCAATTCAGCTCGGCTCCGGTCGCGCCGGTCCTTCATTGTCACAGTACGGTCACGCGTTGCCGAGAAAACGCCGAGATCTTCCGACCGGGATGGCCACAGTCGTCGCCGCTGAGATTAGGATGCGGCAGCGGCCATGCGGATCGGGCGGACAGGCGCGCCCTCGATCCCCCGTGGGCCGCCGCCCCGGTGACCGACACGAGGAAAAGTGGACCGCCCACGATGAGCAAGACCAACAGGGAAGGCAAGGCGTTCGCCCGCGAGCGGGCCGCGCAGCTGAAGCTCGAACAGGCCCGGCGCGCCCGGCGCAACCGGATGCTCGCGGTGTACGGATCGACGCTCGGCGTCCTCGTGGTCGCCCTGGTCATCGCGTTGATCGTGCAGAGCGCCTCCGGCCCCAAGACCCCCGCCCTCGTCCCGGTCGCCGCGGTCGCCGACACCACCGGCGGCGTCACCGCTGCTAACGGCATGGCCATCCCGATCGGCGACTCGAACGCCCCGGTCAAGCTGACCGTCTACGAGGACTTCCGCTGCTCGGCCTGCGGCTCCTTCGAGAGCACCTTCCAGACGCCGTACAAGCAGCTGATCAAGAACGGCACCCTCGAGATGCTGATCCACCCGGTGACCCTGATCGACGCGAACAACGCGGGCACCTCCGGATCGCTACATGCGGGCAACGCCGCCGCCTGTGCCCAGGACGCCGGGAAGTTCGAGGCCTACCACGACGTGCTGTTCGCGAACCAGCCGTCCGAAAGCACCGACACCTTCTCCTCCGACGCCACGCTGATCTCGCTGGCCAAGCAGGTCCAGGGCCTGGACACCAAGACCTTCGAGAGCTGCGTCAACGGCCACAAGTACTTCGGCTGGGTCCAGCAGAACTTCGCGGATCTCAACAAGATCACCAACAACCAGCCGTCCACGCCGACGATCTACGCGAACGGCACGAAGTTCACCTTGCCGAACGACTCCACCGCCACGACCGCGCAGGCCGACTTCACCAAGCAGATCGACCAGCTGGCCGGAGTCGCCGCGTCGGCGTCGCCCTCCGCGTCCTCGTCGGGCGCCCCGACCTCCGGCTCGGCCTCGCCGAGCCCGTCAGCGAGTCAATGATGAACCCGACGCCGCTCGCCTACCTGCCGAGCCCGACCGTCGCGCAGCTCAAGCTCGGGCCGTTCCCGATCCGCTTCTACGCGCTGTGCATCATCGCCGGGATCGCGCTCGCCGTATGGCTGGGCGAGCGGCGCTGGCGGCAGCGCGGCGGCGAGCCGCACGTCATCACCGACATCGCCATCTGGGCGGTTCCGTTCGGCCTGGTCGGCGGGCGGCTCTACCACGTCATCACCGATTACGAGCTCTACTTCCCGGCCGGCAAGGACTGGGTCCACGCGTTCTACATCTGGGACGGCGGCCTCGGCATCTGGGGCGCCATCGCGCTGGGTGCGCTGGGTGCCTGGATCGGCGCCCGCCGCCGCGGGGTCAAGCTGCCGCCGCTCGCCGACGCGCTCGCCCCGGGCATCGTGTTCGCCCAAGCGCTCGGCCGCTGGGGCAACTGGTTCAACAACGAGCTCTACGGCGATTCGACCACCAAGCCCTGGGGTCTGACGATCCACTGCATGGACGACACGACCCGCAAGGCGACCCCCTGCTCCGGCGTCCCCGGCACCACCTCGATCCTGGGCCACTTCCAGCCGACGTTCCTCTACGAGTCGATCTGGTGCATCCTGATCGGATTCGTGGTGATCTGGGCGGATCGAAGGTTCCGGCTCGGCCACGGCCGCGCTTTCGCCCTCTACGTCCTCAGCTACACCATCGGTCGCGGCTGGATCGAGCACCTGCGCAGCGACTACGCGCACCACTTCCTCGGCCTGCGGCTCAACGACTGGACCGCGATCATCGTCGGACTCGGCGCGCTGGCCTACCTGATCATCAGCAGCCGGCGCCGCCCCGGTCGGGAAACCCCGGAAGAGATGTACTGGCCGTACTTCACGCCGTACCAGCCCGCCGAAGCGCGGGAGGTGGATCCGGAGGAAACCGCGGATGGCGAGCCGTCCGCAGCGGATTCATCCGCCCCGGAGGCGCAGACACCGGAAGAAACAGCGCGGGCGAGCGAATCCGCAGACACGTAAGCGGCGCTCACCTGTCTTGTCTCGTATCGCGGGCGCGGTTCCCCAGGTGGGACCGCGCCCGCGGCCGTCTCTGTGACACGCATCTCACGCCGGTGGCGTGAAGCCGACGCAACAGGGGGAAAACAAGCTTTAGCGCGCGTCAACCGCAGGTCAATGAGGGTATCGTCCAGAATATGAGACGGCGTTTTCTCTACTGACGGACACCAGATCCATCGTGTAACCTCAAGTCCACCGCGGCAGGGCCAGTGTCGTCCCTCGTGCGCGCATCCAGGTGCGAACACACGACGACCATGGAGGACTCCATGCCACAGGCGGCTCCCCGCCGCTCGGCTCTGCTGAGCGGCATACCCTCGGCACAGGGGCTCTACGACCCCCGCGCCGAGAAAGACGCGTGCGGCGTCGCCTTCGTCGCCACGCTGACGGGGGCCGCGAGCCACGAGATCGTCGACCAGGCCCTCACCGCCCTGCGCAACCTCGAGCACCGCGGCGCTTCCGGCGCCGAGGTCGACTCCGGCGACGGCGCCGGCATCCTCGTCCAGGTCCCGGACGCCTTCCTGCGCGAGAACGTCCCGTTCGCACTGCCGCCTCAGGGCTCGTACGCCGTCGGCCTCGCCTTCATCCCCAACAACGACGACATCGAACAGCAGACCTACGAGACGGTCGCCGACCTCGCCGCCGAGGAGGGCCTCGACGTCCTCGGCTGGCGTGATGTCCCGGTCACGCCGGGACTGCTCGGCGCCACCGCCCGCGCCGTGATGCCCCGCTTCCGCCAGGTCTTCCTGGCCGGCCGGGACGGCGAGAGCGGGATCGAACTCGACCGGCTCGCCTTCGTGCTGCGCAAGCGGGTCGAGCACACCACCGACGCGTACTTCCCCTCGCTGTCCTCGCGCACCCTCGTCTACAAGGGGATGCTGACCACCGGACAGCTCGAGCCGTTCTTCCCGGACCTGTCCGACCGCCGCTTCGCCAGCGCCATCGCGCTGATCCACTCCCGGTTCTCCACCAACACCTTCCCGGCCTGGCCGTTGGCCCACCCCTACCGCTTCGTCGCCCACAACGGCGAGATCAACACGGTCCAGGGCAACCGCAACTGGATGCGCGCGCGCGAGTCGCAGCTGGTCACCGACGCTTTCAAGGGCCCGCTCGACCGGATCTTCCCGATCGCCACCCCCGGCGCCAGCGACTCGGCCACCTTCGACGAGGTCCTGGAACTGCTGCACCTGGCCGGCCGGCCCCTGCCGCACGCCGTGCTGATGATGATCCCGGAGGCCTGGGAGAACCACACCGAGATGGACCCGGCCAGACGGGCCTTCTACCGATACCACTCCTGCAAGATGGAGCCCTGGGACGGCCCGGCCTCGATCACCTTCACCGACGGCTCGCTGATCGGCGCCGTCCTGGACCGCAACGGCCTGCGCCCCTCCCGCTACTGGGTCACCGACGACGGCCTGGTCGTGCTCGCCTCCGAGGTCGGCGTGCTCGACCTCGACCAGGCCAAGGTCGTGCGCAAGGGCCGCCTGCAGCCCGGCCGCATGTTCCTGGTCGACACCGCGCAGCACCGCATCGTCGAGGACGAGGAGATCAAGACCGAGCTCGCCGCCGAGTACCCGTACCGGGACTGGCTGCACGCGGGCCTGATCCACCTCGAGCAGCTGCCCGAGCGCGAGCACATCGTGCACACCCACGCCTCCGTCGTGCGCCGCCAGCAGACCTTCGGCTACACCGAGGAGGAGCTGCGCGTCCTGCTCGCCCCGATGGCCAAGACCGGCTACGAGCCGATCGGATCGATGGGCTCGGACACCCCCGTCGCGGTCCTGTCCACCCGCCCCCGGCTGCTGTTCGACTACTTCGCCCAGCTGTTCGCGCAGGTCACCAACCCGCCGCTGGACGCGATCCGGGAGGAGTTGGTCACCTCCCTGTCCGCCACCGTCGGCCCCGAGGACAACCTGCTGGCCACCACCCCGGCCGCCTGCCGGATGGTCGAGCTGCCGTTCCCGGTCATCGACAACGACGAGCTGGCCAAGCTCGTCCACATCAACGCCGACGGCGACATGCCCGGCCTCAAGGCCGTCACCGTCTCAGGCCTCTTCAAGGTGGCCGGCGGCGGCGCGGCCCTGCGCGCCCGCCTGGACGAGATCCGCACCGAGGTCTCCGACGCCATCGCCGGCGGCGCCCGCATCGTCGTGCTCTCCGACCGCCACTCCGACGCCGAGCACGCCCCGATCCCCTCGCTGCTGTTGACCTCCGCGGTGCACCACCACCTCATCCGGGAGAAGACCCGCACCCAGGCCACCCTCATCATCGAGGCCGGAGACGTGCGCGAGGTCCACCACGTCGCGCTGCTGATCGGCTTCGGCGCCGCCGCGGTCAACCCGTACCTGGCCATGGAGACCGTTGAGGACCTGGCCCGCGGCAAGGTGTTCGTCTCCGTGCCGTCCGAAAAGGCCATCAGGAACCTGATCAAGGCGCTGGGCAAGGGCGTGCTCAAGGTGATGTCCAAGATGGGCATCTCCACCGTCGCCTCCTACCGCGGCGCCCAGGTCTTCGAGTCCCTGGGCCTGTCGCAGGAGCTGATCGACGAGTACTTCACCGGCACCGTCTCCAAGCTCGGCGGCATCGGCCTGGACGAGCTGGCCGAGGAGGTCGCCCAGCGGCACCTGCGCGCCTACCCCCGCAACACCACCCGCCCCGCGCACCGCCGCCTCGAGATCGGCGGCGAATACCAGTGGCGCCGCGAGGGCGAGCCGCACCTGTTCGACCCCGAGACCGTCTTCCGGCTCCAGCACTCCACGCGCGAGCGCCGCTACGATGTCTTCAAGCAGTACACAGACCGGGTGAACGAGCAGTCCGAGCGGCTGATGACGCTGCGCGGCCTGTTCAAGCTCAAGGACGGCGAGCGCGCCCCGATCCCGCTCGACGAGGTCGAGCCCGTCTCCGAGATCGTCAAGCGCTTCTCCACCGGCGCCATGTCCTACGGCTCGATCTCGCTCGAGGCGCACCAGACCCTCGCCATCGCGATGAACCGGCTCGGCGGCAGGTCCAACACCGGCGAGGGCGGCGAGGACCCCGAGCGGCTCTACGACCCCGAGCGCCGCTCCGCGATCAAGCAGGTCGCCTCCGGCCGCTTCGGCGTCACCTCCGAATACCTCACCAACGCCGACGACCTGCAGATCAAGATGGCCCAGGGCGCCAAGCCCGGCGAGGGCGGCCAGCTGCCCGGCAACAAGATCTACCCGTGGATCGCCAAGACCCGGCACTCCACCCCTGGCGTGGGCCTGATCTCCCCGCCGCCGCACCACGACATCTACTCCATCGAGGACCTCGCCCAGCTGATCCACGACCTGAAGAACGCCAACCCCGCGGCGCGGGTCCACGTCAAGCTGGTCTCCGAGGTCGGCGTCGGCACCGTCGCCACCGGCGTGTCCAAGGCGCACGCCGACGTGGTCCTGATCTCCGGCCACGACGGCGGCACCGGCGCCGCCCCGCTCACCTCGCTCAAGCACGCCGGCGCCCCCTGGGAGCTGGGCCTGGCCGAGACCCAGCAGACGCTGCTGCTCAATGGTCTGCGCGACCGCATCGTGGTGCAGACCGACGGCCAGCTCAAGACCGGCCGCGACGTCATCATCGCGGCCCTCCTCGGCGCCGAGGAGTTCGGCTTCGCCACCGCCCCGCTGGTCGTCTCCGGCTGCGTCCTGATGCGGGTCTGCCACCTGGACACGTGCCCGGTCGGTGTCGCGACGCAGAACCCTGAGCTGCGCGCCCGGTTCACCGGCAAGCCCGAGTTCGTGGTCAACTTCTTCGAGTTCATCGCCCAGGAGGTCCGCGAGCACTTGGCCGCGCTCGGCTTCCACACCCTCGAGGAGGCCGTCGGGCACGTCGAGCTGATCGACCCGACCGCCGCGATCCGGCACTGGAAGGCCAACGGCCTCGACCTGACGCCGGTGCTCTACCAGCCGTTCCTGCCCGAGGGCGCGTCCCTGCACCGCACCGTCGCCCAGGACCATGGCCTGGCCAAGGCGCTGGACAACGAGCTGATCGCGCTCGCCCACGACGCACTCGAGGACGCCACCCCGGTCCGCATCCAACTGCCGATCCGCAATGTCAACCGCACCGTCGGCACCATGCTCGGCCACGAGGTCACCAAGAAGTACGGCGGCGCCGGACTGCCCGACGACACCATCGACATCACCCTCACCGGCTCCGCGGGCCAGTCCTTCGGCGCCTTCCTGCCCCGGGGCATCACCCTGCGCCTCGAGGGCGACGCCAACGACTACGTGGCCAAGGGCCTGTCCGGCGGCCGCATCATCGTGCGCCCCAACCGCGCCGCCGCCTTCGACGCCGCGAAGAACATCATCGCCGGCAACGTCATCGGCTACGGCGCCACCAGCGGCGAGGTCTTCATCTCCGGCGTCGTCGGCGAGCGCTTCGCCGTGCGCAACTCCGGCGCGAGCTTCGTCGTCGAGGGAGTCGGCGACCACGCCCTCGAATACATGACCGGCGGCCGCGTCGTCATCCTCGGCGAACACGGCCGCAACCTGGCCGCGGGCATGTCCGGCGGCGTCGCCTACGTCCTCGACCTCAAGGTCGCCCGGGTCAACCCGGAGATGGTGGCGGTCGAGGCCCCCACCGCCGAGGACCGGGCCGTGCTGCACGACGCGGTCAAGCGGCACTTCGAGGAGACCGGATCGCAGGTCGCCGCGGTGCTGCTGGCCGACTGGGCGGGCTCCATCGCCCGCTTCGCGAAGATCATGCCGACCGACTACAAGCGTGTGCTGGGCGCCAGAGTCGCCGCCGAGCGGGCCGGGCTCTCCGAGCAGGAGACCCTCGACAAGATCATGGAGGCCGCTCATGGCTGACCCGCGTGGCTTTCTGACCACCCCGGTCGAGCACCCGACCCGCCGTCCGGTCGCGGAACGCACCCGCGACTGGAAGGAGGTCTACCCCGAACGCGCCCTGCTGCCGATCGTCCAGAAGCAGGCCGGCCGCTGCATGGACTGCGGCATCCCGTTCTGCCACAACGGCTGTCCGCTGGGCAATCTCATCCCCGAGTGGAACGACCTGACCTGGCGCGGCGACTGGGCCGGCGCGATCGAGCGGCTGCACGCCACCAACAACTTCCCCGAGTTCACCGGCCGGCTGTGCCCCGCGCCCTGCGAGACCGCGTGCGTGCTCGGCATCAACCAGCCCGCCGTCACCATCAAGAACGTCGAGGTCTCCATCATCGACCGGGCCTGGGACGAGGGCCTGGTCACCCCGCAGCCGCCGGAGCGGCACAGCGGCAAGACCGTCGCCGTCGTCGGCTCCGGCCCCTCCGGCCTGGCCGCCGCCCAGCAGTTGACCCGGGCCGGCCACACCGTCGCCGTCTACGAGCGGGCCGACCGCATCGGCGGCCTGTTGCGGTACGGCATCCCCGAGTTCAAGATGGAGAAGCGGCACCTGGACCGGCGGCTGTGGCAGATGCAGGCTGAGGGCACGGTGTTCCGCTGCGGGGTGACCGCGGGGCGGGATGTGCCGGCCGCCGCGTTGCGGGCGGAGTACGACGCGGTCGTGCTGTGCGGCGGGGCGACGGTGGCCCGCGGGCTGCCGGTGCCGGGCGCTGACCTGCCCGGCGTGCACCAGGCCATGGAGTACCTGCCGCAGGCCAACCGGGCGGTGGCCGCGTCGCTGGTGTCCGGCGGCGGGCCCGCCTCGCCCGGACCGGTGCCGGAGCCGCCGATCAGCGCCCGGGGCAAGCACGTGGTGATCATCGGCGGCGGCGACACCGGCGCGGACTGCCTGGGCACCGCGCACCGGCAGGGCGCCCGGTCGGTGACCCAGCTGGAGATCATGGCCCAGCCGCCGGCTGGCCGGCCGGGTCATCAGCCGTGGCCCACGTACCCGATGATCTACCGGGTGTCCAGCGCCCACGAGGAGGGCGGCGAGCGGGTGTTCGCCGTGTCCACGCAGGCGTTCCTCGGCGATGACGCCGGGCGGGTGCGGGCGCTGCGGGTGGTCGAGGTGGAAGGTCCGGCCGCCCGGTTCGCGCCTGTTCCCGGTACAGAACGAGAAATCCGCGCTGACCTGGTCCTGCTCGCCATGGGGTTCACCGGGGCGGACCGGGCCGGGCTGCTCACCGACCTGGGCGTGGACATGGACGCCCGGGGGAACGTGGCCAGGGACGGCGCCTTTGCGACGTCCGTCCCCGGCGTGTTCGTGGCCGGCGACATGGGCCGGGGGCAGTCGCTGATCGTGTGGGCCATCGCCGAGGGCCGCAGCGCGGCGGCCGCTGTGGACGCCTACCTGATGGGCTCCTCGGCGCTGCCCGCGCCCATCCCGCCCACCGCCCGCCCGATGACCTGACTCCGTGGCTGGCCCCGGGTCAGCCGGCCAGGCGCCGCACCGGTCAGGAGAGCGCGACGCCCATCGCGCCCGCGCCGACGGGCA
>NZ_DASZGI010000094.1:0-2561 GCF_035938995.1 Actinocrinis sp.
CCGTCACCGATGGGCGACCGAGCTGATGTTCGCCGCCCGCGACGACGGCGAGGAACCCCGCCACGTCGACCTGATCTGGCCGATCTGGAATGTCCTGGACATGACCCCGGGCGGACGCGGAGACGCGCCGGATTTCCCCGCCATGCAGTACGAGTAGCCGCCTACCGAGCGACCTATCGGGGTAAGGCGGGGGTCTGCGATCTTGACGGCTGACGCCCAGACCATCTTTACGTTGTCGAGGAGGCTTCCAGGGCTACCGGGCGATGACCGCCACGGCGGTACGACCGCCGTCGACGTCCAGCACGATGCCGTGGACGAAGGCGGACTCGTCGCTGGCAAGGTAGACCGCGGCGTGCGCGATCTCCTGGGGCCTGCCCATCCGGCCGGCCGGGGTGCCGTTCATATTCGCCTCGGCCGGGTTCACCTCCCCGGGCACCTTCTCGAGCACCACGCCGGGAGAGATGGCGTTGACGCGGACCCCCTCAGGCCCGAACTCGGCGGCCCAGGCCCGCGTCAAGGTCTCCATCGCGCCCTTGGTGGAGCTGTACAGTGCAGCGCGGCGGACGCCCAGGCGGGCGATCCACGAGCCCAGGTTGATGATCGCCCCGCCGCCCGCTTCCACCATGGCCGGCGCGATCGCCGCGGTCAGGAAGAAGGGCGCCTTCACGTTCACCGCGTAGACCTGGTCGAAGGTTTTCTCGTCGATTGCCGACGTGTCGCCGCCGGGGTAGATGCCGGCGTTGTTGACCAGGATGTCGATACGCCCGCCGAGCACCGAGGTCGCCTCCCGGGCCAGTGCACGCGAGGCCTCCGGGCTGCCGTCCAGATCCGCCTGCACGAACTCGGCGCGACCGCCCCGGGACCGGATCCCGTCCACGACCTCGCTGCCGCGCTGCCCGCTGCGCCCGGAGACGACCACGTGCGCGCCCTCGGCGGCGAACTCCTCTGCGATCGCGCGTCCGATGTTGCTGGTCGCCCCGGTCACCAGCGCCGTCTTGCCTTCAAGCCGCCCCGTCATACGTGTGCTCCTTGCTCTGACTTCCCATATACCGCTCGGCACCGATCGGGGTGCCGCCCGCGGCCCCCGGATTCGGCCCGGATCCACTGCCAGGATGCGATAACAAGAATGGACTTGCAAGTCCAGAAACGCGGCATGGCGCACCGGGTTCAGAGCGAGACAGGCGCCGATCGGCCGCCGCACTCAGCGGTCACAGAATGGACTTGACAGTCCATTCTTCGAGTCCTAATGTTGCGGACGTCCACTCCGAACGGGAGTTGAATCCGAGGCTGATGCCGGACCGGGTCCTCCTGGTCCGGATCACGTTCAGGTGCCTGCTTTCGACGCCTGGACACGGCCCACGATGAATTCTGGAAGAAAAGGTATTCGCATGTCCAAGACCAAGACCATTGCCGTATTCGGGGCCGGCCCGGGCATGGGCCGCTCGGTCGCCCGCCGGTTCGGCCGGGAGGGATTCCAGGTGGCCCTAGTAGCCCGCAACCAGGCACGACTGGACGCCTACACTGAGGAACTAGCCGCGGACGGAATTACGGCCGCCGGGTTCGCCGGCGACCTCGCCGACCGCGACGCGCTGCCCGGCATGATCGAGGCGATCACCGCGCGATTCGGCCCGATCGACGTGCTGGAGTACGCACCCTCCGGGCTCGACTTGCTCAAGCACGCGACCGCTGTCCGCGATGCGGACGCCGCATCCTTCGAGTTCCCCCTCGACCTGTTGCTTCGCACCCCGGTCACGCTGATCCGCCAGGCACTGCCCGGCATGCTCGAGCGCGGCGACGGCGCGGTCCTGTTCGGCCTGCCGGTCAACGCCAGCATCCCGGCTCCGCCGTTCGGCAACATCGGCACCGCAGCCGCCGCCGCCCGCCACTACCTGCACACTCTGCACGCCGACCTGGCCGGCACCGGCGTGTACGCGGGCCTCTTGCAGATCACGGGCCCGGTGGCCGACAGCGACGCCGGCGACTTCGTCCTCGAGAACTATGACCCGGCCCTCCTGCCGGAGCGGCAAAACCCCGCCGACCTCGCCGACGCCATGTGGGATCTCTACCTCAAGCGCGACACGTTCGACCAAGTCGTCGGAATGACCGGCGCATGAGCACGTCGAGTGACAGGAGAGGGACGTCCGGTGAGCGAAGGGCAGGAGAATAAGGCGGTCATCCAGACTCCTGACCGGCGTCTGCGGGTGTTCGTGAGTTCCGCGCTGGAGGAGCTGGCCGAGGAGCGGCGCGCGGTCACGCGGGCCATCTCGGCGCTGCGGCTGACCCCAGTGATGTTCGAGCTGGGCGCGCGGCCGTACCCGCCGCGGGACGTGTACCGGGCCTACCTGGCGCAAAGCGACGTGTTCGTCGGGCTGTACTGGCAGCGCTACGGACAGGCGCCTCCCGGCGGAGATGTCTCGGGCCTGGAAGAGGAGTTCGACCTGTCGGCGGGGCTGCCGAAGCTGCTGTACGTCAAGGAGCCGGCCCCCGGCCGCGACCCGCGGCTCGCCCGGCTGCTGGACCGGATCCGGCAGGAGGCGTCGGTTTCCTCTCGCACCTTCAGC
>NZ_DASZGI010000095.1:0-8887 GCF_035938995.1 Actinocrinis sp.
CCTCTGCATCGTGCGGGTGTGCCGGTGGATCGTGTCGAGCGCGAGTATGGCCGTGCGGGTACGGCGAGGCGGCCTCGTGTCCGGTCTGGGATGGTCCCGCTTCTCGGGACTACCACTGCATGGGATGAATGAAGGCTGCCGCAGGTTTGCTGAGCCATTGGGTGATGCGCATGGTGAGTCCCAGATCGGCCAGTCGCGCGGTGCGTAGATTGGTCAGTCGGCTCGCAGTGCAGCCGATCTCGTCGGCGAGCGCGGCCCACGCCAGTCCGTCGCACTGCCGCTGATCATTGAGTGCGCAGTGAAGTTCGTTCAGGTCCCATCGAAGTCTGCTGTCCGGGCCGGCGTGCGGGAGCCGAGTGTCGCCGACATCACGAGCTGGGCCGGTCAGGAATTCTTCCGGTGCTCGGCCGAGCCAGCGAAGCATGAACAGGGCGTACTGGCATGAGGTGGCGCCGCGCGCTCGCAGCCGCGAGATCGCACCCCCGCACAGGCAGTGGTCATCCGGTCGCCTCGCGTTGAGGTCAACCGACTGGTCCCAGAGTTCATCGGCGAACTCGTACCAGCCCAGTCCACGCACACGCCGTTGGGTGTCGAAGGCGTCGACAAAGGCGTTGAAATCGAAAACGGCGAGATCGGACATGCCCACACGGTACGAGAATTCACCGGACACCGGCAGAACCGATTCCCGTCCGCCCATGTCGGCGATGATGTCGATGCGGTGGGCGGCGGCGGCCGACCGCCTTCACACCGACGACGAAAAAGCGAACCTTGGGTAGGCGGGCACCGTTCGAGCCGACATAGTGGGCCTGGATCTCGCCATCCGAGCCAGGTGCAAGCCTGCCGACGCGGGCCGATTGATGCCGATCCCCGGCTCACCCCCGACCGCGTCCTGGCCAGCGACCCGTGTCCGCGCACCTCACGAGGGTCCCGAGCAGTTCCCGCCGCAGAGGCCCGGCGCTTCCGTTTCCGGCGCATACCTCGCCGTGCCGCCGGGTGTGGCACCGGCGTGAAGGCGTGCACCGAGTTTCACCCGAAAGGCCTGTTACAGCACCCCGTTGATTCATGTGACCTCGAGCACACTTGCCGACCCACGGATTCGACACCGCAATTCCCACGGGCGGTTTCGTTACAAACGGCTGAGCAAGATCATCCCCGCCCCTCCCACTTCCCTCTCACACGCCGCCCTGCGATTCGTTCATGGTTCACGGAACTGCGTGAACCGGCTACTCCACATTCGCCCGCGCGCCTCACCGCGTCGTCGGACGAGCGTCGGCGCCCTCCCGTACGCTCCGTGACGTAGCAGCGTGCGAGTCGTACGGCCGAGTTGACGGCCGCGCGCGAGCGCTAGTCGGCGGGCCGCACCAGCCCGGACTGGTAGGCGAACACGACGAGCTGTGCCCGGTCGCGGGCCCGGAGTTTGACCATCGCGCGGCTGACGTGGGTACGCGCGGTGGCCGGGCTGAGCACCAGTTCGGCCGCGATCTCGTCGTTGGTCAGACCCTGCGCGACCAACGCGACGATCTCGCGTTCCCGCTGCGTCAGCACCTGCATCGTCTCCGGTACGAGCTTGGGCCTGACCGGTCGGGCGGCGAATTCGGTGATCAGCCGCCGCGTCACGCCCGGCGAGAGCAGCGCCTCCCCGCGCGCGACCTCTCGCACCGCGCGGACGAGTTCGGCGGGCTGGGTGTGCTTGACCAGGAACCCGCTGGCCCCGGCACGCAGCGCCTCGAACACGTACTCGTCGAGCTCGAAAGTCGTCAGGACCAGGACGCGCACCGTGGCCAGGCGCTCGTCGCCGGCGATGCGGCGCGTCGCCTCTAGGCCGTCCACGCCGGGCATCCGGATGTCCATGAGCACCACGTCGGGCAACTGCTCGCGCACCCGCTCCACGGCGAGGGCGCCGTCGTCGGCCTCGCCGACGACCTCGATGTCGTCCTCGGCATCGAGGATCATGGCGAATCCGGCCCGCACCAGCGGCTGGTCGTCGGCGAGTACGACGCGAATCACGGGCGCGGCCCCCATTCGGCGCGTACCACGAACCCGCCGCGCGGTCCGGGCCCCGCATCGAGGCGCCCGCCGGTGGACTCGGCCCGTTCCCTCATGCCGCGGATCCCGATGCCGCTTCCGGAGGACGCCGGGGTGGACGCGGCGCCCGCGCCGTCGTCGCAGACCTCGACGTGCAGGCTGCGATCGTTCTCGGCCCGCACGGTGACCTGCACGAACGACGCGCCCGCGTGCCTGATCACGTTCGTCAGGGACTCCTGCACGATGCGGTACGCGGCGATCCCGACGGCCTCGGGCACGTCCTGGGTGCGGCCTTCGAGGACGACCCCGGTGCGCAGCCGTGGGCTGCCGCTCGACTCCACCAACGCCCGGATCTGCGCGATCCCCGGCGTCGGCATCCGCTCGGCCGACTCGCCGTCTGCGCGCAGGACGCTGAGCATCGCGGTGAGCTCGTCGAGCACGTCCCCGCTCGCCTGCTGGATCGCCATGAGGGCCTGTTTGGCCGCCTCCGGGCGCTGGTCGGCCACGTGCGCGCCCGCGGCGGCCTGCACGTTGATCATCGCCATCGCGTGGCCGACGCTGTCGTGTAGGTCCCGGGCGATGCGCAGCCGGTCCTCCGCGATCCGGCGCCTGGCCTGCTCCACTCTGGTCAGCTCGAGGCTGCGGGTCTGCTGCCGGACGCCCTCAAGGTAGACGCGCCGGTTGCGCGCCACCTCCCCCAGGAACACAGCTGCGGCCGCCCACCCCGCGAAGATCAACGGGAGCACCGTGGCCCCGAGTCGCGTGGTCAGCGACACCACGGTGAGCACGACGACCAGAAGTCCGGTCCCCGACGCGGCCGTGCGGCGCGGGGTGTGCCAGCCCAGTGAGAACAGCACGAGCATCCCCGCGAGATAGATCGGCCCGACCGGATAACCGCGCCCGAGGTAGCAGCCGAGTGCCGCGACCACGAGGATCAACGCCGTGCGCGGGAATCGGCGGCACAAGGCCACCGCAGCACCGGCGAGCACCAGCAGTAGATATCCGAGCGCATCCAAGGTGTGGCCACCGCTCGGCGGCTGGTTGTGCCCGCTTGCGAGAAGGAAGAACGCCGTCAGAACGGCGGCTCCGGCGAGGTCGCGCAGCCGCCCGTCGGCTGCATGCGCTGCATTCGGGCGCTGCGTACTCGCACTGTTCCGGCCGATCATGCTCCACACACTACGATGGCCACGCCCCGACATCGTCCGCCCCGCGGCGTAGCCGGCATGTACGCAAGCCAACGTACGCGCGCCGACCCGGCCGGGCGAGGGCGCCGCTACGACGACGGGCGTACGCGCAACTGCCGCCCACCGCGCGACGACCGTTGCCCGCGGCGCGCGCCACGCTGAACCATCCACGAACACATTGCGCACGACAGGCACGGGCGGGCGCGCGAACGGCTCTTCGGGCCGCGCCTGCGCCGCGGCGTCCTGACCGTCCATATCCTCGCCTCGGTCACCTGGATCGGCGTCGACCTGTGCACGCTCGTGCTTACGATCGTGGGCGCCACCAGCGGCGACACCACGGCACAGCGCTCGGCGTTCGTCGTCATGGGGACGGTCGCGGATGCGCTGCTGATCCTCGTCGGCGAGGCCGATGACGGCGCCGCCGCTGTCGAGCTGGTCAGCGCGCTCAAGCCGGGCGTGGTGCTGATGGACGTCCGGATGCCGGGCGTCGACGGTCTGGAGGCGACGCGCCGGATCGTCGGCGACGACGCCCTAGCCGACGTCAGGATCCTGATCCTGACGACCTTCGAGCTGGACGAGTACGTCTTTGAGGCGCTGCGCGCCGGCGCCGGCGGCTGCCTGGTCAAGCACACGCACCCGGGCGACCTGGTGCGGGCCGTCCGAGCGTGAGCGCGAGATCGTCGCCCTGGCTGCGCACGGGCTGACCAACGACGAAATCGCCGCCGAGTTGGTCCTTAGCCCGGCCACGGTCCGCACCCACGTCAGCGGGCCATGGTCAAGCTGCGTGCCCGCGACCGCGCGTAACTGGTCGTGCTCGCCGACCAGTCCGGGTTGGTACGTCCGCCGTCGTAGCCGGAAGTGTCGCTCCGCGTCGGACGAGGCGAGCCCGGGTTGATCGCACGCTGGAGGGCATGAACACGAACCTGACGCCGTCCTGCTACTCCTCCGAGGACAGGACGGTCCGATGATCGAGCTGCAGCAGCTCAGCAAGCGCTACGGCGACAGACTCGCCGTCGACGCCCTGACCTTCACGATCCCCACCGGCCTCGTCACCGGCTTCCTCGGCCCCAACGGCGCGGGCAAGTCCACCACGATGCGGATGATCCTCGGGCTGGACCAGCCGACCAGCGGCCGGGTCCTGCTGAACGGAAGCCGCTACGACCAGTTGGTCGAGCCGCTCACCCACGTCGGCGCGCTGCTCGAGGCCAAGGCCGCGCAGCAGGGCCGCAGCGCCTACAACCACCTGCTCTGGCTGGCCCGCAGCAACCGGATCCCCGAGCGCCGGGTGGTCGAAGTCCTGGAGACCGTCGGCCTGCAGGACGTGGCGCGCAAGCGGATCGGCGGATTCTCTCTCGGCATGGGGCAGCGCCTCGGGATCGCCGCGGCCCTGCTGGGCGACCCGGCGGTGCTCCTGTTCGACGAGCCGGTCAACGGGCTCGACCCGGAGGGCATCGTCTGGATCCGTACCCTGATGAAGTCGCTGGCCGCCGAGGGCCGCACCGTCTTCGTCTCCAGCCATCTGATGAGCGAAATGGCCCTGACCGCCGACCACCTGATCGTCATCGGGCGCGGGCTGCTGCTCGCCGACCTGCCGATGGGCGAGTTCATCGACCGCAACTCGCGAAGCCACGTGCGGATGGCGACCGACCAGCCTGAGGCGCTGATGGACGCGCTGGACGGCGACGCGGTCGCCTACCGGCGTGGCGCGGACGGAGCGTTCGAGGCCGCGGGCGTCGAACCGGGCCGCATCGCCAAGCTCGCCTCCGCGCGCGGACTGGTTCTGACCGAGCTCAGTGTCCAGCGAGCCTCGCTGGAGGAGGCGTTCATGGAGATGACCGCGGACGCCGTGGAGTACCACGCGGGTGCGGCGACCTCGGCCGCCACGACAGCGCCGACGACATCAGAGTACGAGCAGCGGAAGCAGGGATAGAAGATGACCACCGCAACCATCGCCCCGGCGGTTCGGCCGGGCATCATCAGCCGGTCCGCACCGGTGATCAACGCGGAGTGGACCAAGCTACGCACCATTCGAAGCCCCTACGCGATGCTGATCGCCGGGTACGTCGCCGTCGTCGGCGGCGGCGCGCTGCTGACCTTCTTCATCAACCGGAACTTCAGCAGCATGCCCACCGACGCCCCCTTCGAACCGGTGCGCAGCAGCTTCGGCGGCCTGGTCCTCGGCCAGCTCGCGATGGTCGTGCTCGGCGTGACGATGATCGGCGGCGAATACGCCAGCGGCATGATCCGAGCCACGCTGGCCGCGGTACCCGAACGCGGACTGCTGCTGGCGGCCAAGGCAGTGGTCCTGACCGCGGTCACCTTGGCCGCCGGGCTGGCAACCGCGTTCTCGACGTTCTTCGTCGGCCAGGCGATGCTCGGCAAGCACGGCGTCGGCATCGGCGACCCCAACGTGCTGCGGGCTGTGCTCGGCGGCGCGTTCTACCTGACGCTGATCGCGCTGTTCTCACTCGGCGTGACCACGATCCTGCGCCGGCAGACCCTGGCGCTGGGCATCCTCATGCCGTTCTTCTTCCTGGTCTCCGGCATCCTGCAGGCGATCCCCGGCGTGACGCGGGTGACCCAGTTCCTGCCGGACCAGGCCGGACAGAAGTTCCTGCAGATCCACCACCAGTCGAAGGACGCGTTCGGGCCCTGGACCGGAGCCCTGATCACGGTGGCCTGGGTGGCGCTGGCGCTGCTGGGGGCTTGGGCCACACTGCGCCGACGCGACGCGTGAGCCACATCATGAGCAGCCCATACATCACTTTCGTCCACCGCCCGCCATCGGCCGCACACCCGAAGGGAGAAGCCGTGGCCAAGTCGGTGAGCCGTCGCCGCATCGTCACGATGGGAGCTGCCGCGACTGTTGGCGCCGCGCTGCCGCTGGTACCGGGAACCGCCGCCGAGGCGGCGCCCTGGACCCCGACGGACCAGCCCGGCCGAGTCTTTGACGTCAGGCGGTTCGGCGCCAAGGGCGACGGTGTGACGATCGACTCCGACGCCGTCAACCGCGCGATCGACGAGGCCGCCAAGGCTCGGCCGCGCTCGGGCGGGGGGCCGGGCGGCACCGTCTACTTCCCGGCTGGCACGTATGCCTGCTACTCGATCCGCCTAAAGAGCAACCTCGCCCTATACCTCGCGCAGGGCGCCACGCTGCTCGCCGCCGCGCCCGCCCGCGGAAAGGGCTACGATCCGGCCGAGCCGGGAGCGGGCAATCCGTACCAGGATTACGCGCATAGCCACTGGCACAACAGTCTGATCTGGGGTGAGGGCCTCAATGACATCACCATCTGCGGCCCGGGTGGGATCGACGGTGACGGCCTGGTCGGCGACAGCAGGGAGGCCGATCCGGGGCAGGGCGACAAAGCGATCGCGCTGAAGCTCTGCCGCAACGTCACGATCCGTGACATCACGACCCTCAACGGCGGCGGCTTGGCGATCCTGTTGACCGGTGTGGACAACGTGCGGGTCGACAACCTGGTCATCGACACCGGCGGGGACGGGATCAACCTCGACTGCTGCCGCAACGTCCGGATCTCGGGCACCACCGTCAACTCGCCCAACGCGGACGCGATTGCGCTTAAGAGCTCGTACGCGCTGGGCGAGCCCCGCGCCACCGAGAACGTGACCATCGACAACTGCATGGTCAGCGGCTATGACCTCGGCACCCTGTACAACGGCACGTTCAAGACGACGGCGTCGTACGGGCGGACCGGGCGGATCAAGCTCGGCACCGAATCCAACGGCGGGTTCAAGAACATCGCCGTCTCAAACGTGATCTTCGAGTACTGCCGCGGGCTGGCGCTGGAGAGCGTCGACGGCGGCCTGCTGGAGGACGTGACGATCAGCAACATCACCATGCGCCAGGTGCAGATGCCGATCTTCATGCGGCTGGGCTCGCGGATGCGCGGGCCGGCCGGCGCCCGGATCGGCAGGCTGCGCCGGGTCAACATCAGCGACGTCATCGCCTATAACGCCGACCCCCGCTACCCGTCCGCTATCTCCGGAATCCCCGGCCACCCCATCGAAGACGTCCGGATCAGCAATGTCCGGCACAACCTGACCGGCGGCCTCACGCCGGGAGACGTCGACCAGAGCCCACCCGAGAACGAAGGCGCCTATCCCGAGATCACGATGTTCGGCCCCCTGCCCGCCTACGGCTTCTTCATCCGGCACGCCAAAGGCATAACGCTCGACAACGTCGAGGTCAGGTTCGAACAGCGCGACACCCGTCCCGCGTACGCATTGCGGGACGTGGCCGACGCCGACTTCCACCACAACCGGGCCGACAAGGTTCAAGGAACACCGACCTTCATCCTGGACCAGGTCAACGATTTCACCGTCACTACGAGCCGCCCGGTCCCCGACACCCGCTTGGACCACACCGTCCATAAGGAACTGTGACCCCTCAATGGAATCCACTGCGCACCGAACGAGACGAATCCCCTCGCAATACCCTCCTACCTGCGGAAACCCTCAGATGGCGGCGGGCGGCAGCTTCCCTACCGACAGGTCCCCCGCCGCCGCGGAGCGTTCGCCGTGAACCCGGAAATGGCCGAGGATCAGGCCTCGGATGCTTCTGTCGAGACCGCTCCGTCCCGTTGGCGACCTCGGCTGAAACGATGGGGGCGACGCATCGCGATCGGCTGCGCGGCGCTGCTCGTCCTGACCACCGCGGCGTCGTTCGTCTTCAACGCGTTCACGGCCGAGCGCGCCTTGCCGCCGCCGGGTCTGACCTATGTGGAGGCGGACGGCATCCGCACCCGCTACCAGGAGTGGGGCAGCACCGGCACGCCGATCGTCCTGGTCCACGGCGCCTTCGAATCGGTCGACACCTGGTCGCGACTGGCACCGCTGCTCGCCCGCGGCCACCGCGTGTACGCCTTCGACCTCACCGGCTACGGCTACACCCAACGCAAAGGCCCCTACACCGTCGACCATCAAACCGATCAGCTGCTCGGCTTCCTCGACGCGATGCATCTGGGCGGCACAGGCGATCGTCCCGTGTTGGTCGGACATTCAAGCGGCGCGGCCGTGGTATCGGAGGCCGCGTTGCGCTCGCCGGGACGTATCGCGGGTCTGATGCTGCTCGACGGTGACGCGCTGAACACCGGAGCGGGGCCACCGACCGCCTTCCGCTACATCCTGATAAACCCGTTCAAAACCAGCATCCTGCGCATCGGGCTCAGCTCCGACGCGCTGATCCGAAGCTTCTACAACTCCCAATGCGGACCCGGATGCCCCACCCTCGATCACGCGGGCGTCGACGTGTGGCGACGACCCTTCCAAGTATCAGGAGCCGAAGACGCCTTGTGGAGCATGCTCGACGCGGGCGTACCCGGACTACCCGCCTCCCAGCTCACGGACCTGCACTCCGTGAACCTGCCCAAGTCAGTCGTTTTCGGCGGCAAGGACGACGTCTTCAGTCCCCAAACCCCAACGCAGACCGCCGAACGCATCGGCGCCCCACCACCGACCATCATTCCGAATGCCAAACACTTGACCATGATTTCCAACCCTGACGAGGTGGCGGCCGCCATCCGCGCCCTCACCGCGCGCGCTCCAGCGTGACAGAAGCGCTGCAGGTTCACCCCCCTCCGGGGGCAGGCGGTAGCTGGCTGGAAGCGTCACGGCGACAGTGGCCAAGACATGCCGGGCCGCAGGTGCGACATGCGTGA
>NZ_DASZGI010000096.1:0-33458 GCF_035938995.1 Actinocrinis sp.
GACTCCGAGCGGTTGTCTGGGCTGCTGGAGGAGGCTGGGTACGTCCGCGCAGCGCGTGGCGACGTTGCCGACGTGGTGGTGTTCAACACATGCGCGGTGCGGGAGAACGCCGACAATCGGCTTTACGGCAACCTCGGGCACCTCGCGTCGGTCAAGCAGCAGCGGCCGGGGATGCAGATCGCGGTCGGCGGCTGTCTGGCGCAGAAGGACCGGGGCGAGGTCGTGCGGCGCGCGCCATATGTGGACGTCGTCTTCGGGACGCACAACGTCGGGTCGCTGCCTGTGCTTCTTGAGCGTGCCCGCGTTCAGTCGGAGGCGCAGGTCGAGATTCTTGAGTCGCTGGAGGTCTTCCCGTCGACGCTGCCTACGCGGCGCGAGTCGGCTTACGCGGCGTGGGTGGCGATCTCGGTGGGGTGCAACAACACCTGCACCTTCTGCATCGTGCCGTCCTTGCGCGGCACCGAGATGGACCGCCGGCCGGGGGAGATCCTCGCGGAGATCTCGGCGCTGGTCGGTGAGGGGGTGGTCGAAGTCACCCTGCTCGGCCAGAACGTCAACTCTTACGGCGCGCAGTTCGGCGACCGAGAGGCTTTCGCGAAGCTCCTGCGCGCGTGCGGGGGGATCTCGGGTCTGGAGCGGGTCCGGTTCACCTCGCCGCATCCGCGCGACTTTACCGACGACGTGATCGCGGCAATGGCCGAGACGCCGAACGTGATGCCGTCGCTGCACATGCCGCTTCAGTCGGGGTCGGATCGGGTCCTTAAGGCGATGCGCCGCTCGTATCGGCAGGAGCGGTACCTGGGCATCATCTCGCGGGTGCGCGCGGCTATTCCGCATGCCGCCATCACGACGGACGTCATCGTGGGATTCCCGGGCGAGACCGAGGCCGATTTCGAGGACACGCTGCGGGTGGTGCGCGAGGCGAGGTTCGCGTCCGCGTTCACGTTCCAGTACTCCAAGCGGCCGGGCACTCCGGCGGCCGAGATGGACGGACAGCTGCCCAAGGAAGTCGTGCAGGACCGGTACGAGCGGCTGGTCGCGGTTCAGGAGGAGATCTCCTGGGCGGAGAACCGAGCACTGGTCGGCACCGAGGTCGAACTGCTGGTGGCCGAGGGCGAGGGCCGCAAGGACGGCGCGACGCACCGGATGTCGGGGCGGGCGAGGGACAACCGGCTGGTGCACTTCGCGGTGGGCGAGGCGGGGGAGCGGCCGCGGCCCGGAGACATGGTGACCGCTGTGGTCACCTATGGCGCGCCGCACCACCTTGTCGCGGATGGCGTCGACGGCGGCTCGGCGGTGCGAACGCTGCGGCGTATGCGCTCCGGGGAGGCTTGGAAGGCCCGCAACGCGGCCAGGGATATCCGGCCCGCGGTTTCCCTCGGGATGCCGAGCGTGGGCGTTCCCGCGCCGCTGCCCGTGGCCGCCGCCTGCGGCTGAGCGGCGCGGGACTTACCGGGGCGGGGCCTACCAGCCAGCGGGCGGCTGGTCCTGCGAGTCCTGCGAGCCGTCGGTGGGCTGGTTGGGATCGGCCGGCGGGGCGGCGTTCGGATCGGGCTGCTGTGCGTCGTCCTGTGGCTTGAGGCCCATCATCTCCTCGGCCTTGCCGACGCCGGTGTTGATCTGGCCGGTGTACTTGTTGTCGGTCTTGTCGTCGAGCATCTGGCCAGCCTGGTCGATGCCCTTGGTGGCCTCGTTCTGCACCGCTGCGTCGTCCTTGTGCTGCCTCAGCTTGTCGAGGATGCCCATGATCACGGCCCTCCGGTCGGGGGCCGCCGTGGCGCGGCGACCCGGTCGAATCGAGCATAAGCCGCATAGCGGGCACCTGCCTGTCGGCGGAGCCTGCGAGAATGGCGGCGTGGAACCAGCAGCGGTGATCGCGGTGGTCGGCCCGACCGCGGTGGGCAAGTCCGACCTGGCCGTGGAGTTGGCGGGGGCAATTGGCGGCGAGGTGGTCAATGCCGACTCCATGCAGCTGTACCGCGGCATGGACATCGGTACGGCCAAGCTCACCGAGACTGAGCGGCGGGGGGTGCCGCACCACCTGCTCGACATCTGGCCGGTCACCGAGCGGGCGGCGGTGGCGGAGTATCAGCGGCTGGCGCGGGCCGAGATCGACCGGTTGCTGGCTGCGGGGCGTCCACCGGTGCTGGTGGGCGGCTCGGGGCTGTACGTGCACGCGACGCTGGACGATTTCGAGTTCCCGGGGACCGATCCGGAGATCCGCGCCGCGCTGGAGGCGGACCTGGCGGATCTCGGGCCCGGGGCCATGCACGTGCGGCTGGCGGCCGTGGATCCGGGCGCGGCCTCCGCGATCCTGCCGTCGAACGGGCGCCGTATCGTGCGGGCGCTGGAAGTCGTCGAGCTCACCGGGGGGCGCTTCGCCGCGACGCTGCCGGGGCACCGGCCGCATTACCCGCACACGCTGCGCCTGGGGCTTACCGCCGACCGGCCGCTGCTCGACGAGCGGATCACCCGGCGCGTCGAGGTGATGTGGGAGCGCGGACTGGTCGACGAGGTGCGGGCGCTGGAGGAGGTCGGGCTACGCGACGGCGTCACCGCGAGCCGCGCGCTGGGCTACAAGCAGGTGCTGGCGTTCCTCGCCGGGGACGTCTCCGAGGAGGAGGCGCGGGAGCAGACGGTGCGCGAGACCAAGCGGTTCGCCCGGCGTCAGGAGTCGTGGTTCCGGCGCGATCCGCACGTGCACTGGCTCGCGCAGACCGGGCCGGAACTGGTTCAGGCTGCGCTGGAGCTGGCGCAGCCGGGGCTCGCCTCGGGCGTCGGGGCCTGATTCCGGCTCCGGCTCAGGAGCCGAAGATCCGGCGGGTGTAGTCGTTGGCGAACAGCCGGTCCGGGTCTGCCTTCTCACGCACCGTCAGGAAGTCGGCGAATCTGGGGTAGGCCGAGGCGAAGTACTCGTGGTCGCGGGTGTGCAGCTTGCCCCAGTGCGGGCGGCCGTCGTAGGCGACCATGATCGCCTCGGCGTCCTCGAAGTACTCCAGCGGGCTGCTGCCTTCGAACATATGGAAGGCCACGTACGCGGTGTCGCGGCCGTGCGCGGTGGACAGCCACAGGTCGTCGGCGGGGGCTGTGCGCACCTCGATCGGGACGCTGATCCTCAGCCCCGCGTCCTTGAGCATCTGGCGCACCTCCCGCAGGGCGGGGACCGCTGCCTCGCGCGGCAGCGCGTACTCCATCTCGAGGAACTTGAAGCGGCGCGGCGAGGTGAACACCTTGTCCGACCGGTCGACGTAGGAGCGCGCGGACAGCGCCTTGGCGGCCATCCGGTTGATGGTGGGGATCGCGCGCGGCGCGGCCCGTCCGACCCGGCAGACGCCGGCGAAGAAGGTGTTGGCCAGGAATTCGTCCTCGAACCATTCGCGGGCGCGGGGGAGTGGCGCGGCGGGGCCGTCGGTGCGGTTGTTGCGCTTGACCGTCGTGCCGGTGGTGTGCGGGTACCACCAGAACTCGAAGTGCTCGTTGTCCCGCCACAGGTCGTCGAAGGATTCGAGTACCGCGTCGAAGCGCATCGGCTCTTCGCGGGCGGCGAGCAGGAAGGTCGGCTCGGTGCGGAAGGTGACCGCGGTGATCACGCCGATCGCGCCGACGCCGATACGGGCCGCTTCGAACAGTTCCGGGTGCTCGGACGCGGAGCAGGCGACGACAGAGCCGTCGGCCAGGACGATTTCGAGCCCGGCGACCTGGGCGGCGATCGAGGCGCTGGAGCGGCCGGTGCCGTGGGTGCCGGTGCCGATCGCGCCGGAGACGGTCTGCGCCTGGATGTCGCCCATGTTAGTCAGGGCGAGGCCCTGTTCGGCGAGCAGTTCGTTGAACCGCCACAGGCCCATCCCGGCTTCGACGGTCACCAGCCCGGAGGCTTTGTCGGCGGAGCGCAGGCGGGTGAGGTGGTCGAGGCGGATCAGGACTCCGTCGGTGACGGCGGCCGGGGTGAACGAGTGGCCGCTGCCGACGGGTTTGACGGCAAGGCCTTGGGCGGCGGCGTCGCGGACGGCGGCGGCGACCTCCTGGGTGCTCGAGGGGGCGGCGATGCGCCGTACCCGGGCGCTCTGGTTGCCGGCCCAGTTGGTCCAGGAGCGGGTCGGGGTCCCGGGGATCGCGTCGGTGGTCACGGCGTTTCTCAGCCCATCTCGTCGTTCGGCCCGCGGCGACTTGCGCGGCTCGGTGGAGCCAGCCCGGGGAGCCCGTATCACAGCCTTGCGCTGGGATAGCCAACGCGAAGCAAGGACCTGCGTCAAGGGGCGCTGGTGTTAATTCACGGTTGTCCGCCCACGGAGGCGGCACGGTGACGTGAGCAGCGGCGTGAAAGGATGGCGGTATGTCTTTGGCCAGCCCGTATGACGCGCTGCTGTTCCTGTCCTTCGGCGGCCCGGAGGGCCCGGACGACGTGGTGCCGTTCCTGGAGAACGTGACGCGGGGGCGGGGCATCCCGCGCGAGCGGCTCGTGGAGGTGGGGGCGCACTATTTCGAGTTCGGCGGGGTGAGCCCGATCAATGTGCAGTGCCGGGCGCTGATCGCGGCGCTGGAGCAGGACTTCGCCGCGCACGGGCTCGCGGACCTGCCGATCTACTGGGGGAACCGGAACTGGGAGCCGTACCTCGCCGACACGGTCGCGCGGTTGGCCGCGGACGGGGTACGGCGGGTGCTGGTATTTGTGACCTCGGCGTATTCGTCGTATTCGGGGTGCCGGCAGTACCGGGAGGACTTGGCGGCGGCAGTGCGCACTGTGGGCGGGGCGGCGGAGGGGATGCTGTTCGACAAGATCCGCGCCTACTACGACCATCCCGGGTTCGTGGGGCCGAATACGGAGGCGGCGCTGCGGGCGCTCGACACGCTGGACCCGGCGGTGCGTGACGGCGCGGAGTTGGTGTTCGTGACCCACTCGCTGCCGCTGTCGCTCGCCGAGGCCAGCGACTATGTCGCCCAGCACGAGAAGGTCGCCCGGCTGGTCGCGGAGGGCGTGGCGGAGGCGACCGGTGTCGTGGACAGGCCGCGGGCGCTGGTGTATTGCAGCCGCAGCGGTCCGCCTACGCAGCCGTGGCTGGAGCCGGACGTGAGCGACCATCTGCGCGAGCGGCGCACGGCGGGGGCGCAAGCGGTCGTCGTGATCCCGATCGGGTTCGTCTCCGACCACATGGAGGTCATCTACGACCTCGACACCGAGGCCGCGCGAACCGCTGCCAAGGTCGGCCTGGCGTTCGCGCGGGCCGCGACGGTCGGGGTGGATCCGGCATTCGTCGCGGCGATCCGGGACCTGGTCCTGGAGCGGGCCGCGCGCGAGAGCGGCGAGCTGGTGGTGCCTATGGTCGTCGGCGCGCTTCCGCCGAAGCCTGACGTGTGCGCCGCGGGCTGCTGTTCCAATCCGCGGGGCAACAAGCCCGCGCTGTGTGGCAGGGACTGATCTTGTCCGACGAGGTGAACCCGTGGGAGCTGCTTGTTCTGGCCGAGCACGCGGCTCTTGAGGCGGCCCGCTTCATCGTCGAGCGGCGGCCGGCGGACTTGGGCGTGGCCGAGACCAAGTCCAGTCCGACCGACGTGGTGACGGAGATGGACACCGGCGCCGAGCAGCTGATCCGCAAGGCGGTGCTGGAGCGGCGGCCGGATGACGCGTTCCTCGGCGAGGAGGGCGGCGCGGATTCCGGGGCGAGCGGGGTGCGCTGGGTGATCGATCCGATCGACGGCACCGTGAACTATCTCTACGGGCTGCCCGCCTTCGCCGTGTCGATCGGCGTCGAAGTCGGCGGAACCACCGTGGCGGGGGTCGTCGCGGCGCCACGGATGGGCGAGGTCTACACGGCGGTACACGGGGCCGGGGCGTGGTGCAACGGCGCTCCGGTCAAGGTGCGGCCCGCGACCGGTCTCGGCGACGCGCTGGTAGCCACCGGCTTCGGATACCGGGCAGAGCGCAGGCAGCGGCAGGGTGAGATCGTGCGTGCGCTGCTGCCGCAGGTGCGCGATATCCGCCGCGGCGGTTCGGCGGCGCTGGACTTGTGCGCGGTGGCGGCCGGGCGGCTCGACGGCTACTTCGAGCGCGGCACGCACGCCTGGGACTGTTCGGCGGGCGGGCTGATCGCGACGGAGGCCGGGGCGGTCGTCGGCGGGTTCCACGGCGCGGAGGCGGGCGAACCGATGGTGATCGCGGCGCCTCGCGGCACGTTCACGGCTTTGCACGACGCGCTTGTCGCACTGGGCGCGGACGTCCCCGACTACTAAAGCCGGCGTCCACCAGGGCTCAAGCGCGGCGCGTGCGGGAGTGGAGCCGTCCGGGTGAGGGAGTCCCGGTACTAAGAACTCCCGGTACTAAGAACTGCAGCATGAAGAGCCGGAGCCGCCGCAAGGCAGCCCCGGCTGCAGCGTGCAAGGGGGGTCAGACGGCGCAGAGTCAGACGGTGCAGGGTCAGGCCGCTGCGGACCGGGCCACGTCCACGCCGTGCTCGGCGGCGATGCGGAGCAGTGAGTCCAGCTCACCCTGCTCCACTTGGACCGCATACACATCCTTGGCGTACATGGCGCGGCGAAGGGCCGTCTCAGTGTCGGTGATGCGCTGCCGCAGACGGACGGAGAACTCTCCCATGGTGTAACTGCTCCTTGCGCGGGGGAGGGGGCGTGCGCTGCCGGTGAGGGAGTCGGCGGTGCGCCGCCTGAGCCGTGGGGTGATGCGGTCGGTCAGCTGGACGGGCGGTACGGCTTGACGTGGGGTCGTGCTGGCGGGTGGTGCCCACAACGCTGCGTTAGCGGTCGTTGGGCCGCATGGGTCAAGCTTCCCGAGGACACCGGCGCCCAAACACCGGGCAGGTGGGGCCCGGGAGTTTTGACCCTCCCTTTACGGGGTGTACGAGAGGTTGGACCATCTGGGACGGAAGCGGCGGAGGCGAGGGTTTCGATGCGGGTGCTGGTCGTCGAGGACGAACAGCTTCTGGCGGACGCGATCGCGACCGGGTTGCGGCGCGAGGCGATGGCCGTGGACGTGGTCTACGACGGCGCCGGGGCGTGGGAGCGGGCGAGCGTGAACGACTACGACGTGGTGGTGCTGGACCGGGATCTGCCGCGGCTGTCCGGCGACGAGGTGTGCCGGCGGATCGTCTCCGCGGGGAGTTCGACCCGGGTGCTGATGCTGACCGCCGCGTCGGATGTGCGCGACCGGGTCGCCGGGCTGTCCCTCGGCGCGGATGATTATCTGGGCAAGCCGTTCGCGTTCGCGGAGCTCGTCGCGCGGGTGCGGGCGCTGGGGCGGCGGGCGGTGGCCCCGGTGCCGCCGGTGCTGGAGCGGGCCGGGCTGCGGCTTGATCCGGCGCGGCGCGAGGTGATGCGTGACGGGAAACTGGTCGCGCTCTCCCCTAAGGAGTTCGCGGTGCTTGAGGTGCTGCTACGGGCGGGCGGCGCCGCGGTGACGGCCGAGCAGCTGCTTGAGAAGGCGTGGGACGAGAATGCCGATCCGTTCACCAACGTGGTGCGGGTGACGGTGATGACGTTGCGGCGGCGGCTAGGGGAGCCGGCGGTGATCCTCACTGTGCCCGGCGCGGGTTATCGGATTGAGTGATTGGTCGTGAGCGTCGGACCGGGCCCCGCAGACCCTCTCGACACCGATGCGCTGGCGCGCACCGTGGTGCCGCTGACGGCGTCTGGGCAGTACACGGCGGCGAGCGAGTCCGCGCCGCCGAACCGGAGCGCACGCGGGCGCAGCGGGCTCACCGTGCGGGCGAAGCTGACCATGATCTACGGCGCGCTGTTCATCCTCGGCGGCGCGGTGCTGATCGCGGTCGTGTACTTCTTCGTGCAGTGGCGGCTGAACCACATGAGGGCCGGGCTGCCGCCGTGGTGCACGCTGACGGCCGCGGACAAGAGGGCCGGGATTCTGAAGCTCACTGCGGCCCAGAGCGCGGTCTGTACCCGCCTTCAGCGCGCGGACACGTTGCACGAGACGCTGGTCGCGTCGCTGACGGCGCTGGGGATCGCGGCAGTGCTGGGGGTCGCGGCGGCGTATTGGGTGGCTGGGCGGGTGCTGCGGCCGCTGAGCCGGGTGACCGCGACGGCGCGGCGGATCGTGTTGCGGCCGGATGCGGCCGCGCGTACCCGGATCTCGCTGGACGGCCCGGCCGACGAGCTGCGCGAGCTGGCCGACACCTTCGACGAGATGCTCGACCGGCTGGACCTGGCGTTCCAGAGCCAGCGGCGGTTCACCGGGAACGCCTCGCACGAGCTGCGCACGCCGCTTGCGATCAATCGGACGCTGCTCGAGGTCGCGCTGGCCGATCCGGAGGTGCCGCCGCAGACCGAGCAGCTGGCCAAGGCGCTGCTGGCCACGAACGAGCGGTCCGAGCGGATGATCGAGGGGCTGCTGTCGCTGGCCCGGGCGGACAACGCGGTGACCGATCCGGCGCCGGTGGACCTGGCGTCGGTCGCCGGGCGGTGCGCGGCGCTGTGCGAGGCCGAGGCGGCGGAGCACTCGGTGCAGCTGCGGACGGCGTTCGGCCAGGTGGCCGTGTTCGGGGACGCGGTGCTGTTGGAGCGGGTGGCGACCAACCTGGTGCAGAACGGGCTGCGGTACAACCGGCCGGGCGGGTGGGTCGACGTGGTCACGTACGACCAGGGCACGCACGGGCTGCTGGTGGTGGCCAACTCCGGTCCTGTCGTGCCTGAGCATGCCGCGCAAAGCCTTTTCGAGCCGTTCCGGAGGTTGGAGCAGCCCGACGGGCCGAGCCGCCCGAAGGACCGGGGAGCCGGGCTGGGCCTGTCGATCGTGCGGGCGATCGTCGCGGCGCACCACGGCCGCATCGCCGTTCAACCGCGGGCTGAGGGCGGGCTGATCGTCAGGGTGTGGCTCCCGGTTCCTTAGCTCGCTGTGCCTTAGGCGCCGGGTGAGGCCTTAGGACGGGGGTCGTCGATGCGGCGGAGCTCTTTGGCGTAGCGGGCACCGTTGGCCACGTAGCGCCGCACCGCGTCGTCGAAGGAGCCGGGCCGGACGGCGTTGGGACGGATCTTGGCGGGCACGCCCAGCGCCATCGATCCGCTCGGTACCTCGGTGCCGGGCGACACGACCGCGCCCGCGCCCACAAGCGCGCCGCTGCGGACGGAAACTCGGTGCAGAACGACCGAACCTGAACCAATCAGGCACCCGTCCTCGACTACGCACCCCTCTAGATGCGCGATGTGACCGATTACACAATCGGCCCCGATGACGGTCGCCAGGTCCTCCGTCGCGTGCACCACGGCGCCGTCCTGAACGGACGTGCGCGCCCCCACGGTGATCCTCCCGTAATCCCCGCGCAGCACCGCCCCCGGCCACACCGTAGCCTCCGCGCCGACGCTGACCTGCCCGATCACCACCGCATCGGGGTGTACGAAGGCTGAGGGGTGCAGGTCGGGAACCAGCGCCCCCAACGCGTAGACGGGCATGGGTTCAAGCCTTCCGGGACGGGGCACACCACGGGACATCGCGGCTGCGCAATCCTGCCAGATCACCTTTTCGGAGGAGGGTGGAGGGTGTCGGTTGCGTAACACCCCTTGAAGTAGGGCAAAATCTGCGCCTCGGATCGGGCACAAGTCCGGCTCCAGAAACGTTACGTGCCCAGAACCAAGAGAACGCCCGAAGGGGGAGAGGGAGAGATGGCCACAGATTACGACACCCCACGCAAGACCGACGACGAGCTGAACGAGGACTCGCTGGAGGAGCTCAAGGCCCGGCGGGTCGACAAGACCGCCGCCGTGGTCGACCTGGACGAGGGCGACACCGAGTCGCTCGAACTTCCGGGGGCGGACCTGTCCAACGAGGAACTCAGCGTTCGCGTCCTGCCGCGGCAGGCGGACGAGTTCACCTGCTCGAAGTGCTTTCTCGTCCACCACCAGTCGCAGCTGGCGTACGAGAGGAACGGGCAGAGCGTCTGCCGCGACTGCGCGTGAGCGCGGCGCGGCCGGTCGTGGTGCGGGCCGGGGCCGCGGCGGTCAGCGTGCAAGAGCGTTGACCGCCGCGGCCAGCTTTTCCGGTCTGCGGGTGGAGAGGTAGAGGTACGGGGTCGGGTCGCCGGGATCGGCGACCTCGACGCGCACAGCAGTCTGGACGTAGCTGCGCAGGAGCAGGAACGCACGGGGATCGGCCTCGAACGTGCGCAGCGCGCGCGCTTTCTCGGCCCCGAGCGCGACGGCCGGTCCCAGAGCCGCCGCCGGAAGAGTGGCCGGGCCGGCTTTGAGCTCGCCCGCGGATACTTCGATCACGGGTCTGCCGTAGTTGGCGACGGCGAGGGAGCACAGCACGGTCCCGCCGATCAGCCCGGCCAGCGACAGCCAGGGGTTGACGACCAGCAGGATGATGCCGAAGCTCAGCCCGAACAGGAAAGCGATGAAGTACCACGACAGGGGTGCGCGCAGGGTCTCCCGGTAGTCGGGCTGATGGGTCTGCGCGGGGGAGCGTCGCTCATCGACGGCGTTGCCGCGGGCGCCCGGTTCGTCGGCCGTGTCCATGGCGAATAGCGTCACACACGCTCCTGAAGACGGTCACACGCGCTCCCGGAGACAGGGGCGGCGGCCCCGACGCGGGCGCATTGGGAATGCTTCGCGGCTACCGAGTAGGGTTCTGCGCCGTGAGCCGACCAGACGACAGCCGACCCGGGGCGCCGGGCCCGGGCACGGTGCGGCCGGAGGCATCGGGAGCTGGGGCGTTGGACGCGGGGGCTGGAAGCGCTGCGGCGCAGCCGGCGGTCGGCCGGACCGTCCCGCCCGCCGACGCCCGGCCACCGGTGCGCCACCCGGAGGCGCCCGCGCCCGGGACGGAGCTCGGTGCGCACTACCCGCAGTGCTTCGCTTGCGGCGACGAGCAGCCCAACGGGCTGCATCTGCGCGTCGTGGCCGCCGAGGGGGTCGCGGTCACCGCCGAGTTCCAGGTCGGGCCGGAGCATCAGGGCGCGCCGGGGCTGATCCACGGCGGGCTGCTGGCGCTGGCCTTCGACGAGGCGCTGGGCTCGGTGAACTGGATCCTGCGCGAGCCCGCGGTGACGGGGCGGCTGGAGACCGACTACGTGCGCCCGGTGCCGGTGGGCCGCACAGTGCACATCCGCGCCTGGTGCGAGGCGGTGCACGGCCGCAAGCTGTACCACCGTGCCGAGGGGCGGCTCGACGGCCCGGACGGCGAGCTGGTGGCCCGCTCGGCCGCCCTGTTCGTCCGGGTCGATGTGGAGCATTTCGTCAAGCACGGCCGCGAGGAAGAGGTCCGGGCGGTTCTCGAGCGCCCGGAGCGGTACCCGGCGCGGCGCGGGTTCGAGGTGAATCCGTGACCGGTTCTGGGGCGCCTTCCCCGGACGCCGTGGACGTGCTGGTCACCCGGCTCGACCCGGGCCTTCCGCTGCCCGCCTACGCCCATCCGGGCGATGCGGGGGCGGACCTGTGCACCGCCCAGGATGCCGAGATCGCCCCGGGCGAGCGGGCGGTTCTGCCGACCGGTCTGGCGCTCGCGCTGCCGGACGGGTACGCAGCGTTCGTGCATCCGCGCTCCGGGCTCGCCGCGCGCTACGGCGTGGCATTGGTCAACTCCCCGGGAACGGTGGACGCGGGGTACCGTGGCGAGGTCAAGGTGATCGTGGTCAATCTGGACCGGAACTCCCCGGTGGTGTTCCGCCGGGGGGACCGCATCGCCCAGCTCGTGGTGCAGCGGGTCGAGCGGGCCCGGTTCCACGAGGTCGCGCGGCTGCCCGGAACGGCTCGCGGCGAGGGTGGTTTCGGGTCCACCGGCAGGTAGCCGCGCGGCGGTTCGTCCGTGCGGCGGCGAAGAGAGTGTGGGGAGACGGAAGCGATGTTCCGACGGCGAGGACGCGGCGCGGACGAGGAGCCGGAGGTCGGCCCCGACGAGTCGGTCGACGACGCCTACGAGGACGGGGACGACTCGGACGAGGGCGGGCGCGCGGCGGCCGACCGCGACGCCGGGCCGTGGGACGCCGCGGATCTGGACGAGCCGCAGGAGGGGCGGGTCGACCTGGGCGGTCTGCTGGTGCCCGCGATCCAGGGCATGGAGATCCGGCTCGAGGTCTCCGAGCAGCAGCAGGTCATGGCGATCACGCTGGTGCTCGGGCAGAGCGCGATCCAGTTGCAGGCGTTCGCCGCGCCGCGCACCGAGGGCATCTGGACCGACGTCTGCGACGAGATCGCGGTGGAGATCACCAAGCAGGGCGGCATCGTGGACCGGGGGGTCGGGCCGTTCGGGCCGGAGCTGCGCGCCCGGGTGCCGGTGCGGCTGCCCGACGGCGGGCAGGGCATGCAGGTGCTGCGGTTCCTCGGCGCGGACGGGCCGCGCTGGTTCCTGCGCGGGCTGGTGTCCGGGCAGGCGGCGGTGCAGCACGAGGCGGCCGGCGCGGTGGAGCACGTGTTCCGCGAGACGGTGGTCGTGCGGGGGACCGAGGCGATGGCGCCGCGCGACCCGATCCCGCTGAAGTTCCCGCCGCAGGCGCGGCCGGCCGAGCCGCCGAAGCCGGACGAGCCGTCGTCGCCCTATCAGGGCGATCTGAATCCTTTCGAGCGGGGTCCGGAGATCACCGAGGTCCGGTAGCGGTTGTTTCGCCGCCCGGCGGCTACTATGCACGCCATGCCTGGAAATCCGCTGCCCGAGGGCGCCCCGCCGACATCGACGAACGCTGACCCGCTGGACGCCGAGGGCGTTCTGGGCGCGCTGGCGGACGACTTGGCCGCCGACCTGGCCGACCAGGCATCGCGTGCGGCTGAGGCCGCGGTGCCCGAGCCGCGCGGCGCATCCGGGGATGCCGCGGCCGATGGGTCCGCAGTCGGCGAGGGCGCAGCCGACGAGGACGACGAGGCGGCCCGTGCGGCCGCCTACCAGGCGTCGGTCATGGCGGTCTACGGCGGCCGGCGGGGGTTGGCCGAGATCGGCCTGCCCACCATGATCTTCGTGGGCGTCTACACGGCCACGACGCGGCTGACGCTCTCGCTGTGGTGCGCGGTGGCTGTCAGCGCCGTTCTGGGCGTTTGGCGGCTGGTGCGGCGCGAGAAGGTCCAGAACGCGATCAGCGGCGTCCTGGGCGTCGTCGTCTGCGCTCTGTTCGCCCGGCACACGGGGCAGGCCAAGGACTTCTACCTGCCCGGGGTGCTGCTGAACATCGGCGAGGCGCTGTTGTTCGGAATCAGTGCGCTGCTGCGCTGGCCGATCGTCGGCGTCGTCCTCGGGCCGATCACCGGGGAGATGATGGCGTGGCGGGAGCACCCGGCCCGGCTGCGCGCGTTCATGCGCGCGACGCTGCTGCTCGCGGCGATGTTCGTGTTCCGCGTGCTGGTAGAGGTGCCGCTGTACCTGTCCAATCAGACGACAGCTCTGGGCGCGGCCAAGGTGCTGCTGGGCTACCCGCTGTACCTGATGATCGCCTTCCTGTGCTGGCAGATCATCCGTAAGGCGCCGCCGCCCGTACGCGCCGAGGCCTGAGACCGGGATCCCCGCCTCAGCGGCCTCAATCACGCACGGCTGATTCGCGGCGGCGCCTACGCTGTCGCGCCGCTTGCTGTTACTAGGCGGAGAACAGCTCCTCGAGCTGTTGCTCCCGATCGGGCGCGGCCACGAACAGCAGCTCGTCGCCGGGCTGGAGCAGGTTCTCCGGACTGGGCACCATCACCCGTCCGTTGCGCAGGACCGCGACCAGCGCCGTGTCGTCCGGCCACTGCACCGCGCCGATGCTGGAGCCGGCCAGCGGCGCGTCCGCCGGGAGGGTGAGCTCCACCAGGTTCGCGTCGCCCTGGCTGAAGCGCAGCAGTCGCACCAGGTCGCCCACCGACACGGCCTCTTCGACCAGAGCGGACATCAGGCGCGGGGTGGAGACGGCGACATCCACCCCCCACGCGTCGTTGAACAGCCACTCGTTCTTCGGGTGGTTGACCCGGGCGACCACCCGCGGCACGCCGTACTCGGTCTTCGCCAGCAGCGAGACGACCAGGTTCACCTTGTCGTCGCCGGTGGCGGCGATGGCGACGTTGCAGCGCTGCAGGCCGGCCTCGTCCAGGGAGACGATCTCGCAGGCATCGGCGAGCAGCCACTCGGCGCGCGGCAGCTCGTCGACCGCGATGCGGTGCGGGTCCCTGTCGATCAGCAGTACCTCGTGGCCGTTCTGGAGCAGTTCCACGGCGATGGAGCGGCCGACGTTCCCCGCTCCGGCGATCGCGACGCGCATCAGTTGTCCGGTCCCTTCCCGAAGACGGCCTCGACCCGGGCGGTGTCGGCGGCGCGCATGGCGACGTGGGCGAGGTCGCCCTCCTGCAGAACGGTATCGGGGTCGGGCAGCATGCCGTGGCCGAGCCGGGACAGCGCGACGACGCGGACCCCGGCGGCCTCCTCGAGCCGGGAGACGCGGTGCCCGACCCAGCGCGGGTCGAGGTGCACCTCGGCCAGCACCAGCTCGCCGGAGGGGTCGCGCCAGAGCTCCTCGGCGCCGGAGGGCAGCAGCCGGCGCACCATCTGGTCGGCGGTCCACCGCACCGTGGCCACGGTGGGGATGCCCAGGCGCTGGTAGATCTCGGCGCGGCGCGGGTCGTAGATGCGGGCGACCACGTTCTCCACGCCGAAGGTCTCGCGGGCCACCCGCGCGGCGATGATGTTGGAGTTGTCGCCGCTGGAGACCGCGGCGAACGCCCCCGCCGCCTCGATGCCCGCCTCGATGAGGGTGTCGCGGTCGAAGCCGGTGCCGGTGATCCGCTTGCCCGCGAAGGCCGAACCGAGCCTGCGGAACGCGTTCGCGTCCTGGTCGACCACGGCGACCGAGTGGCCGAGGTCTTCCATGCTCAGGGCCAGCGCCGAGCCCACCCGGCCGCAGCCCATGATGACGATATGCAAAGTGCCTGGTCTCCTCGGTCGTCCGGCCCGGCTTCGCCGGCGGTGCCGGTCCGGCGGGGCGTCGGTACGGCGCTACTGCTCCGTGCAGCGTAGGCGGTCACGCTGCGCTGACGGATTACGTGTCTATCATCTGTCGGCCGCCCAGCCCAGTGCGGGGTGCGCAGGGCTGCGGCTGTGTTGATCAGCACTCACAGTGCCCTCATGCTCACCGGCTCCCATACGCATGCGCCCGCCTCGCTCGCCCCGGTGCCGTACTGCCGTACCGGCGCCGACATGTGCGCCACGGCCATACCCTTGACAGCGAGGCCGACTTCTTCGCCTCCCCGCCGCCGTCGATCGGATTCCGCCGTGCCTGCTCGTTCCGTACCCCACCCCGCGACCCCCGACGCGCGCGCCGCGGAGCACGACGGCGCTCGCAGTCTGGAGGGGGAGCGCTTCGAGGTGGTGGTCGGCGCGGTGGCGCACGGCGGGTTCTGCGTCGCCAGGCACGAGGGCCGGGCGGTGTTCGTGCGGCACGCCCTGCCCGGCGAGCGCGTCGTGGCGCTCGTCACCGAGGGCACGGAGACGGACAGATTCCTCAGGGCGGACGCCGTGGAGATCCTCGAGGCGTCACCAGACCGGGTCGAGGCGCCCTGCCCGTTCTCGGGACCGGGAACGTGCGGCGGCTGCGATTGGCAGCACGCGACCCTGGAGGCGCAGCGCCGCCTTAAGGCGCAGGTTGTGCAGGAGCAACTGCACCGCTTGGCGAAGATCGACCGCGAGGTCGTCGTCGAGGAACTGCCGGGCTCTCCCGACGGCCTGGGCTGGCGCACCCGGGTCCAGTTCGCGGTGGACGGCCTGGGCCGGGTCGGGCTGCGCAAGCACCGGTCGCACGAGGTCGTGTCCGTAGACCACTGCGCGATCGCCGCGCCGCAGGTCGAACAGGTCGGCGTGGAGGGGCGGTCGTGGCCCGGCATGGCGGGCATCGAGGTCATCGCGGCGACCGGGTCCTCGGACCGCGCGGTCGTGGTGACGCCGCACGCCGGCCGGCGCGTCCCACTGGTCGAGGCCGACGTGCCGGTGTCCGTGCTGCGCGGCGACGGCAAGGGCGGAACCCAGCGCATCCATGGGCGCGGGCACGTGCGCGAGGTCGCCGCCGGGCATACCTGGCGGGTAAGCGGCTCCGGGTTCTGGCAGGTCCATCCGGCGGCGGCGGACACGCTCAACGCGGCCGTGCTCGAAGCGGTCCGGCCACAGCCGGGCGAGACCGCCATGGACCTGTACTGCGGCGCCGGCCTGTTCGCCGCCGGACTCGCCGAGGCGGTCGGCCCGGACGGCGAGGTCGTCGCGGTCGAGTCCGACGCGGGCGCCCTCGCCGACGCCGCGGCCAACCTGTCCGACTACCAGCAGGTGGTGCTGGTCGGGGTGAAGGTCGAGCGGGCCTTCGAGCAGGCGCCGCCCGGCTTCGAGGCCGAGGTCGTGGTGCTCGACCCGCCGCGCTCGGGCGCCGGGCGGGCGGTGGTCGGCCGGATCGCGGCGGTGCGGCCGCGCGCGGTGGCGTATGTCGCCTGCGACCCGGCGGCGCTGGCCCGCGATCTCGCCTACTTCGCGCAGGAGGGGTACGAGCTGGCCGGCCTGCGCGCGTTCGACCTGTTCCCGATGACGCACCACGTCGAATGCGTGGCTTCCCTGGTGCCCGCGGCTCGGTAGGATCGGCAGCAGCCGGGCCGCGACTGGCGCCTTACGAGGTGGGACTGACCACCGGGGAGCGGCCGGCGGTCCCGAGTGGGCACCGTGCGCCTGGGTGTTCCGCCGCCACCGGAGCGAACCCAACGATGGAGGCACCCCATGCACGAGCCCAATGTCCCGCACCTGGCGGCCACCGACCCCGAGATCGCCGCGCTCGTCGAGGCTGAGGCCCGGCGGCAGTACCAGAAGCTCCGACTCATTGCGTCCGAGAACTACGTGTCGGCCGCGGTGCTCGAGGCGGCCGGCACCGTGCTGACCAACAAGTACTCCGAGGGCTACGCCGGCAAGCGCTACTACGAGGGCCAGCAGATCGTCGACCCGCTCGAGGAACTGGCCGTGGAGCGAGCAAAGGCGCTGTTCGGGGCCGAGCACGCCAACGTGCAGCCCTACTCCGGCTCCCCGGCGAACCTGGCGGTGTACCTCGCCTTCCTGAGCCCCGGCGACACCGTCCTGTCGATGGACCTGCCCATGGGCGGGCACCTGACGCACGGCTCGCCGGTTTCGATCACCGGCAAGTGGTTCCGGCCCGTGCACTACGGCGTGCGGCGGGAGACCGGCCGGGTCGACATGGACGACGTGCGCGAGATCGCGCTGCGCGAGCGGCCGAAGCTGATCATCTGCGGCGGCACCGCGATCCCGCGCACCATCGAGTTCGCCGCCTTCGCCGAGATCGCCCGCGAGGCCGGCGCGATCCTGCTGGCCGACATGGCGCACATCGCCGGCCTGGTCGCGGGCGGGGCGCACCCGTCGCCGGTCGGCCACGCGGATGTGATCTCGACCACTACGCACAAGACGCTGCGCGGCCCGCGCGGCGCGATGCTGCTGACGACCGCGGAGCACGCGAAGACGCTCGACAAGGCGGTGTTCCCGGGCCTGCAGGGCGGTCCGCACAACCACACCACGGCGGCGATCGCGGTGGCGCTGAAGGAGGCGTCGCAGCCCTCGTTCAAGGACTACGCGGCGAACGTGGTCGCCAACGCGCAGGCGCTCGCGGACGCGTTGCTGGAGCGCGGTTTCGACCTGGTCTCCGGCGGCACGGACAACCACCTGCTGCTGGCGGACCTGACCAACAAGGGCGTGACGGGCAAGATCGCGGCCAAGGCCCTGGACGCCGCCGGGATCGAGCTCAACTTCAACACCGTGCCGTTCGACCCGCGTCGCCCGTTCGACCCGTCCGGGCTGCGCCTCGGTTCGGCCGCGATCACCACGCGGGGCCTGGAGACCGGGCACATGGCGGCGGTGGCCGGGTGGATCGAGCGGGCAGTCGCGGCCGCCGCGCGGGCCGGGTCCCGGGAGGCGCTGGCGGAACCGGAGACCGCGCGGGAGCTCGACACCATCGCGGGCGAGGTGAAGGACCTGCTCAGCGGGTTCCCGATGCCGGGTTGGGCGTCTGAGGACTGATGCGTGTGCGCCGCCGTGGGACCGTGCGCGGCGGTGTCGGATTCGGGTGAGGTGACAGGATCCGGCCACAATTTCCGCTACGGACTTGGCGGTTATGGCCCTGTGACCCTATCGTTATCAGTGCTCCGCCTAGGTGCGGCAGCCGCCGGGATCGGTGCGTCCGGCGCGTGCGTTCCCAACCCTGAGCGGGGAGCGCACGCAACCGGACGTGAGCCGAAGGACGGTTCCGGTGTCGACGTCGGATTGAGCCTCCGGCTGTGCGGACACGTGGATAGTAGGGCCGCGGCGTTTAGGCGTCGCGGCCCTCTGCGTGTCCGGTGTCGACGTCGGATTGAGCGCTGTGCCTGTTCTGTGCTGGTGCGGACACGTGGATCGTAGGGCCGTGACGGGCGACCGGCACGGCCCTCTGCGTGTCCGCGACCTGTTTGTGCCCTCGCTGTGTTGATTGGTTCATTGGGCTGTGTCGGCTGATTGGGCAGCGTTGATCGTGTAAGCGCCTGAAATCCGTGGCGCGATCGACTCTGTCGGCGCCGGGGGCGACCATGGACGCATGGACCGTCCGTTGCGCACAGTGCCTTCGGTGCTGCATGTCGACATGGACGCGTTCTTTGCCGCGGTCGAGCAGCAGCACAAGCCGAGCCTGCGCGGAAAGCCGGTGGTGGTCGGCGGCGTCGGACTGCGCGGCGTCGTGTCCACCGCGAGCTACGAGGCACGCGTCTTCGGGGTGCGGTCGGCGATTCCGACCGCTGTGGCCCGCCGCCTGTGCCCGAATGCCGCTTATCTCTACCCGCGCTTCGGTGCCTATCACGCCGTCAGCAAAGTCGTCATGGAAGTGCTGCGCGCGGTCTCGCCGCTGGTCGAGCCGGTGAGCCTGGACGAGGCGTTCATCGACCTGGCCGCGATGCCCGGCGGCGGTCCCGGCGATGCCGTGGAGGCGCGGCGGATCGCGCAGGAGCTGCGAGCCCGCATTCGTGCGTGCACCGGATTGGCCGCGTCGATCGGCGCCGGGACTTCAAAGCTGGTGGCCAAGGTTGCCTCGGACGCGGAGAAGCCGGATGGCTGCGTCGTGGTTCCGGTCGGCGGTGAGCTGGATTGGCTTGATCCGCTTCCGGTGCGCGCGCTGTGGGGCGTGGGGCCCGCGACGGCTGACCGGTTGCGGAAGATCGGCGTCGGGACGGTGGCGGAATTGCGCGTGCTCACCGAAGCCGACCTGAGCGGGCTGCTGGGTGTGGCGTGGGGCGGCATGCTTTACCGGCTGTCGCGCGGGATGGACGGCCGGACGGTGGAGCCCGAGCGCGCGACGAAATCGATCAGTGCCGAGGACACGTACCCGCACGACCTCGGCGACCGGGCGACCATGCGCGCCGCCGTCGCGGAGCTAGCCGAGCGCGTCGTGCGGCGGCTGCATTCCTCGGGGCACACCGGAAGGACGGTCACGGTTAAGGCGCGCGGACACGACTTCACCACCGTGACCCGGTCCGAGACCTTCGGCGCGCCGACCGATGACGAGCGGGTGATCACGGACGCGGCGCTGCGGCTGCTGGACGACGCCGTTCCCGCCGCGACCGCCTCGTCTGTGGGAATCCGGTTGCTCGGGGTGGGCATGTCTGGGCTCGCCGACTACGCACAGGGCGACCTGGTCGCTGAACTCGCCCGGTACGAGAGCGAGGCGCATGCGAACGATCTCAAGGCGGAGCCGGGCGACGACGGCGAACGCGACAATGACGGCGACAATGGCAGCGGCAGCGAGCAGGCAGGGCCCGAAGAGGCGGTACCGGCGGTCACGCTGTATGGCCCGGTGCCCACCGATCACACCGCCCGCCGCTGGCTAGCCGGGCAGGACGTGCGGCACGCGACGCGGGGCGCTGGATGGGTGCAGGGTGCTGGCGTCGGGCGGGTGACGGTGCGGTTCGAGGGGCCCGGCACCGAGCCCGGCAGAATCGGGACCTTCTGGGCGGACGATCCCGATCTCGAACCCGTCGAAGCGGTCGAGATCGCGCGCGAGGCTCTGGCGGCGCTCGCGGCGCCGATCGTGTAAAACCTGTGGTGCGGACTGCGCAGGATCCGTGGTGTCGACTGCGCAGGACTCGCGGTGCGGACTGCGCAGGACTCGCGGTGCGGGCCGCGCAGGACTCGCGGTGCGGGCCGCGCGGGACCCGCGGTGCGGACCGCGTAGAACCGTATAGGCCGCGGTCGCGCATAGCATGGCCTTGCCCGTTCAGGCCGTGGTCGCGGCTGAACCGCACTGAACGCGAAGTATCCGGACCCGAGCCCGACCGTGGAAATGAGGCCTCTGCCGTGTCCACCGCCGACCGAACGAACCCCGCAAGCTCGCTGCGCACCGCGGTCGCGTGGGACGCGGTCAGGTCCGCGCTGGACGGCCTGGCGAAGGAGACCGGGCGCGACACCTTCGACGTGGTCGATCTCGGCGGCGGCACCGGCGGTTTCGCGGTGGCGCTGGCCCGCCTCGGGCACCGGGTCACCGTCGTCGATCCGAGCCCTGACGCATTGGCCGCGCTCGAGCGGCGGGTCGCCGAGGCCGGGGTCGGCGGCGCGGTGCGGGCCGCGCAGGGCGACCTGTCGACCGCGTTCGACGTGGTCGACCCGGAATCCGCCGACGCCGTGCTGTGCCACGGGGTGCTGGAGTTCGCCGACGACCCGGCCGAGGGCTGCCGCACCGCGGCGCGCCTGCTGCGGCCCGGCGGCCTCGCCAGCGTCCTGGCGGCCAACCGCCCCGCCATCGTCCTCGCCCGCGCCCTCAGCGGGCACGTGGCCGAAGCTCTCGCGGCGCTGCGTGACCCAGCCGGCCGGTTCGGCGCGCACGACCCGGTCCCGCGCCGGTTCGCCGAGACGGAGCTGCGCGGCCTGCTCGAGTCGGCCGGGCTGGCGGTGCTGGCGGTGCACGGGGTGCGGATCTTCGCCGACCTGGTGCCCGGTGCGGGCGCCGCGGACCCGGCGCCTGGCGCGGCCACCGTGCGGGAGCTGCTGGAACTGGAGTCCGCGGCCTGTGCCCGCCCCGAATTCCTGCCCATGGCGACCCAATTGCACGTGCTCGCAACCCGCGACGCAGCGCGGCCGGTGTGACAAGGCGTCACCTGCTGGGCGGCTGACGGCTGGTGGCCACGACCGCGCGGGCGGAAAATTGAACGGCGGCGTTCCGCACACGCGGCGGCCTGCCTATCCTTGACTTCGAGAGGTCCGGTCGCTGAGGCACTCCGATCTCTCGCGATTCCGGTCCAGCGAGGAGGAACCCCGGTGCCGCTGTCCGAGCATGAGCAACGGCTGCTCGAGCAGATGGAGCGGGCGCTGCATGCCGAAGACCCGAAATTCGCCTCGGCGCTCCAGGGCAACAAGCTGCGCAAGAGGCTGCGCCGTCGGGCCGTCGCGGCCGTCGTCGGCGTGCTCGCGGGCGCCGCCCTGATCGGCTACGGGGTCTACGCCCGGCGGGTTGCCCTCGACGTGGCCGGCGGCGCCGTTGTGGTGGCCTGCGCCTGGCTGGCCTGGTCTACCTGGCGGCGGGTGCCGGCCCCCGGACAGATCGTGCCCGCGTTCCGGCTGCGCCCGCGCGGTAAGGGCCGCGGCTCCCGCGGCACCTTCGGCCAGCGCATGGAGCTGCGCTGGCAGCACCGCCGCGAGCGGGACGGTTTCTAAGTCGTTCGCCTCCGCGAAGGCCGGTCGGCTCGCCCGCGCGCAGACACATCCAGATCTTTGGCGTGCGGACGATCGCCGCGACTCGACGATGCCCCGATCCGGCCTTAGGCCGCCTTCGTCACGACTCCGCGTCGTCGTTCCGCTCGGTCGTGTTTCGCTGACCGCGGTAGAACGAGGCGGTCATCCGGTCGCGTCCCTCCCGCAAGCGTGCGAGCGACGAGGCGGGCAGGATCGCCGCCTTGATGCGGTCGGCGCGGCTGGCATTCTCTGCCATCGCTGACCGCAGCATGCGCAGGTCGCGCGGCAGCGCCCGCAGTGCCGGCTGGTCATAGCGGGGCGCGTCGGCGTATCGGGCCTGCTCGGTGAGGGTGGTCACCCGTCCCATGGCCGCGGTCGCGCCCTCGTCGAACCGGGCTGCCTGCGCCAGCCGCAGCGCGGCCTGGCGGGGCGTGTCGCTCTCCGCCCACTCGTAGCCGAGGTCGTCCGCGCACTCCCGCAGCTCCGCCCACGCGGCCAGCGCGATCGCGGCCATCGGCGACGCGGCCGCACCGTCCCGGCCGCGGAACCGGGCCGGCGGCGTCCCGGCGGCCCTCTCGCCTTCCGTGGCGACGCGGGCCAGGTAACGCTCGGTCTGCTTGACCAGGACCCGCCTGTTGCGCCGTCGGGTCAGGCGACCCAGCGCCGGGACGGTCGCCAGCAGCAACAGCACCAGGGCGAACAGCTTGGCGCCGATCTCGGTTGCGGTGCCGCTCAGAAACCACCGCTGGAACCAGCGCGGGATCACGCCGAACGGTCCCCAGGAGGCGAACGCCCGCGGGGCCGCGGCGCTGTGCCCGGACTGCGCGTTCGCGCACTCGCCGGTCAGCTGGGCGAACTTGCCGGAGCAGCTGTTGGCGCTGTTGGTCGGCTTCGGCACAGTCGCCCCGGGGCTCAACGAGCTGGACGGCAGCGAACCGATGCCGCCGACCCCGGCCTTCGTGTACGCGGGCGCCTCGCCGCGGGCGCCCGCGATCGTGGGCGTCGGCTCGAACCGCACCCAGCCGATGCCGGAGAAGTAGAGCATCGGCCAGGAGTGCGCGTCGTGCGTGGTCACCTGGTAGCTGCCGTCGCTCTGCTGGGTGCCGGGGGTGAACCCGACCGCGACGACCGCCGGGATGCCCAGCGCCCGGGCCATCGCGGCCATCGTCCCGGCGAACTGCTGGCAGAACCCGATCTTGCTCTTCAGGAAGTTCTCGATGGCGCTGTTGCCGTCGCCTGCGGGGACGCTGGTGCTGTAGGTGAAGTTGTTCAGGAAGTAGTTCTGCAGCGCCTCGGCCTTGAGGAACGGCGTGCCGGCGTTCGCGGTGATCTGCTTCGCCAGCGCGGTCACGTCCGCCGGGAAGTCCGTCGGGCGCTCCAGGTACCGGGCCAGCGACGGATTGGTCGCCGCCGGCGCGTTGTTCAGCTGCGTGGCGGTGGGCTCGAGCTGCGTGCTCACGACGTTGTACTGCTGGCCCAGGCGCGAGCGGGTGGCCGAGTCGCCGGCCGTGATCGCGAGCGTGGCGGAGTCGTAGGTCGGATTGGCGATGCCGCTGATCGCGGTCGGCGCGTAAGGGGCCGGAACGCTGCCAAAGCTGAACTCGCCCACCACGCTGATCTGCAGGGACTCCTGCCGCCGCGCGATCGCGGGGCTGGTCAGGCCCGGGATGGCGACGTTCCCGGAGAACGGCAGCATCCGCCCGCCGGAGCCCACCGTCCAGGCGTTGCCGTCGAACTGGTCGAGCACCGACATGCGCAGGTACTGGCCGCGGGCGTCGGAGGAGTTCGTGGAGTAGCGCAGCAGCGGGATCGCCGAGGTGGACGTCAGGGACCGGCGCAGGTCGATGCTCTGGTTGATGCTGATCGTCCCGCTGCCGCCGCTGCCACCGCCGCCGTTGAAGAAGCCCGGCAGGGTCGGGATGAACCAGGGCAGGACCAGCGCGGCGACCACGGCGGTGGAGGTGATCCGGCGCGACAGCGCGCTGTGCGGATTGTTCGCCGGGCCTAACGGGTCTGAGCTCTTCTGCGAGCCGAGGGCGCGGCCCCAGCGGGCCAGCCGGTCGTGCCCGTCGGCGCTGACCAGCGACAGATAGCCGACCGCGGCGAAGATGAACGCCAGCCAGCTCAGCCCTCCGGGCTTGCGGGTGGCGGGTATCAGATACACGGTGAGCAGCGGCAGCCCGGCGAGGACGGCGCGGCGGTAGGTGACCGCGATCGCGTCGATCAGGATGGCGAAGGCGGCGCACACCAAGACCAGGATCGTGGTGATCCCGGGCGTGGCGGCGGCCGGCGGCGACTCGTTGGCGATGTTCGTGCGGCCGGCCGAGATCTGTTCGGCGAGGGCGTGGAACGCGCCGGGGCCCGGGATGAAGAAGCCGATGGCGCTCGTGGGAACGCGCAGCAGCGTCACTGCGCACAGCCCGCCGACGATCTGCGCGAGGATGACCACCGGCCGGGGGAGCCGGCCGCTGCGGGCCAGATGCCCGATCGCGCCGACGACCAGGATCGCGGTGAAGCAGGCGGTGAGCCACGGCCCGCTCTGCACCAGGCGCTCGAGGCCGAGCGTGGCGGTCGCCGACGTTACGGCGGCGGCGGCGGTCAGGCGCAGCGGCGCCCGCGTGGCCTCGATCACTGGCCCACCTTCTCAGGCTTCGTCTCAGGCTCTGTGCTCATCGTCGGCGCCCCGCATCACGATTCCGCGGGCGCGGGTGTCGGCGCCCCGGCGGCCGTGGCCTCGAACACCTGGTCCGAGAGGCCGCCGCCGCGTGAGGCGGCGGGGTGCCGGGACGCGGCGCGCCACAGGTCCGGGAAAATGTCGTCGCTGGACGCGATCACGACCTGCCAGCCGGCCGCTTCGAGGATCGCGGCGGCCTGCCGCTGGCCCGCCGCCGCACCGTATGGCTGCCTGGACGCCGCGACGCCGCTCCAGGTGTCCACGTCGAGCAGGAACGCGACCGTGCTCGCGGTCGAGGGCCGGGCCCGCGCCAGGTCGGTGGCGTCGGTGGCACCCATCGCGCCGAGCACCGCGATGATCAGGCTGTCCGCGCCGTCGTCCGAACCGCGCGGCGCGAACTGCAACGCGCCGGCGTGCACGGCCTTGAGCACGGCGAGCGAGTCGAGGATCGCGTCCTCGGAGTCGGCCGGGATCGGCGCCCCGCCCGCGCCTGTGGCCAGGTGCACGGTGTATCCGCTGTGCAGCAGGTGCAGCGCGCTGCTCGCGGCGGCGGACACGGCCCACTCCAGTGAGGCGGCCGGGCCGGTGCCGCGGTGCGCCTCGAACCGGTTGTCCAGCAGGATCGTGCAGCGGCTGTGCCGGGTCTGCTCCTCGCGCCGCACCATGATTTCCCCATGGTGTGCGGTCGAGCGCCAGTGGATTCGGCGTAGCTCGTCGCCGTAGCGGTACTCGCGCACACCGATGTCGTCCTCGCCGGCTGCGGCGGCGTGCGCCGCGTGGCCGTCGCCGTGTCCGGTCCACACGGTGCCGAGCGTGACGGCGGGCAGCAGGTCCACCTTCGGCGAGACGGTGAGGGTGTGCTGCGCGCTGAAGGAGCGGGTCAGCTCGAACAGGCCGAGGGGGTCGGCGCTGCGCAGCGAGAGCGGTCCAAGCGGGTAGCGGCCGCGGCTGTCGCAGCGCACCCGATAGGCGACCCGGCGGGTGCCTCCCGGCTCGATCCGGCGCAGGATGAACCGCGGCCGCGAGCCGAGGGTGTACGGGACCTTGTCCTCGACCAGCAGCGGGGTGCTGGGCAGCCGGGCGGCGTTCTCCAGCCGCAGGTGCACCCGCGCGGGGGAGCCGACCGGGACGCGCGCGGGCACCAGACTTCGGCGGCAGGCGATGCGGTAGCGGGAGGCCGAGGTGATCGCGGCGGCGGCGATCGGCAGCGCGGTCAGCAGGATCGCCACGCGCAGCAGCGGTTGGTAGCCCAGCAGGATCGCGCAGGCGGCCGAGGCCAGCCCCGCGGACAGGAACGCCCGCCCGCGCGTGGTCAGCCCGGTCGAGAAGGTGCGCCAGGCGTCGCGCACGGCCGAACCGGGCCGGGTGTTCATCGGCGGCGGGGCGAGTGGCCGTCCACCGGCACCGCGTCGAGCAGTTCGCTGACGATCTGCTCGGCGGAGCGGCGGCCCACCCGGGCTTCGGCGGTGGGGATCAGGCGGTGCGCGAGCACCGGCACGGCCAGGGACTTGATGTCGTCGGGCAGCACGAACTCGCGGTCCTCCAGCGCCGCCTTGGCGCGGGCGGCCCGGATCATGTGCAGCGCGGCCCGGGGCGAGGCGCCCAGGCGCAGGTCGGGGGCGGCCCGGGTGGCCGTCACCAGGTCGATGACGTACCGCTTGACCTCGTCCGAGACGTGCACCCCGCGCGCGGTCTCGATCAGTTTGACCACGTCGTGAGTGTCCGCCGCGGGCTGCAGTTCGTCGAGGGGGTTGGCGGCGGAGTGCCCGTCGAGCATCCGCAGTTCCGCGGCCGGGGCCGGGTAGCCCATCGCGATGCGCGCCATGAAGCGGTCGCGCTGGGCCTCGGGCAGCGGGTAGGTGCCCTCCATCTCGACCGGGTTCTGCGTCGCGATGACCATGAACGGGGTCTCGAGCGTGTAGCTGACCCCGTCGACGGTGACCTGGTGCTCGCCCATGCACTCCAGCAGCGCCGATTGAGTCTTGGGCGAGGCCCGGTTGATTTCGTCGCCGAGCACGATGTGCGCGAACACGGCGCCCGGTTTGAACTCGAACTCGCCGCGCTGCGGGTCGAAGATCGTCACCCCGGTCACGTCGGAGGGCAGCAGGTCCGGCGTGAACTGGATGCGCCGCACGGTGCAGTCGATCGCCTTGGCCAGCGCCTTGGCCAGCATCGTCTTGCCGACCCCGGGGACGTCCTCGATCAGCAGGTGGCCCTCGGCGAGCAGGACGGTCAGCGCCAGGCGCACCACCTCGCCCTTGCCCTCGATCACCGACTCGACCCGCTCGCGGATCCGGTCGGTGATGACCGCCGGGCGCTCGTGCGGGGACAACGGCGCCCGGGGTTCCGGACCGCCGCTGGAGTGGGCGTCCGGCGTGAGCGCCGTCGGCTGCGCGCCGGCCACCTCGCCGTACTGCCGCTGTGTGCCCGGCAACGGGCCCTCCCTCAGTTTTCCGGCTGTTTCCTTCGCACAGCCGATGGGGTCATCTTGCCTGACGTCGGCGGTCTGTGTGCAAGAGCGCGGAAGCCCGTTTTTCCTACGCCCAAAGGGCGGGCAGTGGAGTACTCGGACGGCGTAGGGGGCGGTTTGTGGAGTAGAGTGGGGGGAAGTGGAGGCTCTGTGGACCGCGGTGGGCGGTCCGCGGCGGCCGTCCCGACCCGGAACCGCATTCGTAGGTCTTCTCTTCGCGGGAGGCGCCGGTGTTCCTCGGCACCTTCGTCCCGCGGCTGGACGACAAGGGGCGGCTGATCCTGCCGGCCCGGTTCCGTGAAGAGGCGGCCCGGGTCGACGGAACGGAGCGGCTGGTGATCACGAAGGGGCAGGAGCGGTGCCTCTCGGTCTGGCCGGCTTCCGCCTTCGCGGAGGCGGCCGACCGGATCCGGCGTGCCCCGAACGCGGGCGCCCTGGCCTCCCCGCGGGCGGTGCGCGACTACCTGCGCGTGCTGTACGCGGGCGCGAGCGAACAGTCCTTCGACAAGCAGGGCCGCATCACCCTCCCGCCGGCGCTGCGCGAGTACGCCGGGCTGACCGGGCAGGTGGCGGTGGTCGGCGCGGACACGCACTTCGAGCTGTGGGACGCGGCGGCCTGGGAGCGGTACCTGGAGGAGACCGAGCCCCGGTTCGCCGATCTGCCCGCGGACGGCCTGCTGCACGACGAGATGGGCCTCGGACGACCAGAGGGGGGACCGGATCCGACATAGGCGCGCGCCTAGGGCTCGGCCGCTTCCTTCAGCGGCCGCGACCGCAGGCCTCCACCCGCTCACCCGCGTTCTGCCGCTACTTCCCCGGTGTCAGAGCGTTTGTGAGTACATCCGAGCGGGCGGGGACCTGCGGTCGCGGCTTTCCGGCGGCCTGGTTCCGGGATAATCGCGCCATGGCGGCAGACGGTGAGACGGCGGAGCACGTTCCGGTGATGCTGGAGCGGTGCGTCGAGACGCTCGCCCCGGCGGCTGAGGACGGCGGGGCGGACGGGGCCGTCTTCGTGGACGCCACGCTCGGTCTCGGCGGCCACAGCGAGGCGCTGCTCACCCGGCTGCCCGGGATCCGGCTGATCGGGTTGGACCGCGACCCGCAGGCGCTGGAACGTTCGCGTGCCCGGCTGGCCCGGTTCGGCGACCGCTTCGAGGCGGTGCACGCGGTCTACGACGAGCTGCCGGACGTCTTGGACCGCTTGGGCGTCGCGTCGATCCGCGGGATCCTTTTCGACCTCGGAGTCTCCTCGCTCCAGTTGGACATGCGCGAGCGCGGGTTCGCCTACGCGTATGACGCGCCGTTGGACATGCGGATGGACCAGACCGCGCCGCTGACCGCCCGGGAGGTGGTCAACACCTACCCGGAGCGCGAGCTGGCGCGGATCCTGCGCGAGTACGGGGAGGAGCGGTTCGCGCAGCGGGTGGCCGCGGCGATCGTCGCGGCGCGCGCCAAGGACCCGTTGGAGACCACCGCGCCGCTGGCCGAGCTGGTGCGGGAGGCGATCCCGGCGGCGACCCGGCGCACCGGCGGGCATCCGGCCAAGCGGGCGTTCCAGGCGCTGCGGATCGAGGTCAACGCGGAGCTCGCGGTGCTCGAGCGGGCGATCCCGGCGGCGGTGGACGCGCTGGAGGTCGGCGGCCGCATCGCCGTGCTCGCCTACCACTCGCTGGAGGACCGGCTGGTCAAGCGGGTGCTCGCGGCGGGCGCGGCGTCTACGGCGCCGGTCGGGCTGCCGGTCGCGCCGCCGGGTACCGAGCCGGTGCTGCGCCTGCTGACCCGCGGCGCCGAGGAGCCCAGCGAGGCGGAAGTGGCGGCGAACCCTCGCGCGGCGTCGGCGAAGTTCCGGGCGGCGCAGCGGGTGCGGCGCGGTTCGGTCGCCACGCGGCTCGGCGGCGCGGGGCATGCGCGGCGGCGTATGAGAAAGGGCTGAGAACCCGCGGCTGCGCCCGTGGCGCTGCGCCGATTGCGAAGACCTGTGCGGAATACTGGCCGCCATGGAGGCGAGCGGCCGGGGGGCGGGTGCGGTGCGATGACGGGGGGTGCGCGGGTGCCGGGACCGCGCAAACAGGGTGCGGGCAAGCAGGGTCTGGCGGTGATCCCCGGATTCGCCGGGCGCCGGTCCGTGGTTCCGTTCGCCATCCTCGTGCTCGCCGTGCTCGGCACCGGGCTCGTCATCCTGCTGCTGCTCAACACCGCGCTCGACCGGGGGGCGTTCGAGCTGAACGCGGGGCAGAAGCGGCAGAGCCAGCTGACGGATGAGCAGCAGCAGCTCGCACTGCAACTCGGCGCCCTCTCGGCGCCCGGTCCGCTGGCGTCGCAGGCCGCCGCGCTCGGTATGGTCCCCAACCCGCAGCCGGCGTTCCTCAATCCGGGCAGCGGCGCGGTGCTCGGCTCGCCGTCCGCGGCGCCGACCACGTCCCCGCCCGCACCGCCTTCGCCGACGCCCTCGGGCTCGCCGTCGGCGTCCGGCTCGCCGTCTGTATCAGGCTCGCCGCCGAGCGTGTCGCAGAGCGCGACGACGTCCCCGTCCGCCCCGGCCACCGGGACGACGCCATGACCGACGGCACCCGCAACGGCCGCGGCGCTCCCGTCCCGCCGCGGCGCCGGACACCCCAGACCGGGCGTGCTGGAGCGAACAACCAGGGGGCGAAGAAGTCGGCCGCGAAAAAGCAGGGCGCGAAGAAGCCGGCCTCGCAGGCCGCGAAGACCCCGCCGACCAAGCAGGTGCGCCCCCTAGCGCAGGTGCCGCCGCCCCGCATACCGCAGCGCCCGCCGAAGCCGCTCGTCCTCGGCGACCCGCGCCGCCGTCTGCGCGTCGGCACGATCGCCCTGGCGTTCATCTTCTCCCTGTTCGGCGGGCGGCTCGTGCAGCTCCAGGCGGTCGACGCGGCCGGATACGGGGCCAGCGCCGCGGCCGCCCGCACCCAGGACTACACGCTCACCGCGACGCGCGGCGCGATACTGGACGCCTCCGGCCGGCCGCTGGCCGAGTCCGTGGACGCGGTCGACGTCACCGCCGACCCGATCCAGATCAAGACCCTCAAACAGGATCCGGCGGTCTACGCCTCGAAGCTGGCGGCCCTGCTCGGCGACCCGCCGGGCACCGCGAACGTCGCGGACCTGCGGGCGAAGCTCTCCACCGCCACCACCCGCTACGTGCTACTCGCCAAGCAGGTGACGCCCCAGACCTGGCAGCAGATCAAGGCCCTGGGGCTGTCCGGGGTGTACGGGATGACCGACGCCAAAACGGTGTACCCGCAGGGCGCGCTGGGCTCGAACCTCGTCGGTTTCATCAATGGTTCTGGTGTCGGCGCCGCGGGCCTTGAGAGCGAGTACAACACGCAGCTGGCCGGCAAGGACGGGCGCATCTCCTACCAGGCCGCTGACGGCACCGAGATCCCGACCGCGGGCATCAACGAGCAGGCGCCGGTCGCCGGGACCTCGATCGAGACCACGATCGACGGCGGCATCGAGTGGGCCGCGCAGCAGGCGATCGACAAGCAGGTCGCCGCGTCCGGCGCGGAGTCGGGCACCGTGGTGGTGATGGACCCGCGCAGCGGAGCGATCCTCGCGCTGGCCACCTCGCCCACCTACGACCAGAGCGACATCACGCCGGCCATCGCGCCGAACGTCGGCGACCGCGCGCTGTCCGAGGTCTACGAGCCCGGTTCGGTCGCCAAGGTCATGACCATGGCCGCCGCGATCCAGCAGGGCGTCGCCGACCCCGCCAGCAGGGTGGTCGTGCCGCCGGAGCTCGCGCCCAAGTACAGCCAGCCGATCTACGACGACACCAACCACGGCACCGAGCACCTGACGCTGACCGGGGTGCTCGCCGAGTCCAGCAACATCGGCACCGACGTGGTCACCGAGCAGTTCGGGCAGAACCGCGACCAGATCCTTTGGAGCTACTTCCGCGCCTTCGGCATCGGCCTGCCCACCGGGCTCGGCCTGCCCGGCGAGTCGCCCGGCATCTTCGCCCCCTACCAGAAGTGGGACGGCTCGCAGCGCTGGCGCATCCCGTTCGGCCAGGGACTGTCGGTCAACGCGGTCCAGGCCACCAGCGTGTTCGCCACCATCGCCGACGCCGGGGTCCGGGTCACCCCGACGCTGGTGAAGGGCTACGTCGACGCGAACGGCGCGTTCACCGCGGCCCCCGCCGCGGCCCGCACCCAGGTCGTGTCGGCCAAGACGGCCGCGCAGGTCGAGCAGATGATGGAGTCGGTGGTCTCCGAGAAGGGGACCGCGCCGGGGGCCGAGATCCCCGGCTACCGGGTGGCGGGCAAGACCGGTACCGCGAACCGCTACGACAGCCGGTGCCACGGCTACTGCGGCTACACCTCGTCCTTCATCGGCTTCGCGCCGGCCGACAACCCGCAGCTCGTGGTGTCCGTGGTGATCCAGAACCCGACCACCGGCTCGTACTTCGGCGGCGCCATCGCCGCTCCGGTGTTCAAGTCGGTCATGTCCTTCGCCCTGCAGAGCCTTGCCATAGCGCCCACCGGCACCAAGCCGCCGAACCTGGCCACACAGTGGTGATTACCGCAGCGGTGATTGCTACAGCGATTGCTACAGCGGTGATTCCCGCGGCGGCAAGAGCAGCGGCGGCGATACCCGAGGTGGCATCGGTTCTGGTGTGACGTGAGTGGTAACCGGGCGATCACTCCCCGCGATGGCCGTTACCGGCCTGCTACAGAGCCGAGGCGCTGGCACGCGCGCGGTGCGGGACACGGTAGCCTGCCCGTCGTGCCGAACCCGCTCAAACAGTCACCACCCCCGGTCGGCCCGCCCCGCCCGGGCACGACCGTGCCGCGCGCGCTGGAAGAGCTCGCCGAGGCAGTCCCCGCGGCCCGGATCACCGGCCCCGCGGACGCCGCAAAGGCCCTGGTGACGGGGTTCACGCACGACTCGCGCGCAGTGCGGCCCGGCGACCTCTACGCGGCTATGCCCGGTGCTGCGGTCCACGGCGCGCAGTTCGCCCCCCAGGCCGCCCAGGCCGGCGCCGCGGCGATCCTCGCCGACGAGAGCGGAGCCGAACGCGCGGCCGCCACCGGGCTGCCGGTCCTGCTGGTGCCCGAGGTCCGCCCCGCGCTCGGCCCGATCGCCGCGCGCGTGTACGGCGAACCGGCGTCCGCGCTGCTGATGCTCGGCGTCACCGGAACCAACGGCAAGACCACCACGACCTACCTGATCGACGGCGGACTGCGCGCCGCGGGCCTGCGCACCGGCCTGATCGGCACCGTCGAGACGCGCATCGCCGACCGGGTGGTCAAGTCGGTGCGCACCACCCCCGAGGCCCCTGACCTCCAGGCGCTGCTCGCGGTCATGCGCGAGGACGGCGTCGGTGCGGTCGCGATGGAGGTCTCCAGCCACGCCCTCGCATACGGGCGCACCGCCGGCATCCGCTACCGGGTCGCCGCGTTCACCAACCTGACGCAGGATCACCTCGACTTCCACGCCGACTTCGAGGACTACTTCGAGACCAAGGCGAAGCTCTTCACCCCCGAGTACACCGGCTTCGCGGTGCTCAACGCCGACGACGCCCACGGCCGCCGCCTCATCGAGCGGGTCGCGGCGATCGGCCTGCCGCACTGGACGTTCTCCGCCGAGGGCGCGCCCGGCGCCGACTGGCGCGCGCTCGACGTGCGGCTCGGCCCCGACGGCACCCGCTTCACGCTCGTCGGGCCGGACGGCGCGCGGCGCGAGGCCGAAGTGGCGCTGCCCGGGGAGTTCAACGTCGAAAACGCGGTCGCGGCGGTGGCCTGCCTCGTCGCGGCGGGCATCGACCCCGACACCGCCATCGCGGGAGTCGCCTCCGTGCCCGGCGTCCCGGGCCGGATGCAGCGAGTCGACGCCGGACAGCCGTACCTCGCCGTCGTCGACTACGCGCACACCCCCGACGCCATCGAGACGCTGCTCTCGGCGGTCCGGCCGGTCACCTCTGGCACCCTGCGCATCGTCGTGGGCTGTGGCGGCGACCGTGACCGGGGTAAGCGGCCGCTGATGGGCGCCGCCGCAGCACGCGGGGCCGACGAGGTCATCCTCACCAACGACAACCCCCGTTCGGAGGACCCGCTGGTCATCCTCGACGCCGCCGCCGCGGGCGCCCGCGAGGCCGTCGCCGCGGGGGCGCACGCCACCGTGGCCGTCGTCCCGGACCGCTCCGAGGCGATCGCCCTCGCGGTGTCCGCGAGCCGCCGCGGCGACGCGGTCGTGGTCGCCGGGAAGGGGCACGAGCAAGGGCAGGAGATCGGCGGCGTGGTGTACCCGTTCGACGACGCCGCCGTGCTGCGCGAGGCGATCTGGGCGTGCGCCCCGTCCGGGTCGTGGGGCACCGTGTCAGAAACAGGCACCGTGTCCGAAAAAGGCACTGTGTCCAGAACGGGCGCTGATTCCGAATCAGGCTCGGCATCCGGCTCCGGATCGGCGGCGCCGTGATCCCGATGACCCTCGCGCAGATCGCGCAGGCAGTCGGCGGCGTGCTCGGCGACGGGACGGACGGCGCGATCACGGTCACCGGCCCGGCCGCGGAGGACTCGCGCGCTGTGCAGCCGGGCGGCCTGTTCGTGGCCTTCGTCGGCGAACAGGCGGACGGCCACGACTACGCCGCCGCGGCCGTCGAACGCGGCGCCGCGGCGGTTCTGGCGAGCCGTCAGGTCGACGGCGTGCCCGCGATCATCGTGCCC
>NZ_DASZGI010000097.1:0-1602 GCF_035938995.1 Actinocrinis sp.
TGTCGGATCGGGCGTTCGGGGTACTGGGGATGCACTCGCGGCCTTTCGTGCGTCGGTACTGTGGTCGGCGTCGCCGTGGGCGAGGTGAGAACCCGGGTGCGTGTGCGGCCCGGAGACAGGCGTCTGATGATGCCGAACCAGATCCTTTCCCAGTTGATCGCCGACCCGCCGCCCGGACCCGGGGTGCGTCTTGTGATCACAACCGCCAGTCGGTCCCGCACTGAGTCGTCCGCCGGGGTATGCGAGCGGCGGTTCGCCCGCCGCCCGTCCGCACGCAAGGGTGCGCGGCGGTGAGGCCGCAGGGAGCGGTCGGCGCCCTGGTCGCGATTGCGGTGGGCGCGATTCTGACCTACGCGGTCAGCTTCACCATCTCCGGGATCAGTATCCACACCGTCGGCGTGATCATCATGGTGGTCGGGATGGTGGCCCTTGTCATCCTGCTGATCCGGACGGCGACCGCGTCGCGCAGGCGGGATGAATCACGCCGTTCCGTGATCGCGCCGGGTCCGGGCGTGGAGATGGGTTACCCGCAAGACTCCGTGCGCGGCACCGCGCCGGTCGCGGCCACACGCATCTCCACCGAGGTCTACGGATCACCCGGACAACCGGCCGGACAGCCGCCGCAGGACCCGCAGGCGTATCGGGCGCCGAGGGCACCGCAGCAGTGACGGCGACCCCTGCACCGTGACCCGTCGCTACGGCCGTCCGCGGACCGTCGATGGGGCCTGTACGGCCACGGCGCGATCCCGTGGGCGCCGGCGTCAGGCCGTTTCCAGTCCTCGTCCTCTGGTTTCCGCAGTTGCCTGCTGCGGGCCGGAGAGCAGTTCGGTGGCGGTGCTGGAGCCGTCGGCGACTTGGCGGGCGAGGTCGGACAGGTGCAGGTTGTAGTTGCGGGCATGGGCGCGCAGCAGGGCGAAGGCCTGATCGACGGTGATCTGGCGGCGTTCGGCCAGCACGCCCTTGGCCTGCTCGATGGTCACCCGGCTGTTCAGTGCGTTCTGCAGTTGGGTGGTGAGCAGATCGGACTGGTGCAGGCCGCGTTGGGCCAGGATGCCGATGGTGGCCACGTCCGCGAGGGCCTGACCGGTGCGCACGTCGGCCTGGCTCAGGTCGCCGGGGTGGGCGACGAACAGGTTCAGCGCTCCGATGATCGTGGCGCGCAGCCGCAGCGGCAACGCGTGCACGGAGACGAAGCCGGTGGCCTGGGCAGCCTCGGCGAAACGCGGCCAGCGCTGCTGGCTGGCCTGCAGGTCGGCGTTGACCACCTGGGCACCGGTGCGGAAGGCGTCGAGGCAGGGGCCTGCGTCGGCCTGCAGTTCGAACAGTTCCAGCAGGCGCGCGCTCTCGGTGGACGCGGCGGTCGCGTGTAGCTGTCCGTACGAGTCGGCGAGCATCAGCCCCGCGGCGTCCACGTCGAGCAACTCCACACACCGCCGGGCCAGGGTGTGCAGGAACTCGATGACGTCGAAGTCGTCGACCAGGGTGTCGGCGGCTTCGACGAACGCCTCGACCAGCTGTTCTTCGCGGGTCACGCTCATGTCTCCAAAATAAGTTCGTCGGGGCGCCGTGGGCAGAGGCGTGGGGGCCTGTGGCATCACGGTT
>NZ_DASZGI010000098.1:0-5317 GCF_035938995.1 Actinocrinis sp.
GGACGGCCTCCTCGACCTTCAACGGCTATGGCATGTACTTCAAGGCCGGCGACTACGACCAGACCTCAGGCAGCGACTCCAGCGTCGGCGCACAGGTCGCGTTCTACGCACTGTCCATCCACCACAGCAGCTGATCTGATCTCAGCCCGGCATCCGGGTCGGGCACGGTAACGCGGCGTCCGCTGTCGTGCAGAAGCAGTTTCCGCACGACAGCGGACGGCCGATGGCCGAAGCGGCCCCGCAGCACGGTCAGTCCCCGGTCCACGGCTGTGGCCGCGATGAGCAGGAGCGCCCGCGTTACGGGCAGCCTATGCCGACTGCCCGCAACGGTCGGCCCGTGCGGTCGCCGCGGTTAAAGCGCGTCGCCGGTTAGCAAGAGCCGTCGGACTTCCAGATGTTCCAGGCGATCGCCGAACCGGTGTCACGCCCGTCGACCAGTAGGTAGCGGTGCAGTTGACGCTGTTGTAGGACACGTTGTCGCCGGGACATAGGACGTGCTCGCGCTCCACGCGGAGTAGCAGCTACCGCCGCCACCTCCACCCCCGCCGCCGCTGACCTGGTCCACAGCTGCCTGGGCCTCGGCCATGTGGGCCTGGTAAGCGCCGTTGGTGTACGTGGTCCACTGGCTCCAGCCACCGTTGGCCCAGATGGTGTGGGTGGACTGGGCGGCGAGTGACGCGGGCATGGCTGGACCGCGGCGGCGCAGACGGCGCACGAAAACCGGGTGCACTTTCGCCTAGCCCGTGGCACCTTTGTCCCCATGTTCGCGCGGTTCGCCCTCGATTCGCTGCCCGCAGGCTTCGGCCGGCCGGGTGCGCTGGCGACCGCCTCTGCCCTGTCCGCGGCCGCACTGACGGCGCCCGGCGCCCGAAGCTGACCCTCCTCCTGCTGCCGGAACCGACGGGGGAGGGTGTCGGGACCCGTGGCGTGAAGGTCTTGTTTCCGTCCACGGGTCCATCCGGTTCTCCAGCGCGGTCGCGGACGGCTCCGTCGCGCTGCGTACCCGCCGGCCCGGCCGGGATCCGCTTCGGATCCCGCTTCAGCTTCAGTAGGGGACGAACATGACCAAGCAGGCCTTCGCGCGCACCAAGCCGCATCTGAACATCGGCACCATGGGGCACGTCGACCACGGCAAGACCACCCTCACCGCGGCGATCACCAAGGTGCTCTCCCAGCGGGACGGCGCGACCACCGGCTTCGTCGCGCTCGACCGGATCGACCGCGCCCCGGAGGAGATCGCCCGCGGGATCACCATCAACATCGCGCACGTCGAGTACGAGACCGCGACCCGGCACTACGCGCACGTCGACATGCCCGGACACGCCGACTACGTGAAGAACATGATCACCGGCGCGGCGCAGGTCGACGGCGCGATCCTGGTCGTCTCCGCGCAGGACGGCGCGATGCCGCAGACCCGCGAGCACGTGCTGCTGGCCCACCAGATCGGGGTGCCCCACTTGGTGGTGGCGCTGAACAAGGCGGACCTCGCCGAGGACTCCGAGCTGCTGGACCTGGTCGAGCTGGAGATCAGGGAACTGCTGGACACCTACGGCTTCCCGGGCGAGGAGGTCCCGGTGGTGCGCGTCTCTGGACTGCGGGCGCTCGAGGGCGACCCGGTCTGGGAGGCGAGCGTGGTCGAGCTGCTCGACGCGGTGGACCGGTACATCCCGGACCCGCCGCGCGACCTGGACTCGCCGTTCCTGATGCCGGTGGAGAACGTGCTGACCATCACCGGTCGCGGCACGGTGGTCACCGGGGCCGTCGAGCGCGGCGTGCTCAGGCTCGGCGACATGGTCGACGTCGTGGGCCTCGGCGACGGTCCGACCAGCGTCTGCACCGGCATCGAGACCTTCGGCAAGCCGATGCAGGCCGCGGAGGCCGGGGACAACGCGGCGGTGCTGCTGCGCGGGGTCAAGCGCGAGCAGGTCCGACGCGGCCAGGTGCTGTGCGCGCCCGGCAGTGTCCGGCCGCACGCCCGCTTCCGGGCCGCGGTCTACCTGCTCTCGGCCTCCGAGGGCGGGCGGCACACCGGTTTCGGCAGCAACTACCGGCCGCAGTTCCACTTCCGCACCACGGACGTGGTCGGCGCGGTCGAGCTGGACAGCGGCATTGCGCTGCCCGGCGACACGCTCGAGCTCACCGTCGGGCTCGGCGCGCCGGTTGCCATGCACGAGGGTCTCGGCTTCGCCATCCGCGAGGGCGGCCGGACCGTCGCCGCAGGCACAGTGCTGGCGCTACTGGACTAAGCGGACCGACAAGGACCGACACGCCGGTGCACGGGCGGTTCCCCGGGTTGCCTGAGGCGGCCCGGGGAACCTGGCCAGGCAGCTGAACTGTGACTAGCATCGAGGCCGACAGCAATCGATTGCAGCAACCGCTTCTCCGGAGCGTCCGTCATGACACAGCCGACCGCCCGGCCCCTGGCAGCTCCCGGACACACCGCGGTGGACTACGAGGAGCGGGTCGACTTCGCACGCCTGCGCGCCTATCGGCTGTCGCGGGCGAGAGCGGCGCTCGAGGCCAGCGAGTGCGGCGCTTTCCTGCTGTTCGACTTTTACAACATCCGCTACACCACGCAGACCTGGATCGGCGGGGCGCTGGGGGACAAGATGACCCGTTACGCGCTGCTCACCCGGGCCGCGCAGGATCCGTGGCTGTGGGATTTCGGCTCTGCGGTGCGCCACCATCAGCTGTACTCGGACTGGTTGCCGGACGAGAACTGCCGGCCCGGCATGCTCGGCATGCGCGGCGCGGTCGCCCCGTCCGCGGGACTCATGGTCTCGGCCGTGGCCGAGATCGCGGGGATGCTCCGGGACGCAGGACTGGCGGACGCCCCGGTCGGGGTGGACATCGTCGAGCCGGCGTTCCTGTTCGAGATGCAGCGCCAGGGGCTGCGGGTGGTGGACTGCCAGCAGGCGATGCTCGACGCGCGCGTCATCAAGAGCGTCGACGAGATCGTGCTCCTGACGCAGGCGGCCGCGATGGTCGACGGCGTCTACGCCGACATCGTCGGCGCGCTGCGGCCCGGCGTGCGTGAGAACGAGATCGTCGCGCTGGCCAACAAGCGCCTCTACGAGATGGGCTCGGACCAGGTCGAGGCGGTCAACGCCATCTCCGGCGAGCGGTGCAACCCGCACCCGCACAACTTCACCGACCGGATCATCCGCCCCGGGGATCAGGCGTTCTTCGACATCATCCACTCCTACAACGGCTACCGGACCTGCTACTACCGCACGTTCGCGGTCGGGCGCGCCACCGCCTCGCAGCGCGCCGCCTACGCCACCGCGCGCGCCTGGATGGACGCCGCGATCGCGACGGTCAAGCCCGGCGTCGGCACCGACGAGATCGCCGCGGTGTGGCCGAAGGCCGCCGACTTCGGGTTCGCCGACGAAATGGCCGCGTTCGGCCTGCAGTTCGGGCACGGCCTCGGGCTCGGGCTGCACGAGCGGCCGATCATCTCGCGCCTGAACAGCCTGCGCGAACCCGTCGAGCTGCGCGAGGGCATGGTCTTCGCCCTGGAGACCTACTGTCCGGCCGACGACGGGTTCTCCGCCGCCCGCATCGAGGAGGAGGTGGTTGTCACCGCTGACGGCCCGCGCGTGCTCACGCTCTACCCCGCTGACGAACTCGTGGTCGCCAACCCCTTCTGAGCTCTTGTGACCCCTTCGGAAGCGACCGGCATTCCTGCGACTGCGAAAGGCGCCGCGACCATGGCTCTTGCAACCCTCACCGAGTCCATGTGCGTCGCGAGCCGGTGGTGACCGCAGCGATGACCACGCAACCACGCGTTGAAGTGCCGGTGCATGGCAATGTGGCCGACACCCTGCCCGGCGTGAGCGGGATCGACCACATCGGCTTCACCGTCCCCGACCTGGCCGAAGCCCGCCGCTTCCTCGAGGACGTCATCGGCTGCCAGTACATGTACTCCCTCGGCCCATTCGCCCACGACGACGACTGGATGGCCGAGCACCTGAACGTCGATCCGCGCGCCGTCATGCGGCGACTGCACTTCTTCCGCCTCGCCGGACAGGCCATCTTCGAAGTGTTCGAATACGAAGCCCCCGACCAGCACACCCGGCCGCCCCGCAACAGCGACCACGGCGGCCACCACATCGCGATCTACGTCGAGGACCTCGACGCGGCCGTGGCCTACCTGCACCGCCGCGGCGTGACCGTGCTCGGCGAACCGACCGCCAGCACCGGCCCGAGCGCCGGACAGCGCTGGGTCTACTTCCTTGCTCCGTGGGGCATGCAGTTCGAGCTCGTGTCCTATCCGGGCGGCAAAGCCTTCGATGCGGCAGGCGGCGGCAGAGAGGATAAGTCTGATGACTGATGTCCGTGAGCTGACACCACGAGTGTCTTGGACCGAGATCGGCGCCACCGATGCCGACTGGGACGCGGCAGACCCCGCGCTGCTCACCGCGATGTACAGCCAGCTCACACTCATCCGCGCCTTCGAGGAGTACGTGCTGGAACTGGCCGCCGACGGTCTGGTCCACGGGCCCGCGCACTCGAGCATCGGGCAGGAGGGTGCGGCGGTCGGCTCGATACTCGCGCTCAAAGACGGGGACACCGTCAACGGCTCCCACCGCGGGCACCACCAGTTCCTGGCCAAAGTGCTGCGTCACGTCGAACCGAAAGGAATCGACCCGACGGCGGACTACTCGCCCGAGGTGCGCGAGGTCCTGCTGCGCACCCTCGCCGAGATCTGCGGCCTGGACCGCGGCTGGAGCCACGGGCGCGGCGGCTCGATGCACCTGAAGCACAAGCAGGCCGGCGCGATCGGCACCAACGCCATCGTCGGCGGCGGCGTCCCGCTGGCCGCTGGCTCGGCCTGGGCGCATCGGCACGCGGGCACCGACAACGTGGCCGTGACCTACTTCGGCGACGGAGCCGCCAACATCGGCTCGACCCTCGAATCGCTCAACCTCGCCGCGGCGTGGGGCGTGCCGCTGTGCTTCTTCGTGGAGAACAACCACTACGCGGTGTCCACCAGCGTCGACGAGGCCACCGGCGAACCGCGCCTCTCGGCCCGCGGGCCGGGCTTCGGCGTGCGCAGCTTCCGCGTCGACGGCATGAACGCGCTGGCCACCTACCTGGCGATGACGCAGGCCGTGGCCCACATGCGCGGCGGCGGCCCCGCCCTGGTCGAGGCCGACCTGTACCGCTACTTCCACCAGAACGGGCCGTTCCCGGGCAGCGCCTTCCGCTACCGCACCAAGGAGGAAGAGGCGTCCTGGCGGGCGCGCGACCCGATCGCGCAGCTGACCGGGCACCTGGAACGGCGCGGCATCCTCACCTCCGGTCAGCTCGCCGA
>NZ_DASZGI010000099.1:0-6107 GCF_035938995.1 Actinocrinis sp.
AGTCGCGCAAACCCTGCCGACGCTGCCGGATCAGGCGACCGACCCGATCGGCTACCTGCAGGGCATCTCCGCCCAGATCCAGGCACTGGCCGCGCAACTGCCCACCAACGGCGGCTGACCGGGTGACCGCCGGTCAGCTCGTAGCTGTCATTGCTGGCGCAGCGGGGGCATGGGGATCGGGACGTTCAGCGCGCTCGATCCGGCGCCGACCCCACCCTGACACGTGTTGGGCGGATCAGTGGTCTTACCCCGGGTGGACGGGGTGTCGGCGGCCCAGAACATGTAGCCGAGCATGCCGTCCGTGGTGCCCGCACCCGCCGGGGCGACGGACTGGACCCACGCGCTAGTGGAGCTCTGCAGCGAGGCGCTGAAGTTGTTGCATTCCGGCAGGATCTGGGAGGTGCCCGCGATGAAGAGCGATCCGGTGAACTTCGCCGGAGCCAGCGGCGCGATGGGCGGGGCATAGTTCGGCTTGCCGTCCACGTGCTCGAGCCAGTTCGACTCGGCGCTGCTCGTCGAGGGCTGCTTCGACGGCACCATGGCGTTGGCGTAGTCGAGCACCGGGTTCGAGGTGGTCAGCCAATTCGCCGTGGCGTACTGGTCCAGCGCGATCAGGTAGCGGTCTCCCGCGGCGACGTCGATAGTCAGGCGCGCGGTCGGATCGGCGCCGGTGGCGTCATAGGGGTGCGCGGCCCGGTAGGCCGAGATGAACGACCCGAGCCCCGTCAGGTTCGGGCTGGAGCTGTTCTCGTAGTCGATCTCGATCCCGACGCCGAGCTGGGTGGCGAGCGCAGCGGCCTTCTGCCCGAGCAAGGTCGGGTTTTGCGTCAGGACCGCGTCCCAGTCCGAGACGTACGTGATGCCGCCGATCGAGAGCATGGCCCGGATGCCGTGGCTGGTGAAGTAGTTCACGATGTCCGACGTCATGCCGACCGGGACGCCGTTCGCGTCGGCGCCGTCCGTGGTGCTGTTCAGCAGCTTGACTGGGTTGACGAAGCTGAGCACGACCAGGTTGACGGAGGGCTTGCCGTCGCCGCGGTCGATCAGCCAGTGGTTGTTCGCGTCGAAGTCGGCGATCGTGCGCACGGTGCCCCAGGCACATCCGTCGTTGCTGCAGTGCCAGGCCCCGTAGATCTGGATCGGGGTGGCGGTAGCGGCCTGCGCCGTACCGGTCCCGGAACGGGTCGCCGCGGTGAGTGTGAGCGCTGTCGCGGCCAGCAGGACGGTTGCGGCGGGCAGGATGGGCTTGCGCATCAGCATGCGCATGTACGGCTCCAGATGTTTGGCGCGGGCCCATCCCTGGACACACCATGCGACTGGTTTAGACCTTTGTCAATCAGGCTCCGGCACTGACGGCGTGGGCGCGACGGCAGGGGTTCCTGGCGCGTCCGCGGTGTCGGCGATGAAGTGTGGCCTCAGGTTGAACGCCGAGGTGAGCGTTGGATGCCGGCTGCCCTGCGCCGGGGTGCACGCTGCGCTTGCCGACAACCTCGTTCGTGCTGGCCAGAACCACTGTCGGGAGTCAGGCCGGTGTTGCGCGGGGTGGCGGTCTGCGGAACTTCCGGATGACTGACCACTGCCGTGCCATGGTGATCGGTCGTGCTTCTGCGACTGGCCTATCTCGGGGTGAGCAACGCGTTCGCGCTTCTACGACTGCTACCGATGAGCAATCGCGACAAGGATGCGGAGATCCTGGCCCTGCGCCATCAGCTCGCGGTGCTGCAACGGCAGCTCGGCCCGCGGCAGATGCGGTTCACTGCGAGCGATCGCGCGCTCTTGGCGGCGCTGCTGCACCGGCTGCCGAGCAATGTGCTCCAGCGCCTGCACCTGGTGGTCAAGCCAGACACCGTGCTGCGCTGGCACCGCTATCTGAGGGCGCGGCGACACGCCGAGCGGTCCCGGCCCACGCATGTCGGGCGGCCGCGCACCGTACGCTCGATCCGCACCCTAGTGCTGCGCCTGGTCCATGAGAATCCGGGGTGGGGTCACAGACGCGTGCACGGCGAGTTGCTCGTGTTGGGCGTGAAGGTCGCCGCCTCGACCGTCTGGGAGATCCTTCAGGACGCCGGGATCAACCCGGCGCCCGAGCGCAGTTCCAACACGTGGGCCGATTTCCTGCGCACGCGGGCCGACGTCAGCGTCCCGCTCGGGTTCGCGAACGTCTGCGCGTACGAGGTGCGATCCGAGAGCACCTCCACCCGCGAGCCCTGCTTGCGCGCCGCCATCATCGCCGAGACCGTATCCGTACTCTGCGTCACAGCCGCGCTTGCCGTCGACGTCCTTGGCGAAGTCGCGGCCTCGGCCACGTCCGCAGCCTGTACCACTGAACCGGCGACCACGAAGGCCGTCATCGCCGAGGACCACCGAAGCCGCCGCCCCCGGGAACACCCCGGATGAACATACGCGAGAACATCCCCAACCTGCCCCTCGTCGATCCGACACGCAGTCGAACTCCCATCTACGATCGCTGATCCAGCAATAATCAGGGCTCGAAATAACTCCGAATGAGAAAGTAATCTGACTGCGGCGGTGCTGCAGAGCGCCACCGCACCGGCGGGCGCGACCGTCGCCGGTGTCGTGCGAGGTCGTCTTATGCGCTTAGCCCTCCAACCGATCGTGGTTGCGTGGTGCCGATGACCCCCGTCGCGGGCCGCCGCGCATGTCGGCGAGCGGTGTGGCTGCGTGCCGGGTAGAGCGCGCCGCCGCAGTCGCTACACGTGCACTAGAGTCGACGCAGGGCGTGATATCGCCGTGATACGCGTGTTGCACGGGATGCCACGGCGGGTTGAAACAGGGCGCGAGGGTGCATGTCGAGGGTGCCGGTGCGGTTCGGGGTGCTCGGTCCGCTGCGCGTCGTGGCCGACGGTGCGCAGGAGCTGGCACTGCTCTCGGCGGGGCGGCTGCGGACGTTGCTGGCGGTGCTGCTGTGGCGCGCCAATGAAGCGGTGCCGGTGGACGAGCTGAGCGAGCTGGTGTGGGACGGGGCGCCACCGCCCGGCGCGGCAGCGGCGTTGCGCTCCCTGGTTCTGCGGCTGCGCCGGACGCTGGGACCGCAAGCCGGTGCGCGGATCCTGACCCGCTCCCCCGGCTATCTGATCGAACTGTCCGACGACGAACTGGACGCGACACGGTTCGAGGCACTGTTTCAGGACACCGGTTCCGCCGTGCGCACTGGCAGTTGGGCCGACGCCTTCGCCACCGCCACCCGGGCGCTTGACCTGTGGCGCGGCACGCCCCTGGCCGACGTGCCCTGCCAAGCATTGCAGGACGCGTGGATCCCCCATCTGGATCAGCACCGTCTTCAAACCCTCGAATGGCGCATCGAGGCCGCCCTGCAACTTGGGCACCAGGATCGGGTGGTCACCGAACTGCAGGGGCTGACCGTGCGCCATCCCCTGCGCGAGCGTTTCCACGCGCAGCTCATGCTGGCGCTGGCCGGCACGGGGCGGCAGGCCGAAGCACTGGAGGCCTATCGGAACGTGCGTCGCGTGTTGGTCGACCAATTGGGTATCGAGCCCGGGCCCGAGCTAAGAGACTTGCAGGAGCGCATTCTCGCGGGCGACGCCGCATTGCGTAGCCCGATACCCGAGGATGCGGGCATCGAACCCGGGCCTGAGACGGTGCGGGAACACCGGCGGAATCTCGATGAAAAGCGCGCGGCCGGCCCGCCCGCGTCCGCACCGCGGGCCTCAGCGGGCGGGCACCGCTCGGTGCCCGCTCAGCTGCCTTCCGGCGTCTTCCCGTTCGTCGGACGCGCCGACCAGTTCAGGGACCTGAGCCGGCACCTGCTCGGCCCGGCCGGGGCCACGACGCCGCTGGCGTTGATCACCGGCACCGGGGGATGCGGCAAGACGGAACTGGCGGTGCACTGGGCCCGCGGCGCCGCCGCGCACTTCCCCGACGGGCAGCTCTATCTCGATCTACAGGGCTATTCGCATCTGCGGCCATTGACCCCGCTGGCCGCGCTCGGTTCGCTGCTGCGCGCCCTGGGCGTGCCCGGGGATCAAATCCCGGACACGCCGCTGGAAGCGGCGGGACTGTTTCGGTCTCGGGCCGCCGGCCGGCGGCTGCTGTTCCTGCTGGACAACGCCCGCAGCGTCGAGCAGGTGAGGCCTTTGATCCCGGGTGACTCGGGCTGCGCGGTCCTGGTCACCAGTCGGCACCGGCTCGACGGCCTGGTGGCCCGCAACGGTGCGCGGCGCGTGCCCGTCGACGTGCTCGCCCTGGACGACGCGGTCAGCCTGCTGGCGCAAATCCTCGGCCCGGAGCACTCCGCCACGGACGTGGCGCGGCTCGCCCAGGCCTGCGCCTGCCTGCCGCTCGCGCTGCGGATCGCCGCCGCGCACCTCGACGGCGCTCCGCCCGGATCCCTCGGCAGATACCTCGAGCTGTTGGAGACGGACGCGTGGCCGCGCGCGCTGCGGATCACTGGCGATGAGCACTCCAGCGTCCACGCGGCGTTCCAACTCTCCTACGACTCACTCGGCGCCGCAGAGCAGGAACTGTTCCGGCTGCTGGGGCTGGTGCCAGGGGCGGGCTTCACCGCGGGCGTGGCGGCGGCGCTCGCCGACATCGGGCCGGACGAGGCCGAACAGCGGCTGGAGCGCCTGACCGCCGCCCACCTGGTCGGGCGTGTCAGCCACGACCGCTACACGTTCCACGACCTACTGCAGGCCTATGCCAGAGGACTCGCCACAGCGGCCGGAGCGGTCAAGGCGCCGCTGCGCAGGCTCGCCGAGTGGTACCTCGCGACCGTCCGAAGTACCGCCCGGACCGCATACCCGCAGGCGCTGCGACTACCGGAAGAGCCGACGGTGCAGCTCTCGACGCGTGACCGGTACAGCGGGACCGACGCGGCCCAGGACTGGTTCGACCGCGAACACCACAACATCATGGCGCAGATCGACCAAGCCGCGGCAAGCGGCAACACCGACGTGGCCTGGCGGCTCGCGTTCGCCTACCGGCCGCATCTGTTCGCCAGGTCGCACGCCCAGCCCATGCACGAGGCGGGCGCAACGGCCCTCGCCGCGGCCAGCGCGGACGGCGATCCGGTCGGCCAGGCGGCCGCGCGGCTCACCCTCGCCATCGCCGCGGAAAAACTCGGCGCGCTGGCCGAGGCGGCCGAACACGCGCGGCGGGCGGCGCAGCTATGCGACAAGACGGGCTGGACGGCCGGCCAGGCCGCGGCCCTGAACGATCTGGGCGTCGTGCGGATTCAGGACGGCAGACTACGCGAGGCCGCCGACGCCTTCGAGCTCAACATCGCCGCGATGCGCGAGAACGGCGACCGCCAGGGGGAGGCGCACGCGAGGGCCAACCTCGGCTACTTACTCGCCATGTCAGGCCGCCTTCGGGAGGGCGTCGACCAATTCCGTCAAGCCGCCGACTTCTACTCCGAACACGGTCCGCGGCGCAAGCTGACGCCCGTGTTGGCCGGCCTTGGTGTGACCTATCGCGAGTTGGGCGAATTCGCGCAGGCCGAACCGCTGCTCGTCGACGCCATCGCGATCGGCGCGCAGAGCGACGAGCCGTACTTCACCTGTACCGCCGAAGGCACACTCGCCGAGCTGTGCTGCGATCTGGGAGACATCGCCCGCGCCCGGGAGCATCTGGAGCGGGCCGACGAACTGGCCGAGCGCACCGGGCTGGCGAAGCTGGCGGCGCTCACCGCGATCCACCACGGTTGGTTCGAGCTCGTACAAGGCCGGGCGGATGCGGCCCGTCCCTGGTATGAGCGGGTGTTGTCCTACGGCCGATCCGCGGGCGATCCGTGGTACCAGGCCCGGGGCCTGATCGGCGTGTCAGCCTGCCTGCGCGCGGACAAGCAAGCCGAAGCGTGCATACGCGCGGCGGCCCGCGCGCTGCACAGCGCGCAGCGCTCCGGCCACCGAGTACAGATCGCAGAAGCGCACCTGGAGCTGTCCCAGGCCCACGCCGAGTTCGGCCACCCACACAGGGCCCTGACACACGCCCGGCACGCCGCCGACATCGCCGAGGAATGCGACCACCACGCCAGCAAACAGACAGCCGCACGCATCTTCGCCCGACTCGAGGGCCTGACCTGACGGCGGCCAGACCCGCGAGGTGATGGGCACGTCACGGAGCCG
>NZ_DASZGI010000100.1:0-117687 GCF_035938995.1 Actinocrinis sp.
CACCGGGCGCCGCGCTACCCGCGACGGGATTCACCGGCCCCTCGTCGGGACGGGCGGCGGACGCGCCCGCGCTCGGAGAGCGAGGTCGAGACGTCGCGGACGTGACGGAGACGATGTTCATGGTGATCTGGTCGGCGTTCCCCGCGGCTGGCTTGAGAGCTTTCGACACCATTTACTCATGATTGTCACGGAATGCACTCCTGCGAGTGAATCATGATACTTACAGCGTCATGAACCACTTGTTAGCCGACGCGGCGTCTCCGCACCACAACCAACGCAGCCGCCCACCACAACAACGCCGAAACCGCTAGCGCGTCTCGAATAGGCACCCACGGAGCGTCCGCTGCAACGAGTCGCGCCACCCTGCCGACATAGGGCACAAGCGGGCTCGCCGAATCCGGAAGCATCGCAGCAAGAATCACGCAAGCCGCGACAGACGCAAGCACAGCGAGCAGGCGCATCCTCAGCACCGCACAGGCTGCGGTCGCTAGCGCCCCACACATCGCGGCCGTCACGACTTCTCGCACCGCCGGGATCATCAGCCGTAGCGGAACGTCAATCTTCGTCCCGGCCACCGCAAAGCCAAGCCGCGCCGTCCCATAAGCAACCGGCGTCGTGGCAAGGCAGAGCAGCGCGCCAAAGAGCGCGGCGGCAATGCATTTGGCGAGCAAGACCATGCCACGTCGAGGCAGGAGAACGTAGGTGAGCAGCGCTCCGCGATGCCGGTACTCGTATGCGATCGACGACGCGCCGATCAATGCGGCGCCGAGAGCCGCCATGGCCGCCGGAAGCACCGCCCCGACGACGCCGCCAGCAACGACGCCCGCACCACCACCACCCACGTGAGCGCCAGCAAGGCTCACGGTGGAGGGCAGCGTGTGAGTCGTCCCAGTGCCAACATGTGCGAGAACGCGGGCGCCACCGTGGCCCACTGCCGTCGCCAGAGCGATGCCGGACCCGCGCGGCGACCAGTTGGCAGGCAACACGATCGTCCGCCCGATGACACCGTCGCTGCGCACAGCCATAAATCGTCCATCGCCGAAGCTGGCGACCATCCCGCCGCGGCCCAGCACGAGCTTGGCGCCGCTCAGCCGTGCCACCTCAGCAGCCTGAGAATGCGCGAGCCCCACCGCCCTTCGCGCCGCCGGGAGTGTGACCAGCGCCGAGCCCAGAAGGGAAAGCAGGCTGACAGCCCTGACCGACCGCGTGATCAACAGACGCGCGAGCTCGTAACGCAGCGCACCGAGAAGGGCCATCAGCGGCGAGAAGAAGCGGCTCATGCGTCGGCGTCCGATTCCGAAGTCGCCGCTACCGATTCGGCGCCATCCACATGCTGACTCGATGCGTCCACAGACGCACCTTCAGGCTCCGCGCCCAAACCCACGGCATCTGCACTAGGTCTTGGCACCTCAGCGGTCACGCCCGCGAACTCCGCCACCACCGCGCCCACCCCTGCAGTCGACGCCGCACCCGCCCCCGACCCTGCAGTCGACGCCACACCCACGCCCGCACCCGACGCATGCCCCGCCACGCCCGCGAACTCCGCCACCACCGCGCCCGCTCCTGCTGTCGATACCGCACCCGCGTCCGGACCCGACACATGCCCCGCCACATCCGCGACCGCCGCCACCAATCCCGCCGCGCCCACGCCCGACCCTGCAGTCGATGCCGCACCCGCCCCCGCCCCCGACACGCGCCCCGGCACGTCCCCGAGCGCCGTTACCGATCCCGGCGCGCCCGCGCCCGACCCTGCAGTCGATGCCGCACCTGCGCCCGCGCCTACTTTCACGCCGCGGCGCGCATCCACGCCGACACCCGCGGCCGGCCGCGTAACCGTCTGGAGTGGCACAACCGCCCTGCCCCGGCTTGAGCACGCGGCGAGCACGAAGTCTCCCGGATCGGTGCCCGTGAACCGCTCGGCAAGCTCGTGCAGCGGGACGCCGTGCCGGTACGCCAGATCGCCGATCCGTGCCCGATCAAGCCCTCGCACTTCAAGGCTCGCGCCCTCGCCTTGGGAACTGCGGGCGCCCGCCTCGGCCAAGAGCGCCGCGAACCTCACGATCTGCGGGGAACGGACGATCACCGCTGCGCCCGCTGGCGCGCGCAACACCTCCTCCGAAGTGCGTGTGCCGACGAGGTATCCCGAGTCCAGCAACAGGATCCGATCAGACAGACGTGCCACAGTCTCGGTGTCAGCGCACGTCACCAGCGCAGCCCGGCCCTGGCCCGTGAAGGCGCGCAGCAGATCCCCGAGCCAGGCAACGCCTTCCGGTTCAAGCCCTCGGTCCGGGCAGTCGAGCAGCAACGCCATGGGATCACCGAGCAGCGCTGCAGCGATCGCCAATCGGGTCGCCATCCCGTTGGTTAGGTCGGCGATGCGCGTACGGCCCTGGCCGCTCAAGCCCACGATGTCCAGCACCGCGTCGATGCGATGTGTAGGCCGCGTACGGCCGCGCCGTGCGTTGCCGCGACTCGACGGCACGCGTAAAGTCGCGCCACCACCACCAGCCATGCCGGAACGGAGAGAGATCCGGTTGCCTTCGGCGTCACGCACCGCCAAGACACCCTCGCCGCTCTGACCGAGGTGACCGCCGCTCTGCTCAGCACGCCGAAGCCATCCGCGCACTCCGGACTCCACAGCCGCGCGCCGGTCAGTTGCCAGCACGAGCCGCAGATGCCCGCGCACTGTGTGGTCCGGGTATCCGGCCGCGTCTTCGAGGACGAGTCCGACTTCGCGCATCGGATGCACCAGCGCGCGGTAGGGACGGCCCTCGAACAGCGTCTCCCCGCCACCCCGGTCGAGTTGCACCATCCGACGCAGCAAGGTCGTCTTCCCCGCGCCCGTTCCTCCGAGCACGCCCGTGACTTGACCCGGCCGAACGTCGAAGCTGACCGCATCGAGTACAGCGCGGCCGCGTCGACGCACCGTCAGGTCAATGGCCTCGATCACGCGCGGCGCCTCCTAGGTTTCGTTGGCTGCAGACACCTCCGATCGTCTGTCTCGGTCATCATGAGGAAGAACTGACACGCGCGGCATACCGGGAAATACACCCGCATGGGGGCGATTCGTCCCCGCTGACGTGCGAGCTGGCGTCCGTTGCGAGGCGCCTGCCGGTGGCCAGCGCCGGCGAAAGCCGGGCCACGTGTGCGGGCGTTGCTCGACCATCTGCGCCGCGAAGCATGCCGACGCGGCGCCTTCGTAGCCTTTGCAAGTGCGGTCGGAGCTCGCGGAGCGCCTCCTAGCTTAGGTCGGGCTGAGATCCGCGCATCGGGATTGCTGCCCGAGCTGGGAGCGCACTCTCTGCCTTAGGTCGGGCCGCGATCCACGGATTGGGATCGTTGTCCGAACGGGGAGCGCACTCCCTACCTAAGGTCAGGCTGCGATCCGCGAATCGGGACCGTTACCCAAGCGGGGACTGCACTCCCTGCCTGAGGTGAGGCCGCGATCCACGAATCGGGACCGTTGTCCGAACGGGGAGCACACCCTCTGCCTGAGGTCGGGCTGCGATGCGCGGATCGGGATGCCTACCCCGGGCGTGGAATTCCTCCTTGCTTGGGTCGAGTACTCAGGTCGGGCGCAGCATCGGCGGATTGAGCAGGGTCGCCGTACCCAGCCGGAAAAGCTGCGCTGGGCGGCCGCCCTGACGGGCCGTCGTTCCTCCCACCGGAACGAGAAAGCCGGGGGTGCCGGTTACCTTCCGGTGGAAGTTGCGCGGATCGAGCGCCACGCCCCATACGGCTTCGTACACCCGCCGCAGTTCGCCCACCGTGAACTGGGGCGGGCAGAAGGCCGCCGCCAGCGGCGAGTACTCGAGCTTCGCGCGGGCCCGCTCGACCCCGTCGGCGAGGATCTTGGCGTGGTCGAAGGCGAGCGGCGTTCCGGTGGTCCCCGCATGCGCCGATGCACCCGGAAAGAGCGCTGGGAGCATCGGAGCGACCGGACGCCAGGCAGCAGAGGCGGCATCCCCGCCGGCCCGCGGGGTCGGCAGATCCGGCGCAAGGGCCAGATAAGCCACCGACACGACTCGCATCCGCGGATCACGGTCGACCGCGCCATACGTCGCCAACTGCTCCAGATGCATCGGCAGGTCCGCCAGCCCGGTTTCCTCGGCCAGTTCCCGGGACGCCGCCCGGTCGAGCGACTCGGCTTCGCGGACGAAGCCTCCCGGAAGCGCCAACTGTCCGGCGAACGGCTCCTCGCCGCGCCTGATGACGAGCGCTGAGAGCGCGCCGTCCCGCACGGTGAGCACCACCAAGTCCACCGTGACCGCGAACGGCGGCCACCGCCGGGCGTCGTATGACGCGGGGTCAGTCGAGGTCGCCATGGCGCCGCATCATATATCGTCCGAATGACGATAAACAGGCGCGTAAGGACGCCGTGTGTCGTCGACTCGACTGCGGACAGGATGCGAGCCATGGCTAGATCGCCCTCGAACTGAGCTGTTCCGCGTACATCTCGTTCAAGCGCCGCGCCGTGCCCCGCGCAGCCTCTCGCACCAACTCCGGGCCGATGCCGCGGTCCAAGCCCTGCTTGATCAGCCCGGCCAGCGCGTAGCCCGGCACGGCTGCGACGGCGCGCTCGATGCAGAGGCGGCTCCACGCACCCCAGCCGAGCGACCACGTCGCCCACGCCGCGACCGAGTAGGCCGCGGCGGCCTGCTCGGCGGTCACGGCACGGCGCGCCAACTCGACGCCTAGCGCCACCGCCTGCCCAGACCGGTCGTCGCCGCACCAGGTCGCCACGTGGTCGCGGACCCGGACATCGGTGAGCGCGACCAGGAGTTCACCGACGATCTCGTCGGTCAGTGCCCGGTCGAGCGGCACCTGCACGTCGCAGAGGCTGTCGGCCAAGCGCCAAACTCGCGACACGTCTTCCCACCGGAGGTCGAGCGTCTTGTCGTGCGTGGCGCCGACCGATCCTTCGATGGCCATGGACGTCTCGGCGTCCGCGGTCGCCCGTGCGTCGGCGAGTCGGTTCAAGGCGGCATCACACGCGGCGCGCGTACGGTCCGCCATGTCCGATGCATACGGCTCCAAGCCAGCGGCGAGGGCCGCGCGGTTCGGCAGCACAGCCAGCCCTGAATAGGCGGTGAGCACGGCGATCGCGCTCGCCCGGGTATCGATCGGCGAGCCCTCCGGTGGGCAGCACTGCGGGCGGTCGCACAGGAACGACCACCACCGCCCCTCGCTGACGAACAGGACGTCAAGGGGCGCCACGCCTGCGATCCGGAGCGGTGCGCACATCCCGGCGACCAGCCGACGGTACTCGGAGATCCGGGTCGGACCCTCCCGGGGCGGATAGACGACGCACAACGCCTCGTTCGCCCCGGTGTCCACCAGACGTGCCGCCATCCAGCGTCCGAAGGCAGCCGGACCGCGCTGCACCGAGCCGAGATCGATCCGCATCCCTTGATTGATCGCCGCCCGGCAGTCCCGCTGCGAGCGCGATAGGCCGAGCACCACGACAGAGGCGTCCGGATGGAACCCAAAGAAATGGGGAACCGCCGCCGCGACCTCTCCAGGAGAACCAAGCCGTACCGTGTCCTGCGCGTCGCCGTCGACGCTCGCCACAGCAGCACCTACCTCGGGACTTAGCCCAAGCGGCAGTTGAAAACGGTCGAGCCGATCCAAGGCCAGGCCGCCCCCGCCTGGCGTGCCGTGCGCGTAGCCGCACGCGTGGCCTGTCGCCCCGTTCGGCGCGCTGAAGAATCCATGTCCAACGTTGTCGAAGCCCCCGTCCGGCGCCTCGACGCACGCACCATCCACGCAGCGGCAGTCTGTGGTGCGCGGTACGCCGATTCCCGACGATCCGCCGCAATCGCACCGACCCCCGTCAGCACTCGCGTCCACAAAGCCCGACCCACCACCGCACATGCTTCCCGAACCGGTCCCCATCGCGTCCCGCCTCCTCGCGTCGCCCGCCGTTCTCCGGCGGTGGAGCGGACCCTTCGCCCGTCCCAAGACAAAGATCGGCTAGGGGGACAACCGCGCGTAAGAGGATTTGGAGCGTCTGTGGATAACTAGCCGTTGTGGAAACTGGATATCGCTTGAACAGCGCAATCGATAGTCACATGATGGGTATGGCACGCCGGGGCCGTCACTTATCGGCCGCATTTTCGGCGCGTCTCAGCACCTTCTCAGCGCTACGGGTAACACTTCGGGCATGCGGATTCTGGTAGTCGACGACGATCAGGCGGTGCGCGATTCGCTGCGCCGCTCACTGGCGTTCAACGGGTACGACGTCGAGGTGGCCTCCGATGGCCTGGCGGCGCTCGAGTCGATCGCGCGCAGCCGACCGGACGCCGCGATCCTGGACGTCATGATGCCCCGCCTCGACGGCCTCGAGACGTGTCGCCGTCTGCGCTCCGCCGGGGAGGACCTGCCGATCCTGGTGTTGACCGCGCGCGACGCCGTCTCCGACCGGGTCGCCGGACTGGACGCGGGCGCGGACGACTACCTGCCCAAGCCGTTCGCGCTTGAGGAGCTCCTGGCACGGCTGCGCGCGCTGCTGCGCCGCACCCAGCCCTCCTACTCCCCCGACCAGGATCTGCTGACGTTCGCCGATCTCACGCTGGACAGCTCGGCCCGCGAAGTCACTCGCGGCGAGCGCAAGGTGCGGCTTACCCGCACCGAGTTCAACCTGCTCGAGCTCCTTATGCGCCACCCCCGCCAGGTGCTGACGCGTGCGCAGATCCTGGAGGAGGTCTGGGGCTTCGACTTCCCGACCACTGCCAACTCGCTCGAGGTATACGTCGGCTACCTCAGGCGCAAGACCGAAGCTGAAGGCGAGCCACGGCTGATCCACACCGTGCGAGGGATTGGATACGCGCTCAGGGAAACGGCGCCGTGACCGACATACGTCCAAGCAAGCAGGTCAGTCGGCCGGTACAGCGACAGCGAAAGGCCGCACAGCCGCCGGTGTCTCGTGCGAAGAAGCCTGTAGGTAAGGCCCAGCAGCGACCCAAGAGCCCGCGACCGCGTTCGATCCGCACGGCCCTGCGCGGCGTGTCATTGCGAGCGCGCGTATCGCTGCTCGTGATGGTGGCCGTCGGCGTCACCGTCGCGGTCGCCTCGATCGTCAGCTACGCGGTCGTCCGCGACACGATCTACAGCCGATTGGACCAGGACCTGCTCCAGCGGGCCTCTACCGTGGCGGAGACGACGCTCGCCGATCCGGGACGGATCGTCTCGCCGGAAACGTCGGCCAGCCTGGCCATGGACGGACTCAAGGCGACGCTCGTCGACGGTCAGCAGACATACCGCCCGCCGACGATCCCCGTGCTGGTCAATGGGCAAGAGACTCCGATCGACCCCTCGCTCCCGGTGAACCCGGCCGACTACAACATCGCCACGAGCAGAAGCGGAGACTTCTACGACACGGTGTCCACCAAGGACGGGCTGTACCGCACGGTGACCGTCCCGGTGCCGTTCGAGCCTGGCGCGGCGCTGGTCGTCGGGACATCGATGGCGTCCACGCAGGCCACGCTGCACACCCTCGGGCTCGTGGCGTTGCTGGTGGGGCTCGCCGGTATCGCGATCGCCGGAACAGCCGGCCTCGCCATCGGCCGCGCCGCCCTGCGGCCGGTCGAAAGACTCACCGTCGCGACCGAGTACATCGCCCGGACGGGCAATTTGCGCAAGATCGAAGTCGCCGGGAGCGACGAGCTGGCCCGGCTGACCAAGAGCTTCAACACGATGCTGGCCACCCTCGCCCGGTCACAGGAATATCAGCGAAGACTCGTGGCGGACGCCGGCCACGAGCTGCGCACGCCGCTCACGTCCATCCGCACGAACCTCGACCTGCTCGCCCAGGCCATGGCCGAGCCGGACAATCCGCGCCTGTCCGCCCAAGACCGGGCGGACCTGATGAACGACGCGCGCGCCCAGATGGAAGAGCTCTCCGTGCTGATCGCCGACCTAGTGGAGCTCTCCCGGGACGAGCGCGCGACCCACGCGGTCGAGCTGGTCGACTTCGCTGACGTCGTCGAACGGGCAGTCGAACGGGTTCAGCGGCGCGCGCCGTCGCTTACCTACGACGTGCGCCTTAGCTCGTGGTATCTACAGGGCGAGCCGATGTCGCTGGAGCGGGCTGTTACCAACCTGCTCGACAACGCGGCCAAGTGGTCGCCGCCGGAGGGCACCGTGACCGTCACGCTCGAGGACGGCGCGCTCCAAGTCGCAGACCAGGGGCCGGGCATCGCCGCCGAAGACATGGAGCACATTTTCGAACGCTTTTACCGGTCACCCGAGGCCCGCACCATGCCCGGCTCGGGTCTGGGTCTGGCGATCGTGCGACAGGTCGCCGAGAACCACGGCGGACGAGTCGCCGTGGCACATGCGCCCGGCGGTGGCGCCCTGCTCGGCGTCTGGCTGCCCGGACTGCCTGAGCCACCTTCGGCGCCTAAGGCCGCTTTCCCGCGAGCGCCCGCGCCCAACGTCCTCACCGCGCCCATGGAGACGCTGGAACAGAACGTAGCGAACCTGGCTCTGCCGTCGGACTCTTCTGGCGATCCGGCCGGCTCAGCCCGGACGGCATTCCGCCCGGATGCTCCTTAGGCTCGGTTCCACAACTCCATAACCAGTTCTGCGCCCCATCTCAGCCGCATCTCAGACAGTTGGAAGAAAGTACGACTCATGACCGAGACGCCTGAACATCGCGAGACCGACTCGACGGAGCAGCCCGCAGAGCAGCCGCCGTTCGCCGGTGCCGCGACGCCGGGGGCAGAGGCACCCGCGCCCGAATCGCCGTCGGAGCCGGCTGAGATGTCGGCCCACCAGCAGTCCCTGATCGCGGACGCGACGCCCGGCGGCTCTGCGCCGTTCGCTCCTTTCGGCGCGAGCGAGCCAGTTCAGGGACCGTACGCAAGTCAGCCGTCCGAGCAGGCTCAGCCGGCTGCGGGCCTCCAGACGCCCGCCGGACCCGAGCCGCTGCCGCCGACGCCCGCCCCGCAGCCTTATATGGGCGATATGGAGCACACCAGGCCATTGCCCGAGACGCCGATACCGGCGCCGGTGCCGCCGCAGCCCCAGCCGCCCGCCGCTCCGATGTGGGGCGCCCCTCCGCCGCCCGCCGTGCCTCAGGGATGGGGGCAGGGCCCCTTCGCCGGCGGCCCGGGCACTCCCCCGCCGCCCCAATGGGCCGCCCCGGCATCGACCGGGCTGCCTCCATTCGGCACTCCGGAGGGTGGCCTCGCACCAGCCGAGCCTAAGAAGGGCGGACCCGGCAGGGTCATCCTGGCGGCTGTGGTGATCGCGGCCCTGATCGGCGCCGGCGTCGGCGCCGGAGTCACCTACGCACTCAAGGACAACAACAACTCGTCGTCGACGTCCTCGCTCACCAGCTCGAACAACAACAACACCAGCACCACCGGCTCCGGGCTCAACACCGCGTCGCCCAACTCGACCCAGGTCACCGCGGTGGCGGCCAAGGTCCTGCCGTCGGTCGTCACCATCACCGTGACCGCCAGCGACGGCTCCGGCGACGAGGGCACCGGAATCATCATCTCCTCGGATGGTCAGATCCTGACCAACAACCACGTGATCTCCGCCGCGGCGTCCGGCTCCGGCACGACGATGACCGTGACCTTCGATGACGGCAGGATCACCCCGGCCACGATCCTCGGCCGGGACACTTCCAGCGACCTCGCCGTGATCAAGGCCTCCGGGGTCAGCGGACTGACGAAAGCCGAGCTCGGCGACTCGTCCACCCTCGCCGTCGGCCAGTCGGTGGTGGCGATCGGTGCGCCGCTCGGCCTGTCCAACACCGTGACCACCGGCATCGTCTCGGCGCTGAACCGGCCGGTCAGCCCGTCGAGCGACACCTCGTCGCAGTCGTCGAGCCAGTCGGTGCTGGACGCGATCCAGACGGACGCGGCGATCAACCCGGGCAACTCCGGTGGCCCGCTGGTCGACATGAACGGCAAGGTCATCGGGATCGACTCGGCGATCGCGACCGCCAGTTCCGGCAGCCTCGGCAGCTCGGGCACCAGCGGCTCGATCGGCCTGGGCTTCGCGATACCGATCAACCAGGCCGAGTGGGTGGCCAAGGAACTGGTCACGTCCGGCACGGCGACCCACTCGCTGCTCGGGGTCTCGGTGAGCGACCCGTCCGCGACGGCGACCCAGGCCGGGGCCGTGGTCAGCGCCGTCACCTCGGGTGGACCGGCGAACAAGGCCGGGATCCAGAAGGGCGACGTGATCACGAAGGTCGACGACCAGCAGATCGGCGGCGCGGACTCGCTCGTCGCGGCTATCAGGTCGTACCAGCCGGGCTCGAAGGTGACGATCACCTACCAGCGCAACGGCCAGACTGCGAGCACGCAGGTCACCTTGACCAACGCCAGCTGACCTGCCTCTGCAAGGCGGAGGGCCCGGGCACGCACCCTGCGTGTCCGGGCCTTTGCCATCTCGAGATCTTGTCGCGCCGCTTTCGCCTGACGCAGACTGACGCAGAGTCAGGCGCGCAGGAGGACGCGGCACACGGTGACGGTCAGCAATGCGGACGGACGGCCGCTTTCGTCGATCCACGACCCGTCCGGCTCCTGACAGGCCGCCAGCCGCAAGGCGATCCGCTTCGTCCAGCGGTCGCCGGGCTGGGTGTCCGAGCCGAACCAGGCCAGATCCGTGGTGTCGAGCTGATCGAATACCCGACCGACGACGTCCAGCAGGCGGCGCGCGGCCAGCTCGCGGCCGGTCTCCCGAAACACCCGCGCGGCGAGCCAGTGAGCGACCATCGGCCCCGGCAGGCGGCCGTGCGGGTCAAGCGCCCATTCGAGCGCCCGCGCCGCGCGCTCGACAGCCTCCGCGGCCGTCTTGGCTACGAGCAGTGTGCGCGCGCAGTTCGCGGTGAGATAAGCGCGGGCGGGCGCCGAGCCTGGCATCAGCCAATCGGGCGTACGGTCGCTCTGCCCCTCGCGCCAGGTGCCGTCAGGCGACTGCGCCGCCTCGATGAACTCGAGCGCAGCGGACACGTTCGCCGTGGTGCGCGCATCGTCGAGGTCGGACAGCTGGTCAAGCATGAAGCACGTCGCGTCGAGGCTGGACGCTCCGCCGGACCAGGGCGCCGCCCAGCCGCCGTCCGGGTTCTGCGGCTCGGGGGGTTCGAGCGCGGCGGTGCTGCCGTTCGCGTCGGCCTCGGCTTCGGGAAGGCCTGCCCCGGCCACTGCTGCGAATCGGGCGCGGTCGAACGGTCCCCCATGACCCCGTATGTAGTTCGCTGCACGATCGGCCGCCTCGTGCAGACCATCCGAAGTCTCGTCCACGTACCTGAACCTACCCGGACGCGCCGCTCCCATGGTCACCTCTGGATAACGAAAGCGCGCATTACCGCGCGCATTACCGCTGGTAAGCCGCCGGTAGCCGACGGCCGATAGACGATGTGCGTCCACGACGACCGTCGGCTTCCGACCTTCGTCTGAAGAGGCGTCAGACTGCCACCTCGACGTCACTCGGAACCGGCGCGAGCGTCGGTACCCGCGCCAATGCCTGCTCGACACGGACGCCGCGGAAGAGAGCGATGGAGAGCACCGCGGCTGTGAGCGTGGCGATGCCCGCCCCGAGCGCCGCCGCATTTACCCCGTGTGCGAACGAGTCGCGCGCTGCGTTGAGGAGGGCCGTGCCGCTCACGCCCTGCATGTGAGACGCCGTGGCGACAGCGCCGCCGAGCGTCTCCCGCGCCGTATCCGCGCTCCGGGCGGACAACCTGGCCGGCATCGTCGAGGCCAAATGGCTGCGGTAGACCGCAGTGCCGATGCTGCCGAGCACCGCCATGCCGAGCGCGCCGCCGAACTCGGTGCCGGTCTCGACGACCGCGGACGCCGAACCCGCCCGCTCCGGTGACACCGCACCCATGATCAGCTCGGTGCCCACCGTCATCACCATCACCAGACCGCTGGCGTAGAGGCTGCAGCCGACCAGCGGGAACCAGAGATGCGACGAGGCGTGCAGCTGCGTCAGCATGCCGAACCCGCCGGTGGCGAGCAGGAATCCGGCCGCCGCGAGCGTAGCCCGGTCGAAGCGCTGCACGAGCGCACCGGTCAGTGGAGCGATGGCGCCGACCCCCGCGGACGGCACCAGCGACCACAGCGCCGCGGTGAACGGGCTCATGCCGAGCACGGACTGCAGGTACTGGGTGATGAAGATGGCGAATCCGACGATCGCGAACATCGACAAAAGATTGAGTGTGACCGAGCCGCTGAAGCCGCGGCTGCGGAACAGCGCCAGGTCGATCATCGGATGGTCGCTGCGCAGTTGCCGGACCAGGAACAGCGCGCCCACGAGCACCCCGACCGCGATCGACGCGAGCCGCACCTGGTCCACGCCGTTCGCCGCAATCTCCTTGATCCCGTATATGGCAGGGAGAACAGCACCGAGCGACAGCACTGATCCGAGCACGTCGAACCGCCCCGGCTGCGGCGCGCGGAACTCAGGCAGCAGAACGGGGGCGAGGGACAGCAGCGCGAGCATGAACGGGACGTTGATCAGAAAGACCGAGCCCCACCAGAAGTGCTCGAGCAGCAGCCCGCTGAGCACCGGGCCGAGTGCGATGCCGCCCGTCATCGCGCCGGTCCAGATGCTGACTGCCGTTCGGCGCTGCTTCTCGTCGTGGAACATGTTGCGGACCAGGGCGAGCGTCGAGGGCATCAACGTCGCCCCGGCGACGCCCAGCACCGCGCGGGCCGCGATCAGCTGTGCCGCGCTGTGTGAATAAGCCGCAGCCAGCGAGGCGAGGCTGAATCCCGCCGCGCCGAGCAGCAGGAGCCGGCGCCGGCCGATCCGGTCACCCAGCGAGCCCATCGTGATCAGCAGGCCGGCCAGGACGAACCCGTAGACATCGAAGATCCACAGCTGTTGGGTGCTGCTCGGTTCGAGGTCCCTGCTGATGAATGGGACCGCGAAGTAGAGGACGGAGACGTCCATCGAGACGAGCAGGAGAGGCAGGAGGAGCACGACCAGAGCGGTCCACTCACGTCGCCCGGCTTTCGGTCCGGACGGCCCTGAGCAACCCGAGTCCCCCGACGGTGCGGCGCGGTGCGATCCAATCGCCCTGGCCGACCGGTCGTCTGCCTGCGACGTAGAAGACGTGGAACGTGGCATATCGGTCACTCCCCCGGATTGTTGTCCGCACCCGAGCGCGCTCGCCGCGCTCGGTGATTCGTCATACCAGGGAACAGTACAAGCGTCTTGTACGCTTGTCTAGAACAAACGTCTAAAACGATTGTATGAGACGATCGTGCGAGACGGGAGTAGGCTGCTGACCATGGGAAATCGAGAGGACCTGCTCGCTGCGGCCAAGCGCTGCCTGATCGAGAAGGGCTACGCGCGCACCACGGCCCGCGACATCGCGGCGGCCTCCGGCGTGAGCCTGGCGGCGATCGGCTACCACTTCGGTTCCAAGGACGCGCTCATGAACCAGGCGGTCTACGAGTCGATCGGCGACTGGGGCGAGGAGATCGAGCGCGCTCTCGCAGCGGCAGGGGACCTGGACGCCGGGCCGCTGCGCCGCTTCGAATCGATCATGGCGCGCACGATCGAGTCGTTCAGCGGCCCGAACTCAGGCCTGTGGTCGGCCCAGGTGGAGCTGATGAGCCTGCTCGGCCGCAACGACGAACTGCGCGCCTTCCTCGCCGGAGTGCAGACCGAGGCGGCGACCGGCCTGGCGGAGATGTTCCTCGGCGTCGATCCCGAAGCGGAGCCCGAAACCGCCAGGCTGGCGGGCTCGGTCTACCACGCCCTGTTCATCGGGATCATCGCCAAATGGTTCATGGATCCCAAGCAGGGCCTCACCGCCCACGAACTGGCCGAGGGCCTGCGCATCATCGCAAACCGGATCTGCGCCAGCCCGGAAGACAGCGCAGGCGGCGCCACTTCATCACAAGCCTCATGACGAGAGGGGCCCGGCGATCACCGGGCCCCTCCTCAGTCGCTTCTCGCTGCTGATTACCGGTGGAGTGCACTTATCCGGAGGCTGCAGTATTCCTCCGCGGCAGACGACTCTTGGTCGCAAGCTCAGCGCCGTTCGACCGATGGACGCTAGAGGCTGCGAAGCGGCCTGCACTGGACATCTCCATGGTCCGGGGAGTGCCGATCTGCTGGCGGTTGCCCGCCGTCCCGGCGTAACGTACAATTTCCTGTACAAGCCAAGGAGGTGTGCGATGCGCACAATGACCTATTCCGAATCACGTGCCAAGTACGCCGAGACCCTGAGCGCGGTGGTTGACGACCGCGAGGAAGTCATCATCACGCGGGCCGGACACGACCCGGTGGTCATGGTAGCCCTCGATGACTACGAGTCGCTCAAGGAGACCGCCTACCTGCTGCGCAGCCCCGAGAACGCCCGCCGCCTGCTGGCCTCGATCGACCGACTCGAGCATGGAGGCGGCACCGCAAGGGAGCTGGCGGAGTGAAGCTGCTCTGGGACGAGAGCGCCTGGGAGGACTACGTCTGGTGGCAGACGCAGGACCGCAAAGTACTCAAACGGATCAACACTCTCATCCAGGACGTCCAGCGCAACGGCAACGAAGGCATCGGCAAACCCGAACCCCTCAAGCACGGTTTCCACGGATACTGGTCGCGCCGGGTCACCGACGAGCACCGGTTGATCTACAAGGTCGTCGATGAAGAAGTGCGCATCGCAGCATGCCGCTACCACTACGGCCCATGACCCCACAGTAGACGCCAACCGCTCCTACGCCGCACAGCTCATGGGGCGACTCGACAGTTGCATCCAACGCAACAACGCTATGAATGCAGGCAAGGCCCAGGGGAGCCGACGTCTTGGCCGACTCCCCTGTGACCTGCTCTAATGCTACTGGGCAACACCTGTAATGTTGGTGGAGTGTACTTATTCGGAAGCTGCAGTATTCACCGGTCGTCGTTGATGCTTCGAGGCCCTGCAAGCATCGACCGCCTTGCACGAGCTGCCACCAAACGAAGGCCGCCGACGAAGCTAACTTGGCTGGGAGCTGCGCGGAGGGCGAGTGGGCTGGGTAACGGATCCCGCGCCCACCCACGGACACCGGACACAGCGGCACGAGGCGGCAAACGGCCGGTGGCCCCGAACGTTCTACGTGTTCGGGGCCACCGGCCGTCGCAATTCGCTGCCAGTTGTCAGCTCGTATCAGCTACTACGGTGCTGATAGAGCGGACTTGTTCGACCCGTTCGCCGATCAACGCCAATTGGTGTCCATCTGCTCGGGGAGGGACGAGGCGCTGCGGAGTGCCAGCGGCGGCGCCGGCACCTCACAGATCAGCCGGTCTGCCCTTACGCAACTCGCCGGAAGTCGTACGCAGGCTTTATAGCCCTTGCTAGATACCGTCCCTTGCTCCGGGCACTCATGAGCTGCCGGTGCATGATCGAGGGCACATTGAAGTACTGATAGATCCTGCCGCCCCAGAACTCGACCTCAAGGGTGCGAGATCCCGGGTCATAGCCAACCGAGACAAGATTCGAGGAAACCACCGTGACGCGATCCATTCCGTTTCCCTCCTCGGATATCTCGTAGCTCGCGGCCGCCGATCTGTCCGTTTTACTGGTGGAGTGTAGTTATTCCACCCGTGCGCTATTCCTCGACCGAGCTGGCCCTGGAACAGCCGGGCCAAAGTCCGAGGACGGACATCCTAGGGAGTCCATTCGCGCGGTGGCTTGGGCAAAGTGATCAGCGCGTCGAGGTTCAAGTGAGTCTTGAGCAGCGCGATCAGCTCTCGTGCGTCGATCAACTGCATGCGGCCGTTTCTCGTGGCGAAATCGCGGCTGGTCTTGCCGAACCACGAGGTAGTCACGAGGATGCCTTTGGTTGCGTTCATGTCGTCCATGACGCCAGCCAGAGCCCGCACGTCGTTGGCCGGCACGACCTTTGTGTAGCGCTTGGCCTGGATGACGCAGGTCCCACCTGTGAACGGGTCCTTGTTGAACGCCACCGCGTCGACTCCGTCGTCGCGTGAAGCCTGAGTCACCCAAGCCTGCAAGCCGTAAGCCTCGAAGAGCCTTCGAACCAAGTGCTCGAACTCTGTGGGGGTCAAGTTAAGGATCTCCGGTCTACTGTCGAGTCCGGCGACCACATCAATAGCATCCACGAACCTGTAGCGGCGCGCATCGAAGACGACGACTGGTTGTACAGGTTCGAGATCCCCCGGGTGTTTCGAGAAGATCGCGTTGAGATGGTGCAGGCAGGCTGCTGGATCGAGCTCCGGTTCGCACAGATCCATCTCGTCCATCAGTGCGCGGGTGGCCTGCACGCTCAGCACACATGGTCGGATCGGCCTGCCTGTGGCCGGGTTCTTGGCACTGACATGGCCGTTGAACACAACGCTGTCGATGAGAGACGGTGGGCACACGGTGAACGCTTCGTGGAGTCTGCGAAGGGCCACCCGAGCGATCAGCAGGCGATACAGCGCGTCGCGCTCAATCAGTTTGCGGGCGACAGGAACGATCTCACGTCGACTTGCCACGTACCGATACTCCGCGACTGCGGGGACCGTGTCCCGCGGAGGCAGCTCAACGTCCATGATCAGTTCGCGCGCTTCCGGGATCATCTGGGCGCGCACTGGCCCTGCGACGCCCGCTGGATAAGGGCATGAGGTGAGGGTGCGCTCAACCACGTCGATGGCCGTGATCAGGTCGCCATTGTCGAAGGCACGTTCCAGTGGCAGGCGCGCCGAGTGAAGGCCGGACGACACGCTCTGCAGCAGGGCATCAAATTGCGCCAGTTGGATGCGGATCTGTGCACTACGCTCGCCGGCTTCGTGTCGCCGCGCCATCTCGAGCGCCTTGGCCTGCTCAGCAGCCTTGCGGCGCGCTTCAGCCTGCTTGGCCCGCTGCTGTGCAGCTTCCTGGCGCTGCCGCTCTTGCTCGCGCCGTTCGGCCTCGCGCTGAATGCGCTCGACCTCCCTCTGCGCCGCCTCGCCCGAACGACGTGCGCGCAACTCCTCCGCGGCGCGCACGTTGCGCGCCTTCGCCGCCTGGTCGCGCTTCCGCTGCGCCTGACGTTGCCGCTGCTCCTCTAGCTTTTGCGCTCGGATCTCTTCCTGCAACTCCATGCGAGCCTGCTGCGCCCTGGCTTTCTCCTTCTCCTGCTTGAGCCGCAGGAACTCCGCGATGATGGACTTCTTGCGCGCCACTCACGCCCCCTCACATCAGCAGAGCACTGACAGTGGGATTGTCCCCTGTTATCGCCGGTCCGATGCAGGCAAAGCTCAACCTACCTGTGAGTGGCATGGATAGAGGCGGACACTCTCGATGGAGCTCAGAGCGACGTGGCGCCTAGCTTGAACGCCTCCGCCATAATGGGACTATTCGAATGCTCACGTTTCAAGCATGGGTAAACGACCAGGCCGTCCGGTGTCGACTGCGCGTGCTGCAACGTAGTCGGCCCAGTCACGCTTGACATACGAAACCCAATAGGCGGCCGTCGCAATGTGAATACCCAGAAGGTCGGCCAGAATCGCTGCTGGCATGTCGGCGGCGAGTGCGCATAGCGCAGTCGAGCGCGTAGTGCGTGCCTCGATTCCAAAATGACGAAGGCGCTCGGTTATTCGGTTTGCCGTTATATGACGACCAGGATTTAAGCCGGGAAATAACCAACGTCGCCCCGGAACGGCACGTCCCAGTGCTGAGCGAGGCTGGCTTTGCGCCCCCAGTTGTAGCAACTCGGCAACCGAAGGAGGCAGCAGCACTGGATGGCGACCGATGACAAGGTAGCTGTTCTCGCCTTGAGTTATCAGGCGATCACTCGTCAACTCGACGATACGTGACACGGGTATCCCGAAAAGGCTCACCAATGCTCCGGCGGCTCGAACATCGACGGGTAACGTCGTATCGGTAACACATCGCCGAAGCTGCAAGAGATGCTGGTCCTCTTCCAGTACCTGATCGAAGTATTGCCGAAATGACCGCGCTGGAACGGTGAGAGGCGGCGTAACTTTCCGATTGGCAGTCCACGCGAGGAATGATCTTATATCGTAGCGAGTTTTCGGGCCATCATTCAGCCACTGCTCGACTTGCGCTTGCTTGAGCTCCCCCAGAGAAATGTTCCGCTCATCGGCCCATTGCAGGAAGTCCAACGCAGCTCGAATGCGCCGTCGGGCACTGGCACCAGCGCCTTGTGTATACGACCGTCGGAGACTGGCTCGCCGAGCGCGGCGCAGTACGAACCAGTGAGCGAAAGGTCGGACCAGTTGGCCGTGGTGCGTCGGTACATCAAGAAGAACATGATCGAGCCAAGGGCCTATGCGTTCCAAGTACTCAACCCGGTCCGGCAGCACACCGGTATGGACGAGAACTTGACGCACGTAATGCAGATTCCTCGATTGTGGTAGGCCGTCGAGCATCTGATGCGTGATGGGCTCTCCTTTGGCGGCAAGCTGCGCCAGCAGCCGCGCTGAAGCGCTTTTTCGAAGCCAGCCAAGGATCGAGACAGGGTGCTCAACATTAACAAGCGCATCACGCACAGCACCCAGCTGCGAAATTCCAGTCGGATGTCCGAGTAGGTCATTGACCCGAGTGGCGAGTACACAGCGCGCGCACTGCCCTTCGGCATAAATCTTTCCCCCTGACCCACAAGCCTTGCAGACATAGTCAACGGCCACACCTGCACACGGGCCGCAAATATTTCCGCCTTCCGACACCGCAATCAGCGGCTGAATACTCCCGCACGCTGCGCATACTTCGGGATGGTTACGAATACGCTCATAACATGTCGAACACACTGGACCAATCGGCCACTCCGCGTTAACGCGTCGATTCCTGCCACATCGACAGCACTGTCGTAGTTGACGTGGGAGACAGCTCTTGCAGATAAGGATTCCGGAACGCACTCCTAGGCAGGGGCGAATGCGACCGCAAACTGTGCACGTACCCGTTACCCCTTGATAGCAGTTCTCGCAAAGGTCGGGATTATCCTCGGTCGCCCGGAGGGATATCGGCATGACACGTTGGCAGCGGCCACAAAGCCGCTTTGGCCGCTGATAGCACCGCGCGCATATGGCCTGACCATCGCGATTCGTTTTGGCTGGCGCCTCTGTTCCACACACCGTACATGTGTGAATTGGCCGGCTGCAATTCCCACACACGGGCTGACCATCGGCAAGTCGGATCGCAGGCACACGTGAATTTCCACACCTGATGCACGGTTCGGTCACCAACGGATCGCGTTGGTAACACGTGTAGCAGATGACTCCTTCCGGGCGGCGAGCCGCAATGCGCCCCTCCCTTCCACATCGGGCGCACGTCGTTCGACTCGACCGCGCGTAACAGCGGCTACAGACTCGTCCGCCGGAACCAGCCCTCAACTGCGTGGCCGACCTGCCGCACGTCGCGCAAATCGGCAAGCTGATCTCGTAGCCGCCATCGCTGACCACCTGCACCAACCGTATGTAGCTCGCCGGACAATCAGAAATCGGCCTGCGAAGAGCATTCGGTTCCCCAGCAAGGAACGCGTCCAGTTCGCGCATCGCCTTGCCGCGGTGCGCCTGCGCCTCTGAGAGCAGACGGCGCGCTGAGACCAGATCCAAGCCGGGAACAGATGCCTGGATGCGTGCGGTCATCCGGTCAACAACGACGTCGGCCGGATCAACACTGCTCATAGTCCGGTTGGCCTCCGGATCGTTGCGCGCCGCGGCTGCGGTGCGTCACCGACGGTCTCCCCACTCGCCGCCTTGCCACTGCCGTCTTTCCGTACCTGCGCGTTGATGACCTCGATCTCGATCAGATCGCTCGGCGTGCAGCTGAGAATGTCACACAACGCAGCAAGCACATCCATCGACAGACGCTGCGGTGGCTGTGTCACCAGGCGAAAGACCTGCTCACGGGATAGCGAGATGCCACGCTCTGCCAGCAACGGCACAAGATCCGTCGTCTGGAACATCCCCTTGTCGGCCATAAGGCCTCGCAGATGCCACTGATAGCCCATCTTTTTGATCATCCGACGACTCCCCAAAGCTCGCCATAGCGCTCCTTCAGCGATCGTGCCAAGAGCCGGTTCCGGTAGTCGTCAGACACCCCGGTATAGATCGCGGTCGTGCTGGCATAGGCGTGGCCGACTTGCTCCTGGACGAAGCGCTCGGTGTAGTCGAACTCGACCAAGTGCGTGACGTACGAGTGCCGAAGACAGTGCAGGTCTAGCTCATCCGCCAGCCCTGCCGCACCGCGAGCTAACGCAAATGCGTCATCGATCGAGCGCGGTGATAAGCGTCCCGCTCTCTCAGTCACCCACAGCGCAGGGTGCTTGCCAGCACGGAACGCGGGACGCACCTCGTCGAGCCATTGCTCAAGTACCGGGATGATCCAGTCCATCTCCGGCACCGTCAACACGGTGCGCCGTTTCGGCGGGCTGCCTTTGGTGGCCTTCCCCCAACGCACGAACAGTGCTCCGATTCGGCCGAACTGCCGTGCTTTCGGGTTGTGCCGCAGGTCGGCAAGGTCTAGCCCCGACGCCTCGCTCCGCCGCAGACCAAAGGCGTAGATCGTCTTGAGCACGGTCGCGTCGCGCAGGGCCGCCAACGCGCCTTTGCGCCGACGTGCGCGGATTTCTTCCACCCGGGAGTCGGCCGCATCGAAAAGTGCCTGGACCTCGTCATAAGTCAACGGCCGCCGGCGCGGATCGCCCTCATACTCGTTGACGTGGGTGATCGAGTTCCACTCATGCAGGATTTGGACCGGAATCTGACCAAACCGGTCGTGACACTGTTGTGGCCATTCGTACCGCGTGTCGGTGACGTACTCCATGAACATCCGCAGCGTGTTCTGATATCCGCGTGCCGTCGACATCATGATCGGGCGAGCACCGGACCGAAGATCACCAAAAAACGCTTCGATCTCAGTCGGCTGCCACTGCCAGGGGTACTGGTTCGAGAAGCCAGCTAGCCGACGCACGAGACGCAAGCGAGAGTCAACCGTCGTGTCCTTGAGGAACCGGGTCCGCTGCTGGAGGGCCCAACCCTCGAGCATTGCTTCAAACACTGCGGGCGCAGGATCCAGGTACCGGACATTCTCGGCGAGCACGAAGCGCGCTGCGCCAGCAAGAGCGACAGGCCGAGTCATGTGTTGCATTAAACGCAACAATGATGCTTTGAGTCAAGAAGGTCGCTGCTTCGGGCTAGCAGCCCGAAGCAGCGATCGCCTCATGCCGTGCCGCTCCTAGCCGTGCAGCGGAGTCTGCTCGAGAGCGCTGGCCGCGACTTCGCGCTCGATCCGCGTCGCGTTCGAGTCGCGCAGAACCTTCGCCGCAGCAGCCGCCGCCCGGGCGCTCGTCTGGTCGAGGTTCGGACCGTGGGTGCGCCGGACCTGGTCGAGAGCGCTGGCCGCAACCGTGCGGTCGTCCATGGTCGCGTTGCTGCTACGCAGCAGCCGCGCCGCATCCGAGGCGACCTTCGCGCTCGTCTGGCTGAAGTTCATGACCATCGAATAAACATCCTTATCTATAGTGCCGATTTGCACTGCGACCCAGGATGTGGTGTCCTAACAGCCCACTACAGCGTGCAGGACATCACGTCTGAATCGCACCGAACGCTCGGCCCCCTGGGTCGGGCGTTCGTGTTTCGGCCGCAGGTTTGCGGACCGGAACACTCTCTGACCAGCTACCTCAGGCATGAGCGCACCTGAGGGCTGCTGATCGCCGCATCAAGATCTACAGTTCACTCAACTACGCCGAGTGGTTGCATCTGATGCAATAAATCCCAATTTTAGCTGCAGCCGCTGGTGGAGCCGCAGCCCTCACAGGCATAGCAGCTTCCGGCGGGGCGCATCTTGGTGCCGCAGTTAAGGCACAGCGGGGCGTCGGCGGCGTGGCCCAACTTGGCCTCCACCACCTCCATCGAGGAGCGGGCCGAGCCCACCGGGGTCGCAGCGCCGACGGCGACATCGCTCGCCGCCTTGGCCTTCGGGGCGCGCTCCTCTATCGGCGCGGACTGGGCGATCTCGGTGAGATCTGCGTCCTCGTCGGGCAGGTAAGAGCCGGTCTCGACCTGGCGCTGGCGCTCAGTCGCGGAGTAGATGCCGTAGTCCGCTCGCACGTCAAACGGCAGGTGGTCGAGCGCCAGGCGGCGGAAGATGTAGTCGAGGATCGACTGCGCCATCCGCACGTCCGGGTCGTCGGTCAGGCCCGCCGGCTCGAAGCGCATGTTCGTGAACTTCGACACATACGTCTCCAGCGGCACTCCGTACTGCAGACCGACTGAGATGGCGATCGAGAAGGCGTCCATCATGCCGGCCAGGGTCGAGCCCTGCTTCGACATCTTCAGGAAGAGCTCGCCGAGGCCGTCGTCCGGGTAGGAGTTCGCGATCATGTAGCCCTCGGCACCGCCCACCGCGAACGACGTCGTACGCCCGGGCCGGTTCTTCGGGAGCCGCTTGCGCACCGGGCGGAGTTCCTCGACCGCGGTGGACGCCGGGGCCGGGGTCGCAGGCGAGGTCGCCGCTGCCGCCGCTGCCGCGGCCTCGCGCTTGGCGCCCTTCGCGTCCTGCAGCGGCTGGCCCACCTTGCAGTTGTTGCGGTAGATCGCCAGCGCCTTGAGACCCAGCTTCCAGCCCTGGAAGTGGATCTCCTCGATGTCCTCGACGGTGGCCGACTCGGGCATGTTGACCGTCTTGCTGATCGCGCCGGACAGGTGCGGCTGGATCGCGGCCATCATCTTCACATGGCCCATCGGCGCGATCGAGCGCTCGCCCATCGCGCAGTCGAAGACGTCGTAGTGCTCGCGCTTGAGGCTGGGGGCGTCCACCACGTGGCCGTGCTCGGCGACGTACTCGACGATCGCCTCGATCTGCTCCTGGTGGTACCCCAGACGGCGCAGCGCGCGCGGGACCGTGTTGTTCACGATCTGCATCGAGCCGCCGCCGACCAGCTTCTTGAACTTGACCAGCGCCAGGTCCGGCTCGACGCCCGTGGTGTCCACGTCCATCATGAAGCCGATGGTTCCGGTCGGAGCCAACAGGCTGGCCTGGGCGTTGCGCCAGCCGTTCGCCTCGCCGGTCTCGATGCCCTTGCGCCAGGCGCGCTTCGCGGCGTCGAGGATGTCGGCGTCGAACTTCTCCAGCGTGCGGACCGCATCCGTGGCCGCGGCGTGCTTGCGCATGACGGCGGTGTGCGGCTTCGCGTTGTGGGCGTATCCGTCGTACGGGCCGACGACTCCGGCCAGTTCGGCGGACCGCTTGTACGCGGCGCCGGTCATCAGCGCGGTGACCGCGGCGGCGATCGCCCGGCCGCCGTCCGAGTCGTACGCGTGGCCGGTCGCCATCAGCAGCGCGCCGAGGTTGGCGTAGCCGATGCCGAGTTGCCGATAGGCGCGGGTGGTCTTCGTGATCGGCTCTGTCGGGAAGTCGGCGAAGCAGATCGAGATGTCCATCGCGGTGATGACCATCTCGACCACCTTGGCGAAGGTCGCCGTGTCGAAGGTGTCGTCGTCCCGGAGGAACTTCATCAGGTTCAGCGACGCCAGGTTGCAGGACGAGTTGTCCAGCGACATGTACTCCGAGCACGGGTTCGAGGCGCTGATCCGGCCGGTGTTCGGGTTCGTGTGCCAGGCGTTGATCGTGTCGTCGTATTGGATGCCCGGGTCGGCGCATTCCCAGGCCGCTTGCGCCATCTGGTGGAAAAGGTCCTTGGCGTCGACGGTCTCGATGACCCGGTGCTCGGGGTCGCGGGAGACGAGGTCGAAGGTGCCGCCCTCCTCAACGGCCCGCATGAAGGCTTCGTTGACCCGGACCGAGTTGTTCGCGTTCTGGTACTGGACCGAGGTGATGTCGGCGCCGCCGAGGTCCATGTCGAACCCCGCGTCGCGCAGCACCCGGATCTTGTCCTCCTCGCGGGCCTTGGTCCAGATGAACTCCTGCACGTCCGGGTGATCGACGTCGAGGACTACCATCTTGGCCGCGCGCCGGGTCGCCCCGCCGGACTTGATGGTGCCTGCCGAGGCGTCCGCGCCGCGCATGAAGGACACCGGCCCCGAGGCGTTACCTCCGGAGGAGAGCAGTTCTTTGGACGAGCGGATCCGGGAGAGGTTCAGGCCGGCTCCGGAGCCGCCCTTGAAGATCAGACCTTCCTCCCGGTACCAGTTCAGGATCGAGTCCATGGTGTCGTCGACGGAGAGGATGAAGCAGGCCGAGACCTGCTGCGGGCTCTGCGTGCCAACGTTGAACCAGACCGGCGAGTTGAACGCGAAGACCTGGTGGACGAGGGCATGGGTGAGCTCGTGCTCGAAAATCTCGGCGTCCTGCGGGGTGGCGAAGTAATCGTGTTCTTCACCGGCCGCGCGGTAGGTCTTCACGACGCGGTCGACGACCTGCTTGAGCGACCATTCGCGCCGATCGGTGCCGAGCGCGCCGCGGAAGTACTTCGTGGTGACGATGTTGGCCGCGTTCACCGACCAGAAGGCGGGGAACTCCACGCCCTTCTGCTCGAAGTTGATCGAGCCGTCCCGCCAGTTCGTCATGACGACGTCCCGGCGCTCCCACTCGACCTCGTCATAGGGATGGACGCCGGGCTTGGTGTAGATCCGCTCGACGCGAAGCCCGCGACGCTCGCCCTGACCGGCTTTTCCGCCCTGACGCGCGGAGTCCGGTTGCGCGGGCAACCCGCCGCCTTGCTTGGCCGCTTTGCGCGACGGCCCGCTGATGGTTTCCGTCATGAGGAGCGTTCCTTCCCATCCCTCGTCCTTACGAATCAACGTCTTCAACCCTCGATCGGCTTCCCCACCGCCGAGGGCCGCCCCACTGGGGCTCGGCTCAAGCTCAAGTTGTGACGGCGGGCTGCTGTGCCCGCGCGGCGCGCGCGGCGCGCGCGGCCCGCAACGCCGCGATCTCGCCCTCGAAGTCCTCGAGCGAGTCGAACGCCCGGTAGACCGATGCGAAGCGCAGGTAGGCCACCACGTCCAGATCCCGCAGGGGGCCGAGTATCTCCAGCCCGACCTCGTGGCTGGGCAACTCGGCCACGCCCTTGGCGCGGATCGCCTCCTCCACGCGCTGGGCCAGTTGCGCGATCTGGTCCTCGGTGACAGGCCGTCCCTGACAAGCCTTGCGCACGCCACCGACAACTTTCTCGCGGCTGAACGGTTCGGTGACCCCGGATCGCTTGACGACCAGTAGGGCGGCGGTCTCAACCGTGGTGAACCGTCGGTTGCACTGGGGGCAGGAGCGGCGGCGGCGGATCGCGGTGCCGTCTTCGGTGGTCCGCGAGTCGATCACCTTGCTGTCGGTGTGGCGGCAGAACGGACAGTGCACGGCTGACCGGCCTCCCTCGGCGACGGACGGTGACGAACCTGTGGACACACGCTGTGCATAACCCCGTGACCTGCCGGGCGTTGATACCACAAGTTGTGGAGTACTTCAGGCCCAGCGAGTACTAGATGTAGGGGTACGGTAGTCCCGGCGAGCGGCCGTCCGCAAGCCGCACAGGGCCGAACGGGGAAGGATGTCCAAGCCCTGATCGGCTACGCTCCGCGATCGCTCCAGGTGGGCCGAATCACCTTTGCGGCGCAGGCGCAAGGGTGTTCGCCGCAAATTCCTTCGACCGGATGAATTCCCTGTGGAAAACGGGATGTTGCACCTTGCCTGGCAGCAGGATGGACCTAGCAGGGATAAACCGCGCCGCGAAGGGCTCGCGGACAGCGACACCGGGGCGATCGCCGGAGGGGAAGTGAACTCACATGTTCGACCGAGTCGTTCGAACATGTGTTGCGCATTTGTCGTCCGATTCGGCTACCGTGGATTAGGGGATCACCCGGGGTCCGTCTCCAGCGAAAAGGAACAGGGAAGGGAACCACGATCATGGCCGGACGGAGCAGTGGAGCCGCGTCGAGGCGTCGCGTCGGCTCGCGCGGCGAGGGGGTGGACGCGGGCGGGGACGGCAAGCCCGGCACCGTCGTGCGCCAGCGCCGGAGGGGACCGGGGCGGTTGGGGCCGACCACCGCGGAGCTCTCCGACGTCACCCGAGTACCGCTGTCGCTGCGGCTGACCGATCGCCAGTGCCGGGTGCTGGAGGTGATTCAGGACTCGATCGACCGGCGCGGCTACCCGCCGTCGATGCGTGAGATCGGGGAGGCGGTGGGCCTCCAGTCGACCTCGTCCGTGCGGCACCAGTTGGTGGTGCTGGAGAACAAGGGTTTCATCCGGCGGGACCCGAATCGGCCGCGAGCGTACATCGTGCGCGGCCCGAGCGACCCGACCCAGGCATGGCGGGCGCGGATGGCCCAGTCCCAGACCGCAGTGGCCGAGCAGGCGGCGGTGCGGGAGGGCGGGGACACGGACGCGCAGGTCCTGCAGTTGCCGGGAATGGTCGGCGCGACCGAGTACGTGCCTCTGGTCGGCCGGATCGCGGCGGGCGGTCCGATCCTGGCCCAGGAGGAGATCGAAGAACTGATCCCGATGCCGCGCGACCTGGTGGGTGACGGCACCCTGTTCGCGCTGACGGTGGTCGGGGACTCGATGGTGGATGCGGCGATCTGCGACGGGGACACGGTGGTGGTGCGTCAGCAGCCGACCGCCGAGTCCGGCGAGATCGTGGCGGCGATGATCGACGGCGAGGCGACGGTCAAGCAGCTCAAGCTCCAGACCACGCCGACCGGCCGGCACGTCTGGCTGATGCCGCGCAATCCCGCCTACGACCCGATCCCCGGAGACGAGGCTTCGATCCTCGGCCGGGTTGTGGCGGTGATGCGTCGCCTGTAGGCGAGGCGGGCCGGGGGCGGTGCGCGGCGAAGGCCGGGCACCGCACGGCGACGCCAAGTAGGCGTTGCGGGGCGAGGCGCGGAGTTGGGCACCGCACCACGAAGCCGGGTAAGCCGAGGGCGCCCGCTGAAGCCGAGCACTGCACGGCGAACGCCGAGGGTGGGCTGGCCGGAGGGTGAGGCAAAGCCGAGCCCTCACGCGGCGCACCCGCCGGCAGCGCGGGGGTGGGTGGCTGAACTGAGGGTGAGGCGCAGCCGAACCCGCGCGGCGCACCCGGCGACAGCGTGGGGTAGCGCCAGGGATGGGCTCAACGGAGGTGAGGCGCAGCCGCGCCCTCACACGCGCACCCGCTGGCAGCGCGGGGCAATGCCGGGCGACAGGCGGCGAACTCGCAAGCGTGCGGCCCCGAGCGCCATGCGGTAGCGCGCAGGCATGTGAAGCTGAGCGTTGCGCGGTACGTGCACAGCGTAGGAGGCGACCGCTGCGCCACAGCCCGCAGAGGCGTGAAACCGAGCTGCGCGGTCAGGGCATGGGCGAGTCGAGCCTCGGCAGGGCGAGGCTGCGAGGCTGCGAGGCTGCGAGGCTGCGAGGCTGCGAGGCTGCGAGGCTGCGAGGCTGCGAGGCTGCGAGGCTGCGAGGCTGCGAGGCTGCGAGGCGAGTGTCAGCCGCCGGGTTGTGTGCGCACAACCCGGCGGCTGCGCAGAGAAGCTTTGGGGGCACCGAGTTCGGCGTGCGCGCACGCCGGGAAACCACGGCGCGCCCGGCTAGGTTTCGACGGCATGCCGGTCGGATTTCGGCAGCAGGGGCGCTGACGGCGTGTCAGAAGTACGCGGGGTCTCGTCGGGACGTGCCCGCGTTCATGAAGTCTTGCCGGGCAGTGCCCGACAGCGGCTCGTCAGGAATGCTCGATCGGTCGGCTTGTCAGGAATGTCTAGCGGCTGACTCATCAGGAATGTCTGGCGGTCGGCTTGCCAGGATGTCCGGCGGTCGGCTCGTCGGGAATGCCCGACAGCCCGCTCGTTAGGAGTGTCCGGGAGCTGGCTCGTCGGGAATGCTCGACGGCCGACTCGTCAGGAGTGCTCGGCGTCGAGGCGGCGGAGGGCGGCGCGGACGAGCTTGGGGTCGTCGGTCGGCCAGAACGGGGGCAACGAGGCGCGGAGGAATCCCGCGTAGCGCGCGGTGGCTAGGCGGGAGTCGAGGATCGCTACCGCTCCGCGGTCGCCTGCGGCACGGACCAGGCGGCCCGCGCCCTGGGCGAGGAGCAGGGCGGCATGCGTGGCGGCGACGGCCATGAAGCCGTTTCCACCGTTGCGGGCCACCGCTTCCTGGCGGGCTGCTGCGAGTGGGTCGTCCGGACGCGGGAAGGGGATCCGGTCGATCACGACGAGCTGGCACGACGGGCCTGGAACGTTGACCCCTTGCCAGAGGGAGAGCGTGCCGAACAGACACGTACGCGGGCTCTCGCCGAACCGCGAGATCAGCTGGGGCAGCGAATCTTCTCCCTGGCACAGCACGTTGAAGTCGAGCCGCTTCGGGATCGCTTCGGCGGCCGACTGTGCGGCGCGCAGCGAGGAGAACAGGCCCAAGGTCCGTCCGCCGGCTGCGTCGATCAACTCGGCGAGTTCGTCGAGTTGATCGGGGCGGATTCCGTCGCGGCCGGGCGGATCCAGATGCCGCGCAATATAGAGGATGCCCTGCTTTCGGTAGTCGAAGGGCGACCCGACGTCGAGCGCGTGCCAGCGGATCGGGTGATCGGCTGATTCCGCCTCCGCCCCCGCCGTCTCCGCCGCCGAATCCCGCTCCGATTCCGTCTCTTCCGCGTTGGCGACTTCGTCGGAGTCTGGGTTTCCGTCTGGCGTGTCGACGGGTTTTGCATCGGGCTCTGTGCCGCGTTCGGTGTCCTGGATGTCTTGCTCTGTTTTGGCCGGCTGCGCCGCCGCTTCGGGCATTCGGTCGGCGCGCTCCTCCGGGTAAAGGCCGACCGAGCGTGCGACGCCGTCGAAGTCTCCGCCGAGCTTCAGCGTCGCCGACGTCAGGACCACATGACTCCGGGCAAACAACCGGTGGCGCAGCTGCTGGGCGACTGAGAGCGGGGCGATGCGCAGCGAGCTGAACCGGTCGCCGCGGTCAAGCCAGATCACATCGTCGGACGCGCAGAGCAGCATTCGATCGGAGAGCTCGAAGACTTGCTCGATCGCGGCCTGGGCCTGCCGCCGTGCTCCCTCCTCCCCCGCTCCTTTATCCCGATCGCGGTCCCGATTCCTGGCCAGGGCGCTGATTGCCTGGCGGGCCGCGTCGCGCACTTGAGTAAGGGCGTCCACGATTTCTTCGGGCAGATATTGGGCGTAGCGGCGCGCGTCTGCGCTCTCGACGACCTCGCGGAACAGCTCGCTGGCCTGCTCGAGCACGAGCTGGGTCTTTTCGTCGACGTGCTTGCGAATGCGTCTGGCCGCGCGGTCGACGGTGCCCGACGGCAGCTCCCCGGAGTTGGCCCCGGTGGCGCGCGAGACTAGCTCGTGTGCCTCGTCGATGACCACCGCGTCGTGTTCGGGCAGAACTTGAATTTCACTGTCGAAGGTGTCGATTGCCAGCAACGCGTGGTTGGTGACAATGACGTCGGCCTCGCGGGCGTGTTCGCGTGCGGCCTCCGCGAAGCACTCGGTACCGAAGGGACACTTGGCGGCGGTCAGGCATTCGCGGGCGCTGACGGAGACGGCGTTCCACACTCGGTCATTGACGCCCGGTACAAGATCGTCCCGGTCGCCGGTGTCCGTCTCGTCGGCCCACTCGCGCACCCGCAGCACCTGTCGGCCGAGTTCGGTGACAGCCGAGGCGTCGAAGAGGGTTTCTTCGCTCTCGTCGCCACCACCGCCGTCGATCTTGTAGCGGCACACGTAGTTGCTGCGGCCTTTGAGCAGTGCGAACTCCGGTTCGCGGCCGAGTGCTGGGGCCAGAGCACTGGCGATCAGCGGAAGGTCGTGGGCGACGAGCTGCCGCTGGAGAGCGAGCGTCGCGGTGGCGATGACGACGCGCCGGTTCTGACGCTCAAGGCAGTGGGCGATCGCTGGGACGAGGTAGGCGAGCGATTTGCCGGTCCCGGTGCCGGCTTGGACAAGCAGCGGATCCCCGTCCGCGAGCGCCTTGCGGACTGCCTTGGCCATCTCGACTTGCCCTGACCGTGGCTCGCCGCCGACTGCGCCGACCGCGGTGGTGAGGAGGGATTCGAGATCGGCTTTGCCCATGGAGCAATAGGGTACGGGGCCGGGCCGACAAGCAAGGTCGAGTTAGGGATGGAGGGTGAGACGGAGGGTGTGAGGGGCGGACGTGGAGGCGGCGGGAGGAGGGTGCGGGATTGGGACGGAGGGAATAGTGGGGACGGGAGGAGGGAGGAGGGAGGAGGGAGGAGGGAGGAGGGGCGGGAGGCAAGGAAGGCGGGGCGGGAAGGCGGGGCGCAGATGGGTCAAGCGGGCGGGGCGAGGGGGTTGGGGACGTCGCCGAAGGCTTCGACGTGAGGGCGGGTGGGTCGGTCGCGATAGCCGTCCAGAAGCAGGCGGTTGCGGTTGAGGCAGAGGCGGTCGATGCGCCGGGTGCCGAGGTCGAACAGCTCGTAACGGTCCGCGCGGTCGGGGAACTGGTCCTGGTAGGTCTTGATGGCTTGGCGCACCATCGCCCAGAACTCCGTCTCCTGGACGTCCAGGTGACGCTCGCAGATCTTGGCGAGGTAGCGGAAGTGGCCGATGAACAGGCCGGCGTGCAGGAATTGGCAGAGGTAGTCCGGCTTCTCGCGCAGCAGTACCGCGGCGACTTGGTCCGGTAGGTCGGTGAGTTCAGGCAGGTCCGCTTCGACGAGGTTGACGTCGTCCACGAAGTCTTTGACCGCGAGGCGCGCCGGGATGTCCCGCTCGTCGTAGATGACGACCGCGTTTTCGCCGTGCGGGGAGAACGCCGTGCCGTACGCGTAAAGGAAGTGCAGGAGGGGCGGCAGGATGGCGGTGAACAGTCGGTCCAACCACCGGTGCGGCTCGAGGCCGGAACGGGCGACTAGTTCGGCGAGCAGCGGTTTGCCGTCTGCGCCGAATGAGAGGAGGGCTGCAAGGGTGCGTGCCCGTTCTCCCGGTTGCAGTGCTGCTGGCAGTGGCTCGCGCCAGATCGCGCCGAGCAGCTCGCGGTACTGATACGGGATGCCCTCCATGCGGTCCAGCACGGGGTGGCCGACGGTCACGGACGCGACCTCGCCGAGGAGCGCGACCCTGCAGACATCGGAGAGGTAGGGGTCGGTGTGCGCGACACCTTGGAGCCATGCCGTGACGGCCGGGGCGGCGGCGGTGCGCTCAGTCGGGAGGCCGCGCCAGACCATGGTGTTGAGGACGGTCAGCGGGAGTTTCACGTGGCGCCGCTGCGGCGCTGAGATGTTGCTGAACGTGCGGATCGACTGCTGCGGCAGGTAGGAGTCGTCGCCCTCGCCGAGGTACACCATCCGCGCCGCCGCGATCTGCGGGCCGAACAGCGGCTGGATCGTCTCGTCCCACTGCCACGGGTGGACCGGCAACCACCAGTACCGGGCCGGATTGCAGTTGTGCCGGATCAGCTCCGCCCCGAAGCGGACGCGCGCGGCCGGGGACAGCTCCTCGGTGTAGAGCCTGCGCGCGCCGAGCCCGCCGACCGCCTGATAGCACGCCAGATCGTCGCGCACCGCGATCCAGGGGAGCCGCACCGGCTGCCGCGCCTCAGGGGCGTACCGCAGGGCGTCCTGCGCGGAGAAACCGACCCGGCCCTTGTTGAACGCGATCCACGGATGGCCGGTCTGGTGCCCCTCGAGTTCCGCGTAGCCGAGATCGGCCAGTTCGGCGGCGGTGAGCGTCGCGGTGGACAGGATCTCGGCATCCGCGGCGAGCGTGGCCGCCATTTCCCGCACCAGGTGACCGGCCGTGTCGCCGGGCAGCCCGAGGGTCGAGGCCGCGTCCGCGATGAACGCGAGGGGGTCGGCGGCCGGATGTCCGGCCCGGCGGACCGAGCCGGGATCGACGAACCAGGACGCGTATGCGCCGCGCTCGGCACGGAAGCGGTACTCGACGCCGTCGAGGGCGAGCCGGTGCCAGCCGTCCTGGTCGGGCTCGGGGGCGAGGAGGTCTTCGTAGGCGAACTCGCCGATGGTCTTGGCCAGCAGCGCGCGCCCGGCCTGCCGCCAGCGCAGCTCCGGATCGTTGGGCGGCGCCGAACGGGTGCCGCTGGAGTCAGTGCGCGCGGCCGGGAGCTGCGCGGCATAGGGCGTCTGGGTCTGCGTCTGTGTCTGCGTAATCGGGTGCGGGGCGGGGACCGCCGAGGTGTCCGTGCTGCCGGATGTCATGGCCGAATTCCTCCGTGGTCAGAGCGATGCCGGGGTCGGCGGCCGCGGCGACGGCTGGGGCGAACGCGGTGTGCGCGGTACGGCTGGGCAGCGGGTAGACCGACCGGCCGATCACGGCGCGCAGGATCGTCGCCGCCCGGTAGGCGCCGAGGCCCAGGTCGGGCACGCCCACGCCGTGGGTGTGGAGCTCGGCGTTCTGGACGAACAGCCGGGCGCGTGTCCCGTTCAGACGGACGCGGTGGTCTCGGTCTACGACCCACCGCCCGGCCGCGTCGTGCTTGGCGAGCGGGTCGAGAGCGGCGAGGAAGTCCGGACGGCGTGGCGCGTAGCCAGTAGCCAGGATCAGGCGCTCGGTGTGGACGGTGAATCGCTCGGCGGTATGGCGGTGCTGGAAGGTGAGGGTGAGCGAGTCCGCGGTGCGGTGGCCCGTGACCGCTTCAGCGCCGGGCATGAGCGTGACGCCGGTCGAGGTGATGCCGTCCGGGAACGCGCGGGTGTCGAGTTCCGCGCGGATCTCGGCCAGGGTTTCGGCGGAGACGGCTTTATAGAGCCGGCTCTGAGCGGCAACGAGGTCGTCGCGCGCGGGCTCGGCGAGGCGGTGGAAGTGGTCGGTGTAGTCCGGGGTGAAGTGTTCGAGCCCGAGCTTCGAGTACTCCATCGGCTCGAACGCCGCCGACCTGGTGATCCAGCGCAGTCGCCGGCCCGGGCGGTGCCACGAGCGCAGGAGGTCGAGGACGACTTCCGCACCGGACTGGCCGGAGCCGAGGACTGTCACGTCGTCGGCGGACCGAATGTATTCGAGGCGGTCGAGGTAGTGGGCGCTGTGGATCGCGCCGAGATTGGCGAGGGGGCAGGGAATGAACGGCTCAGTGCCGATGGCGAGGACGAGGTTGGGGGTGAGGAGTGTGCGGGTGGGGGTGTGCGAGCCAGGGTTCAAGGAGGAGACGGCGAATCCGTCGCGGGCGTCGGGCAGGCGGACGGGGTGCACGGCCGTCACGCGGGAAGCAAAGCGGCAGCTCGGCAGGCTCACGGCTACCGACCGGCAATAGGCCTCGTACTCCCGGCGCGGGACGTGCCACTGCTCGGAGAAGTAGAACCCGAACAGCCGCCCGGTGTCGCGCAGCCAGGCCAGATAGCTGTGGCGGCTGGTGGGGTCGACGAGGCTGACCAGATCGGCGAGGAAGGGCACCTGAAGCGTCGCGCCCTCGACCATCATGCCGGGGTGCCAGGAGAACTCGGTCTTGTCGTCGAGGAACGCGGCGCGTAGCCCGCTCACTGGTTCGGCGAGGGCAGCGAGGGCGAGGTTGAACGGGCCGACGCCGATTCCGGCCAGGTCCACGAGCTCCGGCTCGGGCACTGTGCCCGTCTTGTCGTTGGTCACGGCTCCCCCGCATCGGACGGGCGGCGCGGCCTCGGGACGGCGGAGCGGATCACCAACACCGCTCGCTTCTCCGGCAGGTCGACGATCCCGGAGGGTTCGAACCCTGCTGCTCGGAACGCGCGCACCGAGGCGGTGTTGCGGGCATCGGGTTCGGCGACGACGCGGCACGGACCGGCCGACCGGGTTTGGATGGCGTCGCAGACCACGCGCAGGAGCAGCGTGCCGAGTCCGATGCCGCGGCAGTCGGGCTCGCCGATCAGGAAGTGGACGCCGACGTCGTCGCGCAGCGCCGGGTAGTACTCGGCCAGCCGGTCCTCCGCGGCGCGATAGACCTCCCAGTAGCCGATCGAGCGACCGGCGAGACGCGCCACGTACGGTTCGGTGTGCGCTGCCGCGCGTTGCCCGGCCACATGCTCGGCGACGCGCTCGATCGAGCCGTCCAGCTCCCAGTACCGCGCCACGGTCGGGTCGTTCATCCACCGGTGGATGTCCGGCAGATCGCGCTCGGGCTTGACCGGGCTGAGGGTGAGCCGCCCGGCCTGCGTCGGCAGATCCCACCAGCGCGGGGCTGCCGGGGTTCCGACGCTCATGGGGTGTTTCCGGCGGCGCGGGCGGCGAACGGATTGCGGATATCGACGTACACGGACTGCGTGGCCAGGTCCCCGACCAGCTCGTCCAGTCCCTGCGCGCGGGTGCGCAGATTCGCCTTGCACCGCAGGGTCTGCGCGTTCAGCAGCAGGTCCACCGGCGGGTGTCCGCGCAGCGGCGCGAGCAGGTCTGCGGCCAGGCCCAGCAGCCGCCGCTCGTCGGCGAGCCCGGCGCAGCCGAAGGCGCCGATGACACCCATCAGATTATTGATCCCGACGTAGTAGAGCAGCCGCTCGGAGACGACGTCGTCCGGCACGACCGTCTCGCTGGCCCGGCCGAGCCCTGGGATGCCGCTGAGCGCCTCGAGCTCGGCGATCCGGGATTCACGATAGTAGAAGCCCTGGTTGTCGCGGTACCAGCCGGTGCCCGGGTAGCCGCGACCGTCGAACTGGATCAGCGTGTTCTGCTGGTGTGCCTCGAGGGTCACCCCGTACTCGGCGTCGAGCCAGAGCAGCGGCGTGATCAGGACGCTGACGTACCGGGCGAACCACTCGTCCGCCACCGCCGCCGCCGGCCGGCCCTCAGCCGCCGCGAGCGCGTGCACGTGGGCGGATAGCTCGTGCGGGTGCCCATCCCCTGCTGCCGCGCCGCGTCCGAGATCGGTCAGCGCCGCGACGCAGTACACGAAGTCCGACTTCCGGAAGGGTGCGTGGCGGAACGAGACGTCGAGTCCCGGCACACCGTCCGCGGCCAGGTACGCGGCGTCGGTCAGCACCCGGAAGCCGGGGTGTGCGGTGAGCAGCCGGGTGCCGAGTTCGCCGGACAGCAGGCGGTGCGCCTCGATCCCGCGCAGCAGCTCCTTGCGCAGGTTCTCCCGGCGGGAGTTGGTGATGTTCAGGGCCAGCGAGAGTTTGAGCAAAACCGGCGCGTCCGGACGGTACACGGTGCGCAGGGACGACGTCGGGTACCAGGTGGCGCCGGCTGGGCCGAGGCGGGCTAGGCGACCCGCCGTGATCAGCTCGCGCACCGCCGGGCGCCGCATGAGCTCCGCGGCCTGCCACGGGTGAGCTGGGATCAATGCCCTGCCGTCCGGGATCAGGCTGCTGAGGAACGCGGCGAGGTCGGGGGCGGTCGGGCCGAGTTCGCTGTCGTGCGCGGCGAGGTCCGGGTCGACGGCGAACCAGTGCAGCGGGAAGGCGCCGCGCAGTTCCGGTGAGTACCGGGCGGAGGCGTCCAGGTCGAGGCCGTCCCGGCTCTTGGGGGTCGGGTGGTGCGGATGCCCGGCCAGCAGCCCCTGCTCGGCGATGAGGAAGGGCGTCGCACCAGCCTCGGGTTCGGGCCGGGCGGCGCGGTCGGCCAGGTGCGCTCCGATGCGGTCCGCGGACTCGATGGCGCGCCGCACCAGGTCCTCCAGCGCCTCGCCCTGGGCCCCGGCGCCCTCCCCTGCGAGTCTCGCCAAGCCGCCGGGACTGAGCGGGCCGATCGGCGTGCTGGGCGCCCCGAGGCGGTGCAGGCCCGTCGGCGACCAGTACTCGACCGGCACGGCCAGCGTGGCGCCGCCGACGTCGAGCCGCAGCGTGCCGCCGGGCGGGGCGGCCACCGCGTTCTCCCGGATCCAGCAGCGCAGCAGCGCCTCGAGGGCGAGTCGGTCCGCTCCCACCTGGCCCGCGGGCGGGACCGAGGCCCCGGCGGGGGCGAGCACCGAGGTCGGCAGGGGAGGCGGCGGGGCCGCGGCGGAAGTCACGGGGGCGTTCCTTAAGGCGGTCAGGAGGGCAGGTCTTCGGCGGCTCCGGCGGCTGCCACCAGGTCGAGCAGCCGGTCGAGGTCTTCGGGTGTGGTCTGCGGGTTGAGCAGGGTGAGCTTCAGCCGCAGCGAGCCGGGTCCGTTCGGTTTGCCGTCCGGTCCGGGCAGTTCGGTGCGCCCGATCACCGCCGAGCCCTCGGCCAGCAGCCTGCGCCGCAGCGCCGCGTTGACCCGGTCCGGGTCGCCGTAGCGGGGTAGGTAGCGGAACAGCACGGTGGTCAGGGCCGGTTCGACGGCGAGTTCGAACTCGGAGCGGGCGCGGACCGCGGCGGCTGTGTGGGCGGTCAGCGCGAAGCAGTGCTCGATCAGGGCGGCCAGACCGGCGCGGCCGAGGGCCTGGCAGGTGGCGACGATCTTGACCGCGTCGGCGCGGCGGGTGGTGCGCACCGAGCGGTCGAGCAGGTTGGGGTATCCGGCCCGCTCGTCGTCGAGGGCGGACAGGTACGCCACGCGGCGGGCCAGCGGGCCGAACGCGGCGCGGTCGCGGGCCAGCAGCACCCCTGCGGGGATCGACTGCCAGCCGAACTTGTGCAGGTCGATGCTGACCGAGTCGGCCTCTTCGATCCCGTCGAGCATCGGGCGGCGCCGGTCGGAAAACAGCAGGCCACCGCCGTACGCGGCGTCCACGTGGAACCAGGCGCCGCGCCGGTGGGCGATCCGGGCGCACTCGGCGAGCGGGTCGATCGCGCCGGCGTCGGTGGTCCCGGCGGTGCCGACGACGGCGGCGATCAGGTGGTTGTCCGCCTCGAGACGGGCCGCTGTCTCCTCGAGGGCCTGCGGGTCCATCCGGTGGTCCGGGCCGATGGGCACGGGCACGACGGCGCGCTCGCCGATGCCGAGCAGCGCGGCCGCGCGGGCGAGCGAGAAGTGCGCGACGGCGGAGGTGAGGATCTTGATCCGGCCGGCCGCGTAGCTGGGGATGCCCTCCTCAGCCGGGTCGGTGTCGTAGGCCCGGTGGATCGCCTCGTACCGGGCGAACATCAGGGCCATGAGGTTGGATTCGGTGCCGCCGGTGGTCACCGTGCCGCCGGGGTGCGAGGCCGTCGCGCCGAAGCACAGCCCGGCCAGCGCCGCGACGAGCTCCTCCTCGATGACGCTCGGCGCGGCGGACTGGTCCCAGGAGTCCATCGACGGGTTCAGCTCGCCGATCAGGGCGTCCAGGGCGGCGGAGGCCGCCAGGACCGGGCCATGCAGGTGCGCGGCGGTGTGCGGGTGGCGCGGCTGGACGGTCTCGGCGCGGACGAGGGCGGCGAGGGCGTCGAGCGCGGCCGGACCTGCGCCGTGCTCGGGCAGCACGGCGCCGAGGGCAGCGCGTACGCGTTCTGCGACCGCTGCGGGGCCGCCGGGCGGCAAAGGTCGCTCCGGCGTCGGGAAGGACGCCGGAAGAGGCGCAGGGGCGTCGGTCGGGTCCGTCATGGGCGTGGGTCCCTGCTCAGTTGCGCGAGCGCGTCCGTGAGGATCCCGATCACCCGGTCTGCCTCGGCGTCGGTGATGGTCAGCGGGGGCAGCAGGCGCAGGACGGCGCCGTGGTGGCCGCCGAGTTCGACCAGCAGGCCGCGCTCGAACGCGGCGGCGCGAAGGCGGCGGGCGAGGCCGGGGGCGGCGGGGCGGGCGCCAAGCGGGTCCGGAGCTGCGTCGGGATAGACCACCTCGAGGCCGAGCATGAGGCCGCGCCCGCGTACGTCGCCGACGACCGGATACTGCCGCGCAGCCTCGCGCAGAGCCCGCTCGAGCCGCTCGCCGACCTTGCGGGCGCGGGCGGCCAGGTCGTGCTCACGGACATATTTGATCGTGGTGGTCCCGGCGGCCATGGCGAGCTGGTGGCCGCGGAAGGTGCCCGCGTGGGCGCCCTCGGTCCACCGGTCGAGGCTGGAGCGGTAGACGATCACGGCCAAAGGCAGGCCGCCGCCGATCGCCTTCGACAGGACCATGACGTCCGGAGCGATCCCGGCGTGGTCCACTCCCCACAGCTCACCGGTGCGCCCCAGGCCGGTCTGGACCTCGTCGGCGATCAGGGGGATGCGGTGCGCGCGGGTGATCTCCCGGACGGCGCGCAGCCAGTCGTCCGGAGCCGGGATCACGCCGCCCTCTCCCTGGACCGGTTCGACGAGCAGCGCGGCGGGCGGTGTCAGGCCCGATCCAGGGTCCGCGAGGAGGCGGCGCAACCGCTCGGTGGCGATGCGCACTCCGCCCTCGCCGCCGACGCCATAGGGGCACCGGTAATCCTGCGGGAAGGGCAGACGCGTGACTCCGGCGTCCGATACGCGGGCGGCGATACGAACCGATGTGTCGCCTGAGGCGGCGAGCGTGGCGGCCGTCATCCCGTGGTAGGCGCCGGTGAACGCGATAAGGCCGGTCTCGCCGGTGGCCGTGCGGGCGAGTTTGAGCGCGGCCTCGACGGCGTCCGCGCCCGACGGACCGCAGAACTGGATTCGGGCGTCGGCCGCCAGCTCCCGCGGCAGGACACCGAGCAGGGTCTCGGTGAACTCGTCTTTGATCGGCGTCGCGAGATCGAGCACGTGCAGGGGCGCGCCGGAGTCCAGCACACGGCGGATCGCGCCGATCGCGACGGGATGGTTGTGGCCGAGGGCGAGCGTGCCCGCCCCCGCCAGGCAGTCGAGGTAGACGCGCCCGTCCGCGCCGTAGACCGTCATGCCTTCGGCACGCACCGGGACGATTGGGAGATGCCGCGCGTACGTCCTGGCGGCGGACTCGCGCTTCGCCTGCCGGGCCAGGATCGCGGTCTTGCCCGACTCGTCCGGCTCTTCGGGGCCGACAGGGGCCTGATGGCGGCTCGCGATCGAGCCGCCGCCCCGGTGAGCCTCGAAGAGCACCTTTCGCATGTCTGTCCCTCACTGACGGTCTCGCAATGAAGATCGCTAGGAAGCAAGCCTCACGCGGCCACGGGCAGTACGTCAACCCCATGTCACCGTCAAGAGTGAGTTGTCGGCTGAACACACCGGCCGCCAGTATCAGGGTATTGTATTAGCGTGAAAGTGGGAGGGGTGGGAGGGGTGGGAGGGGTGGGAGGGGTGGGAGGAGAATGGACAGGCGGAGCAGAGGTCCGGGCGGGCAGAGGCGCGTAGTTGGTCGGCTGAGCAGAGGCGAAAGGGCGCGTCCGAGATCTCGGACGCGCCCTTCGACGTGTCGTTACGCGGCGGCGAACTCCCCGAGCGCGGCGGCGAGAACCGGGTCGACCCGGGCCACGATCCTGGTCCCCGACTCCAGATGCGTCTCGCTCAGCATCTCGCCGGACGAGTGCACCCGGGCGATCAGGTCGCCCCGGCCGTACGGCACCAGGGCGTCGACCTCGACCGCGGGGCGCGGCAGGTCCTCCTCGACCGCGGCGAGCAGTTTGTCGATCCCCTCGCCGGTGCGCGCCGAGACCACCACGCAGTGCGGCTCGCGGCGGGTCAGCCGGGCGATCGTCTCCGCGTCGGCCGCGTCCGCCTTGTTGAGCACCACGATCTCGGGCACCTTGTGGGCGCCGATCTCCTGGAGCACCTCGCGCACGGCCGCGATCTGCCCCTCGGGGTCCTCGTGCGAGGCGTCCACGACGTGCAGGATCAGATCGGCCTGCGCCACCTCCTCCAGGGTCGAGCGGAACGCGTCGACCAGCTGGTGGGGCAGGTGCCGGACGAATCCGACGGTGTCGGCGATGGTGAAGCCGCGGCCGCTGGAGGTCTGCGCCCGGCGCACGGTCGGGTCGAGGGTGGCGAACAGGGCGTCCTCCACCAGCACTCCGGCTCCGGTGATCCGGTTGAGCAGCGACGACTTGCCGCCGTTGGTGTACCCGGCGAGTGCCACGGCCGGGACCGCGCCGCGGCGCCGCTCCTGCCGCATCGTCTCCCGGGCCTTGCCCATGTCGGCGAGCTCCCGCCGCATCCTGGCCATCTTCTCCCGGATGCGCCGGCGGTCCAGCTCGATCTTCGTCTCACCGGGACCGCGGGTGGCGATGCCGCCGCCGCCCCCTGTCCCCGAACCACCCGTGCCGCCGCCGCCCATCTGGCGGGACAGCGACTGGCCCCAGCCGCGCAGCCTGGGCAGCATGTACTGCATCTGCGCGAGGGCGACCTGCGCCTTACCCTCCCGGGACTTGGCGTGCTGGGCGAAGATGTCCAGAATCAGGGCCGTGCGGTCGACGACCTTGACCTTGACCACGTCCTCCAGGTGGATCAGCTGCGCCGGGGTGAGCTCGCCGTCGCAGATGACGGTGTCGGCGCCGCTGGAGACCACGATGTCGCGCAGCTCACGGGCCTTGCCCGAGCCGATGTAGGTCGCCGGGTCGGGCCGGTCGCGCCGCTGGATGACCCCGTCGAGCACTTGTGAGCCCGCGGTTTCGGCCAGCGCGGCCAGCTCGCGCAGCGAGGCCTCGGCGTCCGCCGCGGTCCCGCTGTGCCACACGCCGACCAGGACGACCCGCTCGAGCCGCAGCCTGCGGTACTCGACCTCGGTGACGTCTTCGAGTTCGGTGGAAAGGCCCGCGACCCGACGCAGCGATTGGCGGTCGGCCAGGTCGAGTTGATCGCCGTCGTAGACGGCGGAAAGGTCTTCGGCTCCGTAGCGGGGATCGACGCGGTAACGCTCCTCCTCGTCAGTGCCGTGACCGGTTACGAGGCGGTGCGATTCCTTCATGTCTTCCCTTCAGAGGTGCCAGCCGCCCGCACGGAGAGTGGGGGCGGCGCTACCTCTCGATGGTCGCACGCCCTCAAGCAGGCGGACGAACCGTTTATCTTCCCCGTGTTCTTCAGCTCCTGTTTTCGCTCAAGTGCGTACCCGACCAGTTCTCAGCGCAGCGCGAAGTCGCCCATGTTGACCAGCGGAAACGCGCGGACCCTGTCCGGGTCGCCGTTCATGCCGATGGCGGTCAGCGGCGTGCCGCCGACCGGGCCGAGCGCTCCGAGCGGGGTTACTACGGGTCCCTCGACCCGACGTGGCCCCTCGAGCACTGTCTGCGTGATCATCGCGGCCGGTACGACCGGGACCTGGCCGGTGACCCCGGCGGAGGCGGCCACCGGCGGAACGCGGCGCGTGACCGGACGGGGCGCCGGGCGTGCGCCGGGGCGTCCAGCGGTCCGCGCGACCGGCTTGGCCAGCGCGGCGGCCTTGGAGACCGCGGCGGAACCGACCCGCGCGCCGGGCACGGGGGCGCCGACGCGCTCGGCCTCGAGCGCGGCCGCCAGCTCCGCGGCCTCAAGGTCGATCGAGACTTCGCGCAGCAGGTCGGACAGACGGATGCTCAAGGCGTCGCAGATGGCGGCAAGCAGCTCGGAGGACGGCTCCTTCTGGCCCCTCTCGATCTCGGAGAGGTAGCCGGGCGAGATCCGCGCTTCGGCCGCGAGCTGGCGCAGCGTGCGCCCCTCGTCCTGCCGCTTGCGCCGCAGCACGTCACCGAGCAGGCGACGGATAAGGATCATGTCGTCGCTCCCTCCCTGAGTTAGGTCTCTTCGCCACCGTACCCGCTTTCGGCAGCTGGCGCTGCCGGCTTCACCGGGGGTGGTGAAACCCGACTACGCAGTACAACCGTAGGCAACCGCCGCGCGTCCTGCGGCTATTCCCGAGCTCTGGGCCGGGGGTACTTACTCCAAGACGTGCCACGCGCACAGGTGGTTCATGCGGAGCCGAGGGAAACTTTTGTAGAGCCGTTAACTACCGGTCCACATCTCGAGACGTCCTACAGCCATATTCAACGCCGCCGCGGTAGAGGAACGCTGAATTCGCGCTCGCGAACCGGTGAACCACCACCGACGCGAGCTTGTTCCGTCAGGGGTCGCGACGGCCGTGTAGACGGTGCCGACCGGCCGGCCGTCCTGCGGCTCGGGGCCGGCGACACCGGTGGTCGCGACGCCCACGTCGGCGCCGCAGAGGCGCCGTACGCCCTCGGCCATCTGCCGGGCCACCTCAGGATGGACCGCCCCGTGTTCGGCCAGGAGGGTGGCGTCCACGCCGAGGATCGAGGCCTTCAGGTCGGTGGCGTAGGCGGTGACCGAGCCGCGGAACACGGAGGACGCCCCGGGGACGGAGGTGAGGGCCGCGGCCAGCTGGCCGCCGGTGAGGGACTCGGCGACCGCGACGGTCAGGCGGCCGTAGCGGGCCCGGCGCATCAGCTCGGCGGCGAGTTCGGCCGGATCGCGGTCGTCGAGAGCATCCTCAGTGCCTGGCGCTTCATCCCGCTCATGGGCGTCGGAGAAGTCGGGGCCGTCCGTTGTCATCAGGCGCCTTCGGTCGGGGCGCCGGTCGTCGACCCGGCCCCTGTTCGCGCCGAGCGGCGCAGCTGAATCGCCTTCACGACGTAGTCGGCGCCGGTCACTACCGTGACCACCAGCGCCGCCCCCATGATCACGGTGCTGATCCAGCCGAGCCAGGCCAGACCGGGCACGGCGGCGAGCGGAAGCACCGAGATGGAGATGGCCACCGCCTGCAGGAGGGTCTTGAGCTTGCCGCCGCGGCTGGCCGCGATCACGCCGTATTTGATCACCCAGAACCGCAGGAGAGTGATACCCAGCTCGCGCACCAGGATGACGATGGTCACCCACCACCACAGCCGGCCGAGCACGCTCAGCGCGACCAGCGCCGCCCCCATCAGGGCCTTGTCCGCGATCGGGTCGGCGATCTTGCCGAAGTCGGTGACCAGGCCGCGCTTGCGGGCCAGCTCGCCGTCGAGCCGGTCGGTGAAGGAGGCGATCATGAAGACGCCGGCCGCGGCGAGCCGCCAGCTGGTGTCGTGCCCCGCGTCGTGCAGGAGCAGCACCGTGAACACCGGCACCAGAAGCAGCCGGATGACGGTAAGGATGTTCGCGATGTTCCAAAGGCCAACGGCTGGGGCCTCGGGCACCGGCGCCCCCTCAGACGCGGCCGTGGGCACATGCGTCGGCGGAGTCGACGCGGGACCGGCCGTCACGCGGGCGCCGCGATCAGGTCGACTCCGTCGCTGTCCACCACGACGGCCCGCACGAGCGCGCCGACCCTGAGGGACCGGGCGCCGTCGCCGACGAGCCGGATCGAGCCGTCGGTCTCCGGCCCCTGATGCGGCGCACGCCCTTCGACGAGGCCCTCGGTCCCGTCGATCTGCTCGACCAGCACATCCACCGTCTCGCCGACGCGGTCGGCGGCGCGCTGCGCGGTGAGCTCCTCGGCCAGGTCGGTGAGCAGGGCGACCCGCTCGTCGATGACGTCCTGGTCGAGCTTCCCGTCGAAGCCGGCCGCTTCGGTCCCGTCCTCGTCGGAGTAGCCGAAGACCCCGATCGCGTCGAGGCGGGCCTCGGTGAGGAAGCGCTCGAGTTCCTTGACGTCGTCCTCGGTCTCGCCGGGGAAGCCGACGATGAAGTTCGAGCGCGCCCCGGCCGCCGGGACCCGCTCCCGGATCGCGGCGAGCAGCCCGAGGAACCGGTCGGTGTCGCCGAAGCGGCGCATGCGGCGCAGCAGGTCCGGCGCGGAGTGCTGGAAGGACAGGTCGAAGTAGGGGACGACCTTGGGGGTGTCCACCAGCGCGTCGATCAGGCTCGGCCGCAGCTCGGCGGGCTGGAGGTAGGAGACGCGGATCCAGTCGAGGGCGTCGATCGCGGCGAGCTCCGGCAGCAGCGTCTCCAGGAGCCGCAAGTCGCCCAGATCCTTGCCGTAAGACGTGGAGTTCTCGCTGACCAGCACGATCTCCCGGACGCCCTGATCGGCCAGCCACCGGGCCTCGGCGAGGATGTCGGTGGGGCGGCGGGAGAGGAACGCGCCGCGGAAGGACGGAATCGCGCAGAAGGCACACCGGCGGTCGCAGCCGGAAGCCAGCTTCAGCGGCGCGGACGGGCCGCCGGCGAGGCGGCGGCGCGGCACGCGGGGTCCGGAGGCGGGGGCGACGCCCGCGGGCAGGTCGGCGACCGGTGCGGGAATGGGCGCGGTCTCGTGTCCGGGAACGGCCACGGCCGCCGCGGAGCGCTCGACCGGAGTGAGCGGCAGCAGTCTGCGGCGGTCGGCCGGGGTGTGCGCCGGGACGTGGCCGCCGCCGAGGATGGTGCGCAGCCGGTCGCCGATCTCCCGGTAGTCGTCGAAGCCGAGCACCGCGTCGGCCTCCGGCAGTTCGTCGGCGAGCTGGACTCCGTAGCGCTCCGCCAGGCACCCGACCGCGACGACCGCTTTCGTGACGCCGTTGCCCTTCAGGTCGGCGGCGGCCAGCAGGGTGTCGATCGAGTCCTTCTTGGCGCTGTCCACGAACCCGCAGGTGTTGACCACGGCGACGGCGGCCTGAGCGGCGTCTTCGACCAGCTCCCAGCCGTCGGCGGCCAAGCGCCCCGCCAGCTCCTCGGAGTCGACGTCATTGCGCGCGCACCCGAGGGTGACTAAGGCGACGGTGCGCGCGTCAGGCGCGGGCGGGCTGCTGGACATGTCTCCAAGGGTATCTGGCGCCCACGGGGCCTCGGTGCGTCGCCGGTGGGCTACTGCGCCGTCTCCACCTTGTACGTGGCGTGGAAGACCTCTCCGGACGAGCCTGGGGCGTTCAGGTTGTGCCCGTTCACGACGATATCGACGGCGCCCGCGTCCCCGACGATCACGTCGAGCTTGGCCGGATCGGTGAACTCCTGCGCCTGCCCGTGCTGGAGGATGTTCCAGTAGAGCTGCTTGCCCGCGGAGTTCGTGATGCCGAGCCAGCTCGCGGCGCTGCGCGCGGTCACCCGCACGTCCACCTGGGTGGTCGGGCTCGGCGACGGCTGCGGCGCCACAGCGGCCGTGGAAGGCGCCGGCGACGGCTTGGGGTGGGCCTGAGCGGCCGCGGCTGCGCCGTTCGAGGCCGTCGCGCGGGCCGCACCGCCGGATCCGTCCGGCCACAGCTGCACCGCCGCCACGAGGCCCACCGCGGCGAGCGCGCCGAGCAGCGCGATCGACCAGTTCGGGCCGGTCCGCACGGCGCCCTTCGCCCCGCCCAGGAAGGCCGCCGGCCGTTCGTTGAGAGCAGGCCCGCCCCGCCCGCTGTCCACGATCGCCGCCGCGGAGCCGGCGTCCGCGTCCGTGAAGTCGCCGCGCCGCTCGTGCTTGAGCCGGGGCACGCCCGGCGGCGGGGTCGCGCCGGCCATCGGCACCAGGGACGGCACCGCGCCGGGCACGATCGTCGGCAGCACGGAGCGTGCCCGCTTGGCCACCGCGTTCTGCCCGCCGCGCGGTGCGCCCGGCACCGCCTCGTTCGGCGGCTGCGGCACTACGCGCGGCTTGCGCAGGTCACGCTTCGTGAGCGGAGGCAGGTGGATCTCGCCGTACTCGGCCAACAGCGGCTCGGGGTCCAGGCCCACCGCGCGTGCGTAGCTTCTGATGTGCCCGCGGGCGTAGATGTCCCCGCCGCACGCGTCGAACTGCCCGGCCTCGACCCGGTGCAGCACCTCCACGGTGATCCTGGTGGCCTCGCTCACCTGCCGGGCGGTCAGCCCGGCGGTCAGACGGGCGCTCAGCAGCTTCTCCCCGATCCTCCGGTGCGCCTCGCCGTGCTGCCGCCCGTCAAGTTCCTGCGCCACTTTGGATCCCGCCTCTCGTCCGCTCTCGTGCGCCTCCGCGACTGCTCATGCCCGGCGGGACCGCGACACTCCCCTCACCTAGGCAGCATTCGCCCGATTGGCCGCTCTTCGGATTTATCCGCCGCACCGGTGCGGCGCGGTCCGCCTCGCACGGCCCCGCCCCGGGCGGTCGCGACCCGAGCCGGGCGCGATCGGCCACGGGCTTCGCTCGCCGGGCCTAACGCGCAAGGGGACGAGACGGTCACCGAATACACACGTTCGTGGTGACCAGTGCCCGCACGGACCGCCGGGCTGGGCCAGGAGAGTGGGTCAGGACGGTGGGCCGGGAGAGTGGGTCAGGACGCCGTGCTTTACGACTCGCCGCGCAGGGATTCGAGCAGCCCGTCGAGGTCGTCCGGGCGGATCAGCACGTCGCGGGCCTTCGCGCCCTCCGAGGGCCCGACCACCCCGCGCGATTCGAGCAGGTCCATCAGCCGGCCGGCCTTGGCGAAGCCGACCCGCAGCTTGCGCTGGAGCATCGAGGTCGAGCCGAACTGGGTGGAGACGACCAGCTCGGCGGCCTGCAGGAGCAGCTCGAGGTCGTCGCCGATCTCCTCGTCGGTCTCCCGCTTCTTCTCCGCGGACTCGGTGACGTCCGGACGGTACTCGGGCTGCAGCTGCTCCTTGCAGTGCTTGACGATGGACTCGATCTCTTTGTCCGACAGGTACGCGCCCTGGAGCCGGGTCGGCTTCGAGGCGCCCATCGGCAGGAAGAGCGCGTCGCCCTTGCCGACCAGCTTCTCCGCCCCGGTCTGGTCCAGGATGACCCGGGAGTCGGCCAGCGAGGAGGTGGCGAAGGAGAGCCGGGAGGGCACGTTCGCCTTGATCAGCCCGGTGACCACGTCGACACTGGGCCGCTGGGTGGCCAGGACCAGGTGGATGCCGGCGGCGCGGGCGAGCTGGGTGATGCGCACGATCGAGTCCTCGACGTCGCGCGGGGCGACCATCATCAGGTCGGCCAGCTCGTCCACGATCACCAGCAGGTACGGGTAGGGCCGGTACTCGCGCTCGCTGCCCAGCAGGGGCTTGAGCTTCCCGGCGCGCACCGCCTTGTTGAAGTCGTCGACATGCCGGAACCCGGACGCGGCGAGGTCGTCGTAGCGCAGGTCCATCTCCCGCACCACCCACTGCAGCGCCTCCGCCGCCTTCTTCGGCGAGGTGATGATCGGGGTGATCAGGTGCGGGATGCCCTCGTACGAGGTCAGCTCGACCCGCTTCGGGTCGACCAGCACCAGCCGCACCTCGTCCGGGGTGGCCCGGGCCAGGATCGAGGTGATGAGGGTGTTGATGCAGGTGGACTTGCCCGCGCCGGTGGCCCCGGCGACCAGGATGTGCGGCATCTTGGTCAGGTTCGCGGTGATGTCGCGGCCCTCGACGTCCTTGCCGAGGCCGACCAGCATCGGGTGGTGGTCGGCGACGGCGTGCGGCGAGCGCAGGATGTCGCCGAGCGAGACCATCTCCCGGTCCATGTTCGGGATCTCGATGCCGATCGCGGACTTGCCCGGGATCGGCGACAGGATCCGCACATCGGCCGAGGCCACCGCATAGGCGATGTTCTTCGACAGAGCCGTGATGCGCTCGACCTTGACCGCCTGGCCGAGCTCCACCTCGTACCGGGTCACGGTCGGGCCCCGGGTGAAGCCGGTGACCTGCGCGTCCACCGCGAATTGCTCGAAGACCCCGGTCAGCTGCTCGACCACCATGTCGTTGGCCTTGGACTTCACTCGAAGCGGCGTGCCCTTCGAGAGCAGGTCGAGCGGAGGCAGCTGGTAGTCGGCGCCACTGGACAGGGTCAGCTGCTCGACCCGCGGCGCGGCCGGGATCGGGTCGGCGGAGGGCGCGTCGCGGTCCTTGGCGCCGGCCCGCGGCCTGCGCTGCTGCGGGGGCAGCGGGAGGACGACGGTGGGCTCCGGCTCGCCCGCGAACGGCTCGACGTCCGGGATCGGGTCGCCCAGCGGCAGGCCGTCGGACAGGTCGGTCTTGGGCGTGCGTCGGCGGGACGCCGTCGCAGGGCGCAGATCCGTCGGATCATCCTCGTCGACCGGCGGCATCAGGTCGGGCGGCGCGGTGCCGTGGAAGGCGCGGTAGAGCAGCGCGTCGGCCTTGGCCCGGGCGGCGCGCAGCCGCTCCGGAATCCGGTAGACCGGGGTCGCGGTGGTGACCAGCAGCCCGAAAAGGATCACCAGGAGGAGCAGCGGGACGGCGAGCCATTGGGTGAGCACGGCGGAGATCGGGGCCGAGACCAGGTAACCGACCCAACCGGCGCCGTGCCGCATCGCCAGCGGACCCATCGACGGCGTCGGCGCTCCGCGCCCGATGTGCACGATCCCTGCGACACCGAGGGTCAGCGCGGTCAGGCCGATCGCGATCCGCCCGGCGTCTCGCGTGGTCTCCCGCGGGTGTCGCATGACCCTGATCGCCAGCCCGACGAGCACCAGCGGCACGAGTTTGTCCAGCACGCCGAGGCTGCCGGTGACAACGGTGACCAGCGCCGTGCCGACCTTTCCGGGCAGCTGGTGCCACACGGCGGCACCGAGGATGAGCGCGGCGGCCAGCAGCGCCAGGCCGATGCCGTCGCGACGGTGGTCGGGATGCAGGACGGGCTCCCCTTCCCCGTCCGCTGTTCTGGGGCGGCGCACGAGGTGCCCTATGCCGCGGCCGATCCCCATCCACAGCACCGAGATGAGCGCGAAGATCCCGTCGAAGAAGAGCTCGAACGGTCCCTTGGTGACCGGCCTCGACGGGTTCTGCCGCCGGTTGCGGGCGCTGTTGCCGCCCCGGCCGCGCGCGGGCTGCTTCTTCGCCGGGGCCCGGTTCGCGGCGTTGCGCGCGGCCGCCCGCTGCGTCGCAGAGTTCTTCGTCGAGGCGTCCTTCACCCCCGCACCGCGTCGAGTCTGGGCAGAGGGCGCCATGATCCAGAGATTAGCGGATGATCACGATCACCGGCCCGCGACGCGCCGACGCGGGTGCCGCGGTGTTCTTAAAGCCAGTGCTCTCAAAGCCGGTGTGTTCGAAAGCAGTGTGTCCGGGTTCTACGACGGTGAAAGTTTCATCAGGCCAATGCGTCGATCGCCGAGCGCAGCCGGGCAAGCCTGGTCGCGAGCACGTCCACGGTCGCCGCCAGTTCCTCGCGCGGCACGGCGTCCCGGTTCGAGTCGGCGGCCAGCTTCTCCAGCGCGCGGGTGTGCTCCTCGACCGCCGCGAGCCGCGCGGACAGCTCGGCGACCAGCTGCGGCCCGGTGTCCTTGGCCGCCTCGCCCGCGCCCGGCCCCTCCGCGAGCCGGCCGGCCAGCAGCGCCGACTGCTCCTTCAGCAGCAGGTTCTTGCGATGCAGCTCCACGAACACCGAGACCTTCGCCCGCAGGATCCACGGGTCGAACGGCTTGGCCAGGTAGTCCACCGCGCCCGCCGCGTAGCCGCGGAAGGTGTGGTGCGGGCCGTTGGACACGGCGGTCAGGAAGATGATCGGAATGTCCTTCGTGCGCTCCCGCCGCTTGATGTGCGCGGCCGTCTCGAACCCGTCGAGCCCCGGCATCTGCACGTCCAGCAGTATCACCGCGAAATCGTCGGTGAGCAGCGCCTTGAGTGCCTCCTCGCCGGAATTGGCGCGCACCAGGGTCTGGTCGAGCGCGCCGAGAACCGCCTCGAGGGCCACCAGGTTCTCCGGCCGGTCGTCGACCAGAAGGATCTTCGCCCGGTCTGCCACGCGTTCCGTCGCCTTCCGTCGCGGCGGCCGGACTTGCCCCGGCCGCCTTTGTCGTGTCTGCGATCGCCCTACCGTACCGGTCGGCCGTCCTCCTCGGCATTGAGCCAGCTCCTGATCAGATTGAGCAGCTCGTCTATGTCGACCGGTTTGGTCACGTATTCCGAGGCCCCGGCGTCGAGCGCCTTCTCCCGGTCGCCCTGCATGGCCTTCGCGGTCAGCGCGATGATCGGCAGGTCGGCGAAGCGGTCCATCCGCCGGATCGCCCGCATCGTGGCGTATCCGTCCATCTCGGGCATCATGATGTCCATCAGGACCAGGTCGATGTGCTGGGCCCGCTCCAGCAGATCGATGCCCTCGCGTCCGTTCTCCGCGTAGCGCACCGAGAGTCCGCGCTGCTCCAGCACGCTGGTGAGCGCGAACACGTTGCGCACGTCGTCGTCCACGATGAGCACGGTCTCGCCGGAGAACCGGCCGGTGAACCGGCCCTCCCCGGACTCCGCGACGTCCCGGCGCGGGGCGAGGAACCGGCCGTCGTTCTTGCCCTGCTCCGCCGCCGCCGTGGCCGCCAGCGCCTTCTCCATGGTGTGCGCGTCGAGCACGCCGCGCTGCTCGGGCACCCGCGGTGCGGCGGTCGTCCGCGACTGCTCCGGCACCTGCTCGAGCGGGAGGTAGAGCGAGAAGACCGAGCCGCGGCCGAGGGTGGAGCTGACCGTGATGCCGCCGCCGAGCAGGTGCGCGATCTCCCGGCTGATCGACAGGCCCAGGCCCGTGCCGCCGTGCTTGCGGCTGATCGTGCCGTCGGCCTGCTGGAAGGCCTCGAAGATGATGCGCAGCTTCTCCTCGGCGATACCGATGCCGGAGTCCGCGACGGTGAACGCGACCGACCGGTTGAGCAGGATCGGCTGGCCGGGCCCGGCGTCGCCGGCCGAGCCCCCGCCGAGCCGGACGCTCTGCTCGACGCTCACCCGCAGCTCCACCGAGCCGGACTCGGTGAACTTCACCGCGTTGGACAGCAGGTTGCGCAGGATCTGCTGGAGCCGCTGCTCGTCGGTGTGCAGCTCGGCCGGCACCCGCGGATCGAGCCGGATGGTGAAGTCCAGGCCCTTCTCCACGGTGAGCGGGCGGAAGGTGGCCTCCACGTACTCGACCAGGGTGCTGACGGCTATCGGGGCGGCCTGCACGTCCATCCGGCCCGCCTCGATCTTGGACAGGTCCAGGATGTCGCTGATCAGGCCGAGCAGGTCGGATCCCGCCGAGTGGATGGTCTCGGCGAACTCGATCTGCTTCCCGCTCAGGTTGCCGTCGTTGTTGTCCGCCAGCAGCCGGGCGAGAATCAGCAGGCTGTTGAGCGGGGTGCGCAGCTCGTGCGACATGTTGGCGAGGAACTCGGACTTGTACTTCGAGGCCAGCGCCAGCTGGTCGGCGCGCTCCTCAAGGGCCTGCCTGGCCTGTTCGATCTCGAAGTTCTTGACCTCGATGTCCTTGTTCTGCCGGGCCAGCAGCGCCGCCTTGTCCTCGAGTTCCGCGTTGGAGCGCCGCAGTTCCTCCTGCTGGCTCTGAAGCTCCTCCGAGCGCTCCTCGAGCTGCGCGGTCAGCTGCTGCGACTTGGTGAGCAGGTCCTCGGTGACGCTGTTGGCCATGATGGTGTTCACCGTGACGCCGATGGACTCCACGATCTGGTCCAGGAACGCCCGTTGGACCTCGGTGAACCTCTCGAACGAGGCCAGTTCGATCACGGCCAGCGGCTGCGACTCGAACAACACGGGAAGCACGATCAGCGCGGCGGGGGAAGCGCCACCCAGGCCGGTGGAGATCGGCAGGTATCCGGCCGGGACCTGCTCGATCAGGATCGGCGAACGCTGCGCCGCGGCCTGGCCGACCAGTCCCTCGCCGATCTGGAAGCGGACCGCGGTCTTCGCGGCGCTGGCCCGCTTCGGCACGATGCCGTCGCCCTCCTGGCGCTCGGTCAGCAGCCCGTACCCGGCCAGCATCCGCAGCGAGTCGCCCTCGCGCAGGTAGAACGCGCCCTGCTGGGCCTTCACGACCGGCGTCAGCTCGGCCATGATCAGCTGCGCCACCGCCATCAGGTCCCGCTTGCCCTGCATCAGGCCGCTGATGCGGGCGAGGTTGCCCTTGAGCCAGTCCTGGTCCTGGTTGCGCCGGGTGGTCTCGCGCAGGTTCGCGATCATCTGGTTGATGTTGTCCTTGAGCTCGGCCACCTCCCCGGACGCGTCGACGTCGATCTGCTGGGTCAGGTTGCCCCTGGTCACCGCGGTGGCCACCTCGGCGATCGCGCGCACCTGGGTGGTCAGGTTCCCGGCCAGCTGGTTCACCGACTCGGTCAGCCGCTGCCAGGTGCCCGAGACGCCGTCCACCGTCGCCTGGCCGCCCAGCTTGCCCTCGTTGCCCACCTCGCGGGCGACTCGGGTCACCTCGCGGGCGAAGATGGACAGCTTGTCGACCATCGTGTTGATCGTGGTCTTCAGCTCCAGGATCTCGCCGCGGGCGTCGACGTCGATCTTCTTGGTCAGGTCGCCTCGGGCGACCGCAGTGGTCACCTGGGCGATGTTGCGGACCTGGCTGGTGAGGCTGTTCGCCATGACGTTGACGTTGTCGGTCAGGTCCTTCCAGGTGCCGGCGACGCCGGTGACCTGTGCCTGGCCGCCCAGCTGGCCCTCGGTGCCGACCTCGCGGGCGATACGGGTGACCTCCGCGGCGAAGACCGAAAGCTGGTCCACCATGCGGTTGATGGTGTTCTTCAGCTCGAGCACCTCGCCGCGCGCGTCCACCTCGATCTTCTCGGACAGGTCGCCGCGCGCCACCGCCGAGGCCACCTGTGCGATTTCACGCACCTGGGTGGTCAGGTTGTTCGCCATGACGTTGACGTTGTCGGTCAGGTCCTTCCAGATGCCCGCGACGCCGCGTACTCGGGCCTGGCCGCCGAGCTGGCCTTCCGTACCCACCTCGCGGGCGACTCGGGTCACCTCGTCCGCGAAGGCGGAGAGCTGGTCGACCATCGTGTTGATGGTCTCCTTGAGCTGGAGGATCTCGCCGCGCGCGTCGACGGTGATCTTCTGCGAGAGGTGACCGCGGGCGACGGCCGTGGTGACCTGGGCGATGTTGCGGACCTGGGTGGTCAGGTTGTTCGCCATCAGGTTCACCGAGTCGGTCAGGTCCTTCCAGGTCCCGGCCACGCCGGGCACCTTCGCCTGACCGCCGAGCTGACCTTCGGTACCCACCTCACGTGCGACTCGGGTGACCTCGTCGGCGAACGCTGAGAGCTGGTCCACCATCGCGTTGATGGTGTTCTTCAGCTCGAGCACCTCGCCGCGCGCGTCCACCTCGATCTTCTCGGACAGGTCGCCCTGCGCCACGGCGGTGGTCACCTGCGCGATGTTGCGCACCTGGTTGGTCAGGTTGTTCGCCATGAAGTTGACGTTGTCGGTCAGGTCCTTCCAGGTCCCCGCGACGCCCGGGACGTTGGCCTGGCCGCCGAGCTGGCCTTCGGTACCCACCTCGCGTGCGACTCGGGTGACCTCGTCCGCGAAGGCGCCGAGCCGGACGACCATGTCGTTGATGGTCTCCTTCAGCTCGAGCATCTCGCCGGCGACCTCGACGGTGATCTTCTGGCCGAGGTCGCCCCGGGCGACCCCGGTCGTCACCCCGGCTATGTCGCGGACCTGAGCAGTGAGGTTCGAGGCCATGGAGTTGACCGATGCGGTCAGGTCGCGCCAGATCCCGGCCGCGCCGGGCACGTTGGCCTGTCCGCCGAGCCGCCCCTCGGTGCCGAGCTCCCGGGTGACGCGGATCACTTCCGAGGAGAAGTCCGAGAGCTGGTCGACCATGTCGTTGATGGTCTGCTTGAGGTTCTCCATGGCGCCCGAGGCGGGCCCCTCGACCTTGCGGGACAGGTCGCCGGCGGCCACCGCGGAGGTCACCCGCAGGATCTCCTGGAACTGTCCGCTCAGCCGGTTCCAGGACCGCTCCACCGTGCCCAGCAGCTCGTTCCATTCGCCCGGCATCCGGTCCGGCCGGAACGGGGACTCGGACGGCTGCTCGCCGGAGGCGTCGATCTCGCCGCCGACCGTCGCGGCCAGCCAGGCGATCGCCGCGTGCACGGTGTCGAGCTGGGCGGTGAGGCGGTTGACCGCGCGGGCCTTGCGCAGTACGTCGCCGCGCAGGGTGCGGCCTTCAGGGGCGAGGTCCACGGGGTGTTCGGCCGCCTCGCGCAGCTCGCCGGACGCCAGCGCCTCGATGACCCGGTCCACGTCCGCGATCGGGCCGAGGAGCCCGTCGAGCATCTGGTTGACCGAGCCGACGGTCTGGGCCCACGCGCCGCGCCCGGCCATCGGGCTCAACCGCTCGGCGAGCTTGCCGTCGCGGCCCACCGAGACCGAAACCCGCTCCAGCTCGGCGGCCAGCAGCTGCTGCCGCTCCACGATCTCGTTGAACAGCGCCGTGGCCTCGGCCAGCGCGGACCCTGGAATCACCTCGAGGCGCAGCCTCAGATCGCCGTCCCGCACCGCGCGCAGGATCCTGACGAGCCCGTCGAGCTCCATCGTGTGCTCGCCGATCTCGAGCCTCGTGCTGGGAGCATCCGGCCGCTCGGTCACCTTCGTGTCCGACCGCTGCACCATAGAAGAACCTCTCCTCGGTTGTGACGGTCCGCCAGTCCGGCGCGATACACGCATGCGCCATCCGGCCGCCCACACCTCAGCCAGTTTCGCACCGTATCAGGAGCACAGGGAAGAAATCTCCTGTTCCGCATACCCTTTGACACGGTCCGGTCACCGCGAGCGCCCCTGCAAGGTTCACCTACAGTTCACGCAATGCGGTCCGCGACCCGCTCGTCACTCCCCGGCGTGGAGTGGATACCCGCTGTTGCTTCACGAGCGGCGCTGGACGGATACGATCGACGCGTGGGCAGCACAGCGGATGGCGCGGTGGCGGATCTGCGGACGGCCGTGTTCGGACCCGATCCGTCGGCCGTCGGTCCGGCACGGGCGTTCGTCCGTGATGCCGTGCGCGGATGGGGCGCACAGGCGGTGCTGGATGACGCGGTGTTGATCGCGAGCGAGCTGGTGACGAACGCGGTCGTGCACGCGGGCACCGCCGCGGAGGTTTCATGCGCGCTGGTGCGTGACGAGAACGGGCACGGCACCGCGGTGCGGGTCGAGGTGGCGGACCAGCACCCGGGGCGCACGGTGCCCACGCCGCGCATCCCCTTGGACGACGACGCGGAGCCGCTGGAGTTCGCCCAGCAGGAGAGCGGTCGCGGACTGTATCTGTCCGCGCAGATCGCCTCCGCATGGGGAGTCCAGTACACGCGCACCCGCAAGCAGATCTGGTTCCTGCTGCCGCTGCCCGAGGGCGCCAAGTCCGCGCCGCCGGTTCCGGAGCCCCCGCCCACCGGGCCGATCCGGTTCCAGCCGATGACGCCGCAGCGCGCGGCCGTGGAAGACCTCGACGACTACCTGGCGCTGACCGCCGAGAAGATCAAGACCCTGCTGGACGCCGACGGCGCCTTCATTCTGCTGGCCGAGGACGGCGACCTCGACGCGGGGCTGCGGCTGCGCGCCGAGGCCGGACTGCCGCCCGGGCTGCCCCGGGTCACCGCCGCGCCGAGCGCGGCCGGGCGGATCGGACTGGCCGGCCTGCCCGCCGTCTACCCGGACCTGGCTGGGCCCTCTGAACACGGCACCGCGCTGATCGGCGCGCTCGCCGCAGCGGGCCTGCGGTCGATGGTGACCGCGCCCTTGTCTTCGACACCAGGCGTGGCCGGATCCCTAAGGCCCAGCGGGCTGATCGCCGTCGTCGCACGCGAACCGGACCGGTTCACCGAGCAGGACGCGGTGCGCCTCGGCGAGGACGCGGACCGGATCGCAGCGCTCGTCGAGTCGGCCCGGTTGGCCGAGGCGGGCCGGGCCCGCCGCGGCGCCCTGTCGTTCCTGGCCGAAGCGGGCGAACTGCTGGCCGGATCGCTGGACCCGGACCGCACGCTCGCCCTGGCCGCGCAGCTCGTCGTGCCATCGCTGGCCCGCTGGTGCGCGGTGCACCGGCTGGACGAGGCCGGGCGCCCGGTGCTGGCGCTCGTCTGGCACGCGGACGAGGACCTGCACGACCGGCTGGAGAAGGCGGTGCTCGAATCCGGGCCGCCGACCACCGAGTCGGTCGCCGGGGTGTGGCCGAAGCTGTCCGGCGACACGGAAGTGCTGCGCCCCGGCGAGCTTCTGGTCGTGCCGCTCCAGGCGCGCGGCCGCCAACTCGGCACCCTGACACTCGCGGCCGCGCCCGACGGCCGGTTCCCGCACGACACCGCCGAGCTGGCCTGGGATCTGGGCCGCCGGGTCGCGGTGACCTACGACTCCGCGCTCGCGTACGCGGGGCGCCGAGAGACCGCGCACGCCCTGCAATCCTCGCTGCTGCCGCCGGTCGTCCCCGAGGTGGCAGGGGCGGATATCGCAGTGGTCTACCATCCGGCGGGCAGCGCCCTGACCCCGGCCCACCTGAGTCAGGACACGCTGGTCGGCGGCGACTTCTACGACGTGTTCGAGATCCGCCCGGGCTGCTGGGGCCTGGCGATCGGCGACGTGTGCGGCACCGGCGCCCAGGCCGCCGCCGTCACCGGCCTGGCCCGCACCGCGTTGCGCCTGTTGGCCCGCGAAGGACTGCGCCCGCCCGCCGTGCTCAGCCGGCTGAACCGGGCGATCCTCGACGAGGGCGAGCGCGGCAGGTTCCTGACGCTCCTGTACGCCGAGGCTGAGCCGCGTCCAGATGGTTCGCTGGCTCTGGCCCTGGTATGCGCGGGCCACCCGCCGCCCCTGGTCCTGCGGACGGACGGCACGGTCGTCATCGGCGCGTCCAGCCAGCCGCTGCTCGGCGTGATCGAGGGCGATCCCGGCTTCCACGTGGAGTCGCTGGCGCTCACCCCCGGCGAGACGTTGCTGGCGTTCACCGACGGCGCGAGCGAGCGGCGGCGCGCCGGCGGCGAGATGCTGGAGGCCGAGGGTCTGGCGGCGGTCCTGGCCGATTGCCGCTCGCTGTCCGCGGCCGGCGTGGCGGCGCGGGTTCAGCGCGCCGTCGAGGAGTTCGGCGACGCCCCGCTGACCGACGACATGGCCGTGATGGTGATCCGGGCGACCGGCGAGATCTGACAGAGCTCTGACCGGGGTCTGACCCGAGACCGGTTCTTCCACCTGGTCAGGATCGTTGTTATCCCATCTGCTCCAAGGCTTTCCCCTTGGTCTCTCGGACCGCGAAGACGACGAAGGGGATCGAGGCCGCGGCGAAGCAGGCGTAGATGACGTAGCTGCCGCTGAGCGACCAGCGCGACATCGACGGGAAGCTCTGGGTGATCGTGAAGTTGGCCAGCCACTGCGCCGAGGCCGCGACGGACAGCGCCAGCGCCCGGATCTTGTTCGGGAACATCTCGCCGAGCATGACCCAGACCACCACGCCCCACGACATCGCGAAGAAGAACACGTAGACGTGGGCGGCGACGATCGCCGTGGTGCCCTCGGCCTTCGGGATGTGCGCGGTGCTGCCGCTGCCGCTCGCGTATGAGAACGCCCACGCCGCCAGGCCCAGCGAGATCGCCATGCCGGCCGAGCCGATCAGCGCCAGGGGTTTGCGGCCGACCCGGTCGATGACCAGGATCGCCACCACCGTGCCGACGATGTTGACCAGCGAGGTCGACACCGAGATCAGCAGCGAGCTGGCCTCGTTGATCCCCACCGACTGCCACAGCAGCGAGGAGTAGTAGAAGATCACGTTGATGCCGACGAACTGCTGGAAGACCGACAGCCCGATGCCGACCCAGACCACCGCGAGCACCCGGCCGGACGGCCCGAGCAGGTCGCGGAAGCCCGGCCGGTGGTCGGCCGCCAGCACGGCCCGGATCTCGGCGATGCGGGCGTCGACGTCCTGCTCCCCCTCGACCTTCAGCAGCACTTCGCGGGCGCGCTGGTCCTGGTCCGTGGCGATCAGGAACCGCGGCGACTCGGGCACCGTCAGCGCGAGGCTGCCGTAGACGAGCGCCGGGACGACCTCGGCCAGCAGCATCCACTGCCAGGCGTTCAGACCCCAGAGATGGTTCTCGCTGCGGCCCCCGGCCGCCTGTGCCAGGCCGTAGTTCACCAGCTGGGAGATGAAGATCCCGAGCACGATCGCCATCTGCTGGAGCGAGCCGAGCCGGCCGCGGTACGCGGGCGGCGCGACCTCCGCGATGTACGCCGGCGCGATCACGGACGCGATGCCGATGCCGAGACCGCCGATCACCCGCCAGAAGGCCAGATCCCAGATATTGAAGGGCAGACCCGCCCCGATTCCGCTGACCACGAACAGGATCGCGGCCAACACCATGACCTTGACCCGGCCGATCCGGTCGGCCAGCTGCCCGGCCATCCAGGCGCCCGCCGCCGAACCGAGCAGCGCCGCCGCGACCGCGAACCCGGTCTGGCTGGAGCCGACCGCGAAGTGCTTCTGGATCCCGGTCACCGCGCCGTTGATCACGGCACTGTCATAGCCGAAGAGGAAGCCGCCCATCGCTGCCGCTGCGGCGATGAAGACCACGTATCCGAAGTGGGTCTCTTCCCCGGGCACCATCACCGGGTCAGTTCGCGCGGAGGACATACATCGAACACACCACAAGCGGCGGCCCGACGCCATCCGGGCGGGGGCTAATGCGTCCGAACGCATGATTGCGGACGCCGGGCTGATCGCGGATTCCGGGCGCAAAACGGCCCCGGGCGGCGGAGCCAAATCCGCGCGGCAGGTGCGAAGCGCAAGGCTCCTTCCCTCCCGCGCGGGCGACAGCCGCCCCGAAACCCGGACCGGGTCCGAGGCGCCCGCCTAACACCGCGCCCGGGGCTTAACGCATTGCGGCGAACCGGCTCATCGCGTGCTCGACCAGCCGGATCAGGGTGAGCTTCGTCGACTCCCGCGAACGGGCGTCGCAGGTGACGATCGGCACGTCGCCGGGTATCGACAACGCTTCGCGCACGTCCTCCACGTTGTGACTCAGATGACCGTCGAAACAGTTCAGCGCCACTATGTACGGCAGACCGGCGTCCTCGAAGTAGTCGATCGCCGCGAAGCAGTCGGCCAGCCGCCGGGTGTCCACCAGCACCACCGCGCCGATGGCGCCGCGGGTCAGGTCGTCCCACATGAACCAGAACCGGTTCTGTCCGGGGGTGCCGAACAGATACAGGATCAGCTCGCGGTCGAGCGAGACCCGGCCGAAGTCCATAGCCACCGTGGTGGTGGTCTTGTCCGGCACCTTCGACAGGTCGTCGATGCCGTCGCTGGCGGCGGTCATGACCGCCTCAGTCGTCAGCGGATTGATCTCCGAGACCGCGCCGACGAACGTGGTCTTCCCCACCCCGAAGCCCCCGGCGACGACGATCTTGACAGAAGTCGTCGGCCCCGCGGTCCGCTCGGGCGGGCTAGAGGTTGCGAAGTCCAATGAGCACCCTTTCCAGAAGCGCGAGGTCCGGCTTGCCCTCGGTGGTGTTCGACTGGTGGACCGCGATGAGGCCGGCCTCAGCCATGTCGCCGACCATCACGCGGGCCACGCCGAGCGGCATCCGCATGAGCGCGGCGATCTCCGCGAGCGACTTGACCTCGACGCACAGGTCGCAGATCCGCTGGTGTTCGGGCATCAGACCGAAGCCCGAGGTCCGGCCGCGCGGCGTGGTCGACACCAGCGCCTCGATGGCCAGTTGGTAGCGCGCCCGGGTCCGGCCGCCGGTCATGGCGTACGGGCGCACGAGCGGTGACGAATCGTGTCCTGAACTCAATGAAACCGTCCTTCACGCGGATTCTCGTGCGCCGCCGGCCGGGCGGTGGCGGGCGGTGGGCCCCTTCGCGGTGCGGGGCCCGGCCGCAGACTACCGGGGCAGCGCGTTCTGCAGTTCGGCACGCAAAGCCGGAGTGAGGACGTCGCCCGCCCGCTCAACGAGCAACGCCATCTCGTAGCCGATGAGTCCCATGTCGCAGTCCGAGGACGCGAGCACGGCCAGCACCGAACCATCGCTGATCGCCATCACGAACAGGAAGCCGCGGACCATCTCCACGACGGTCTGGGTGACCGCGCCGCCCTCGAAGATCCGGGCCGCGCCCTGGGTGAGGCTGGACAGACCCGAGGCGACCGCGGCCAGCTGGTCGGCCCGATCCCGGGGGAATCCGTTGGAGACCGCGAGCAGCAGGCCGTCAGCCGAGACCACGACCGTGTGCGCCACCCCCGGTACCCGGTCGACGAAATTAGTGATCAGCCAGTTGAGGTTCTGCGCCGCCTGGCTCAGCTCGCTCACAGTGCATCCCCTTCCAAAGGGAACGTCGGTACGGTGGTGGCTCCCTCAGCGGGGGTGCGGAACGAGCCGCGGACGCGGGGGGACGCAAACATCATGCGCCCTTCCCGTCGGATCCGGCAGCGCCCTTGTCCTTGCCCGCTTCGGGCTCGCCGGACGACGCCGCGTCGCGCCCCTGCCGCAGCCCCTGATGGAAGCTGGAGAGCCGGCCGCGCACCGCATCCGCCGAGCGCGGCGGGATCGGCGGGGGCGCCGCCTTCGCCGCGCCGGAGCCGCCCGCCGAGCCGGGCACCAGGTTGGACCTGGGCACCCGCTTCGGCAGACCCTTCTGCGTCAGCCCGGCCGCGACCGGCTTGGCCGCCGCCTGGGCCGCCTTCCACCCCTCGTCTCCCGGCGACGACCAGGATCCGGCGTTGTCCATGTGCTTGACTCCTCCGGAGTTCGCGGTCAGCGGCTCGGGGGCGGGCGCCGTCGGCAGCGGCTGCACGGGGATGACCGTGGGCCGCACCGGAGCGGCCGGGGACGCCGGCGGGGGCGTCTGCGCGGCCGGGGCCGGAGCCGCGGGTGCCGGGGTGGGCGGCGGACCGCTCACCGGGGACCGGGGCACAGAGGGTTGGGGTGCAGGGGGTTGAGACGCAGCTGGTTGAGACGCCGGGGGTCGGGACACAGGCGGTGCAGGCACGGGTGGTGCGGACACAGGCGGTGGGGACACAGGAGGCTGAGTCGTCGGCGGCTTGGCCTCGGAGGGCCCGGACACCGGCGGCCTGGGCGCCACGGGTGCTACCGGAGCCGGGGCGGCCGGCGGCGCAGCAGTCTGACGGACGGGACCGGGGGTGGTGGTCGGCGCGGCCCCCAGGGTCGGGGTGACGGGCCGGGCCATGGCGGCCTGGGCGCGGGCCTCGTCGCGGCGGCGGAACCACTCGGACTCCATCGCCTCGAAGATCGGCAGCCGCTCGTCGGTGACCGGGGCCGGGGGCAGCGGGTCCTGGGCGAACAGCCGCTCCACCGCGGTGGGCCCGGGCGGCGCGGCCGGGGGCAGCTGCGGCGCCGACGGCGGGGGCAGGAGCGACGCCGCGGGTTGCGGCGCGACCGGGGGCTGGAACGGTGCCGGAGGCTGCGGCGGGGCGGACGGCTCGGGACCGCGCACGGGCGGCAGCGGGAACTGGCCGGACCCGGAGGGGTCCTGGATCCGCGGCATCTGCCCGGTGTCGGCCCGGCCGGCGCCCGGCTGGGCGGGGTCGATGCGGCCCGTGTCGATGCGGCCGGGGTCGCTTCGGCCCAGATCGCCTCGGCCAGGCTCGGGTCGGCCGGCGTCGGGTCGCGGCTCGCCGGGCCGCGGGCCGGGGGCGTTGAACTGGGCGGGCGCCCCGGGTCCCGGCGGCGGCGTGCGGCCCGGCTCCGGCCGGCCCGCACCGGGCGTCTGGAACCGCCCGCTCGAGCCGAGCGCGTCGTCGGCGCCCGGGCCGGGGAACGGCGGGAAGTCCGGGATCGGGAACTCGCCGGTCGGGAAGTCCGGGCTCAGCGGCAGCGGCGGCACGGCCGGCATCGGGCCGGTGGGCGCTGGGTCGTGGCCGAACGGCGGCCGGTCGCGGTCCTCGAACGGCGTGCGGGCGCCGGGGATGTTCGGCGGTCCGCCGGGCCCGGCCTCGTTGAGCGCGCCTTCGCCGCGGGACGCCGGGTCCTGACGGCGCGGCAGCTCCTCGCCCGGGCCGATCGGCCGGGTCGGGGTCGGCGCCGGGCCGAGCGTGGGCAGGTCGGCGAACTGGTCGCCGTTGGACAGCGCCGCCGGGGCCGCGCCGCGGTACGGCGGGGCGGCCGAGCCCTCGCTGGGGAACACACCGCGGTCCCCGGGCGCGCCGGATTCGGGACTGTCCGGCTGGGCCGGGAAGCCGAGCTGGCCGCCGGGCCGCCGGGGCAGGGCGCCGAGCGAGCGGGCGCCGGTCGCCGACAGCTCCGGGGTCGGCGCCTGCTGCTCGCCCTCGGCGCCGGCCAGCAGGGTGCTGGGCACCAGCACGAGCGCGGTGATGCCGCCGCCCGCCGAGCGCCGCAGCCGCACCTGGATGCCGTGCCGGGTGGCCAGCCGGCCGACCACGTACAGGCCCATGCGGCGGGAGATGGCGACGTCGATGACCGGCGGGTTGGCCAGCCGCTCGTTGGCGTCGTCCAGCTCCTCCGGGGTCATCCCGATGCCGGCATCCTCGATCTCGAGCATGACGCCGCCGGTGTTGAGCATGTTCGCGGTGACCGAGACCTTGGTCTCCGGCGCGGAGAACGAGGTCGCGTTCTCCAGCAGCTCGGCGACCAGGTGGACCAGGTCGTTGACGACCCGGCCAAGCACGTTGACGTCGGGCAGGTCGCGCAGGGCGACCCGCTCGTACTGCTCCACCTCGGAGGCGCCGGCCCGCATGACGTCCAGCAGGCGCACCGCCTGGCTCCACTTGCGACCCGGCTCCTCGCCCGCGAGGACCAGCAGGTTCTCCCCGTTGCGCCGCATGCGCGTGGCCAGGTGGTCCAGCTTGAACAGGTTCGCCAGCTGGTCCGGGTCCTGCTCGCTGTTCTCCAGTTCGTCGATAAGCCGCAGCTGGCGCTGGACCAGCGACTGCGAGCGGCGGGAGAGGTTGACGAACATCGAATTGACGTTCGACCGCAGCAGCGCCTGCTCGGACGCCAGCCGGACGGCCTGCATGTGGACCTCGTCGAACGCCCGGGCCACCTGCCCGATCTCGTCGTTCGAGGTGATGGGGATCGGATCGACCGCGGACTCGGCGTCGAAGGAGGCGTCCGCGTCGCGCAGGCGGCGGACTATCTCGGGAAGCCGGTTGGCCGCGATGTCCAGGGCGCCGGTGCGCAGCGCCTGCAGCGGGCCGACCAGCGAGCGGGCGACGAGCACGATGCCGACGAAGGACAGGATCAACGCCAGGATGATCATCGCGGCGTTCTTGTACAGGTCCGACTGCGCGCCGTTCAGCAGGGACTGGGTGTCCGCCTCCATCTGCTGGGTCGCGGTGGCCTGGACCGTGCGCATATCGCCGATCGCGACCGGAAGCGACTCGTCCCGCACGACGGTGGCGTTGCTCGGGAACTGGCTCTGGCCGTAGCGCAGCTGGCCCTGGAGGACCTGGAGCGCCGTGGTGAGGGCGCCCTGGGCGGAGGCGACCTCCGGCCCCGAGACGGTCGCCTGGAACGACTGCAGCAGCGAGGGGGTCGCGGACTTCTCGAACGAGCTCTGCGCGGCGGTCTCCGCGGCGATCGCCTGGTTCAGGCCGGCGATCTGCTGCTGCTGGAGCGGCTGCTCTTGAAGCGGGCCCTGAGCCGCGAGCACCTGCTCGGTGAACACCTGGCCGATCGCTTGCGCCTCGATCATGTTCGCGATCGCGCCGACCGTGGCGCCGTCCTGGGACACGGTCGCGTCCGAGGTGCCTGCGGTGCCCGCGTCGAGCACCAAGAGCAGGTCGTCGATGATGCTGGTGTAGGTGCTATAGGCGACGGTGAACGGGACCGCCTTCTGCGTCACGACGATGCGGATCGAGGGCAGGTCGGTGACCGCGCGGCCGTCGGCCTCGGCGGACAGCGCACGCAGCACCGGGGAGTAGGAGCTGCCGTTGATCACCTGGAGGGCGGCGGAGCGCAGCTGGTCCTGCACGGTCAGCGACGCCTGGGTCGCCGTGGTGAACGCGGTGACCAGCGCCTGGTCGTCGGCGTTGTTCCCGGCCGCGGCCATGTTGCACGGGCTCATCACCGCCAGGCACACCGTGGCGGCGTCCCGCTCCTGCTGGAGGACCAGCAGCAGCCCTTCGACGGTCTCCGCGGTCTTCGCCTGGAACTGGACGTTCTGGAAGTGCTGCCGGTCCTGGTACAGCGTGCTGATACGCGCGGCGGCCAGCGAGATCGCCGCGATCAGCGGCAGCAGCACGAGCAGCGTCAGCCGGTTGCGCACCCGCCAGCTGCGCAGCGACAACAGGCCCGGGTTCTTGGCGGGGGGCGCCGCCGGGGCCGGATCCGCGGGCTGTGTGGGCCGACGGCGGTCCGAGCCGCCCGGCCGGCCCGCGCGCGCCCCCGCCTGGGCCGCGTCGCGGCGCGGGGTCACGGGACGTGTCTGCACTTGCCCTCACCAAGTTCGTGGCCGCACTTACTGCGCGCGTCGCGGTTTTACGTACCGGTAGCCGGCGCGCCGGGCGGCGTTTCGGTGGACGCGCTCAGCGGTCGGCGTCGGTCGACCGCGACGGGCTCGCCCGGCGGTCCGTTCAGGAAACGCATTCCAGCACAGCTCTGGTACTGAGGCCAAGACGAGGGTAGGAGGAATCGACGACATGCCGGTGAATATCTTGGGCAAAACGGGAGGTACCGGACCGAATTTCGGAAAAATTTGGTACCGCGGCTGGCGCATTGCCCCCCTCCGCTGTCAAACTGCCGCCACGTCGCCGAACCCGCGACTGAGCAGGGAAGATGCGATCTTCTACGGTCCGTGCTCGTAGGACCGCGAAGCGTAGTCGCGGGCCTCGCGCCCGGCTTTCCGCACGCTTCGGTGAACTTGAATCCCCGGCGTCGCAGGATATCGCCGACACCCCATTCGTCGCGGGCATTGAGGTCGATTAGCATTGCGCCGCAGGCGTCTGAACGTCCCGAGAGGTAGCCCCATGTCCCACCCGCGCCGGACCGCCCGACGGCGGCGCCTTCTGACCGGGCTCGCGCTGGGCGTGGCCGCAGCGTCCGTGGCGGTTTCGGCGACCGCGTGCAGCGGAGGCTCGAGCGGCCTCGGCAGCCCCGACACCACCAACCTGCGGGTCGGGGTGGTGGACTCGGTGGGCGTGGTGCCGTTCGAGATCGGGATCTCGCCGTCGTACCACAGCTTCAGCGACGCGGGCCTGGCGATCACCGAGCAGAAGTTCGCCAGCGAGTCCGACGAGCTCGCCGCGCTGGCGCAGAACAAGATCGACATCGCTTACGGCGAGTACTCGCAGTTCCTCAGCGGCGACGGCAACGCCAGCCAGGACCTCACCGCGAAGAACCAGATGCGCATCGTCAGCGAGGCATACGACGCCGCGCCGGACACGATCGCGCTCGTGGTGCGCAAGGGCGGCGTGGCGCCGAACCTCCCGTTGCAGAACGGCCGCGACTTCTGCAAGAGCGGCTACACGATCGGGGTGAGCAGCTACTACAGCACCGAGTACCTGGCGCTGTCGAACTGGCTCCAGTCGCAGAGCACGCCGGTCGCGATCGGCAACTGCGCGGGGATCGTGAACCTCGGCGACCCGACCACCGTCATCAAGGCCGTGGCGAGCGGGCAGATCACCGCTGGGGCCTTGCAGGAGCCGTACGTGACCGCGGGCGAGATCGACGCGAGCCTGCGCGTGGCGGCGGATCTGGCCAGCGGCAACGCCGCCGACATGCCGGTGGACGGCTACTTCGCCACCACCGACTTCGTGACCAGGTACCCGCGCACCACGGCGATCTTCGCCGCGGTGATGGCCAAGCTGCAGGCGACCGGCGGGCAGCGGATCGCGGTGGAGACCGCGCTGGGCACGGCGGCCGGCAACGACCCGCTGGTGACCACGGCGATGCAGCTGGGCACCTACCCCACCGTGGTGCTGCCGGCCAAGCTGGAGATCGTGAACCGGCTGATGGACTCGGCGGGCACCATCAACGGCCCGCTCGACGTGGCCACGCTCACCAACCTCACCGCCTGACGCGCTCTCGCTCTCCCTGACGCGCCGCAGCCGGGGACCGGGCGGCGTCAGTCCCTCCCGATACGCTTGCGCGGACCGGCCGATCGCGGGCCGGTCCCGCACCGGGAACGAGGGAGCAGCGCCGTGACCGAATCAGCCCAGCCGTCCTCCGAGGCCGCGAACGCCCCGTTGGAGGACGTGCGCTTCCGCTCGGACGTCACCGTCGAACTGGTCAAAGCCCAGGCCCGCGATTCGGATGTGCTGTTCGCCGCCCGGGTGTCCACTACTGGCGAGCAGTCCCTGGACCAGGTCGGCGCGGACGCCTCGGGCTCGGCCGGGCTGATCAACTTCCTGATGCGGGACCGGCACGGCAGCCCGTTCGAGCACAACCGGTTCACCTTCTTCGTCTCCGCGCCGATCTTCGTGTTCCGGGAGTTCCATCGCCACCGGACCTTCAGCTACAACGAGGAGAGCGGGCGCTACCGCCGGTTGGAGCCGGTGTTCTACGTGCCCGGCCCCGAGCGCAAGCTGGTGCAGGAGGGCAAGCCGGGCCGGTACGTGTTCGTCGACGGCACGCCGGAGCAGCACAAGCTGGTGGACGAGGCGACGCGCCGGGTGTGCTTCGAGGCGTACCGCGCGTACCTGGAGATGCTCGAGGCCGGAGTCGCCCGCGAGGTCGCCCGCGGCGTACTGCCGGTGTCGATCTTCTCCTCCATGTACGCGACCTGCAACGCGCGGGCCCTGATGCACTTCCTGTCGCTGCGCACCAAGCGGGAGGACTCGGCGTTCCCCTCGTTCCCGCAGCGGGAGATCGAGATGGTGGCCGAGCGGATGGAGGAGTTCTTCGCGCGGGAGATGCCGCTCACTCATGCCGCGTTCAACCGGAACGGCCGGGTCGCTCCGTAACCGGCGGGAGGGGAGCGGCCTCGCCGCCGCGCACCGCCCGAACTGGTGCGACCACCACCCAATCGGATGAAAACAGTGCCCAGCGCCGTGTCTTCCGTCGTGGATCGTCGATAGTCATAGCGGATCCCGTCGCCTCCTGGACCCCCGAGCAGGAGGCGACGGGATCCTTCCACGGTCGGTCCGGGCTTGTGAGCCGACCCGGTGGACGGGTGCCGGAGAGCCCCACCGGCCCTGCTGACTTAGCGGCGCGCGGTGGTGGCTGGCACGGGTTTATCCACAGGGCGCGGGCACTGGACCTGACGCGGGTCACCACCGCCCGGTAGCTTTATCCCATGGCCTCCAGCATGTCCTCGCCCCAAGCGCCGTTCGGCCGCATCCTGACCGCGATGGTCACCCCGTTCACCGCCGACGGCGATCTCGACCTCGACGGCGCCCAGCGGCTGGCCGCGCACCTGATCGAGGCCGGCTGCGACGGCCTCGTGCTCAGCGGCACCACCGGGGAGTCGCCGACCACGACGGACGAGGAGAAGACCGCGCTCATCCGCGCGGTGGTGGAGGCGGTCGGGGACCGGGCGCACGTGATCGCCGGGGCGGGCACGAACGACACCCGCCACTCGGTGGCCCAGGCGGTCGCCGCCGAGCGGGCCGGGGCCGAGGGACTGCTCGCGGTGACGCCCTACTACTCGAAGCCGCCCCAGGAGGGCGTGTACCGCCACTTCACCGCCATCGCCGACGCCACCGGCCTTCCGGTGATGGTCTACGACATCCCGGGGCGCACGGCCACCCCGATCGAGTCGGAGACGCTGGTGCGGCTCGCCGAGCACGACCGGATCGTGGCGGTCAAGGACGCCAAGGCAGACCTCGGCGCGTCCAGTTGGGTGATGGCGCGCACCGACCTGGCCTACTACTCGGGCGACGACATTCTGAACCTGCCACTGCTGTCGATCGGCGCAGTCGGCTGCGTGTCGGTGGCGAGCCACCTGGTCGCGGCCGATCTGCGGGCGATGTTCGACGCCTACTTCGCCGGCGAGGCAGGCAAGGCCCGTGACATCCACCGGTCGCTGCTGCCGGTCTTCACCGGTATTTTCCGCACCCAGGGGGTAATCACCACGAAGGCGGCGCTGCGCCGGCTCGGCCTGCCGAGCGGCCCGGTGCGCCTCCCGCTGGTGGACCTCACGGAGCAGCAACTGGAGGTTCTGCGGCAGGACTTGGCGGACAGCGGTATCGCCCTCTGACAGCCGCCCAGCCACGCCCAAGGCGGCCGCACCCGAGCTCGGCACCACCCGTACCACCGACCAGACCCCCGTCCAGCCCGACCCCCTGACTGATCCACCACAACCAAATCCACCACAGCCGACCACGGCGCGGGGCACCGCACCGGGCACACGACCCGGACGGCGTGCGCCGCGCGGATGAACGACGCGACCGCGAACTGGAGCCGCTTGATGAGCCACCCGCATCCCGATCTGGGGCAACCGCCGGAGCTGCCGGAAGGCGCGCTGCGTATCACCCCGCTCGGCGGGCTCGGCGAGATCGGCCGGAACATGACCGTCTTCGAGTACGCCGGCAAGCTCCTGATCGTCGACTGCGGGGTGCTCTTCCCCGAGCCCGATCAACCCGGCGTGGACCTGATCCTGCCGGACTTCACCTCGATCCGGGACCGGTACGACGACGTGGTCGCGGTGGTCCTGACGCACGGCCACGAGGACCACATCGGCGCGGTGCCGTACCTGCTGCGGGAGCGCGCCGACATCCCGCTGGTGGGCTCGCAGCTCACCCTCGCGCTGATCGAGGCCAAGCTCGCCGAGCACCGCATCCGGCCGTACACGCTCGAGGTCAAGGAGGGCGAGACCGAGCGGATCGGCCCGTTCGACTGCTCCTTCCTCGCGGTCAACCACTCGATCCCGGACGCGCTCGCGGTGGTGATCGAGACCGGCGCCGGGACGGTGCTGCACACCGGCGACTTCAAGATGGACCAGCTGCCTCTGGACGGCCGGCTGACCGACCTGACCGGGATCGCCAAGCTCGGCGAGCGCGGGATCGACCTGGTGCTGGCCGACTCCACCAACGCCGAGGTGCCCGGCTTCGTGCCCAGCGAGCGGGAGATCGCCCCGGCACTGGAGCGGGCGTTCGCCCAGGCCACCCGGCGGATCATCGTGGCCTCCTTCGCCAGCCACGTGCACCGCATCCAGCAGGTGTTGGACATCGCCGCCAAGAACCGGCGCAAGGTGGCCTTTGTCGGCCGCTCGATGGTGCGCAACATGGGGGTCGCGCGCGACCTCGGCTATCTGAGGGTTCCGGACGGGCTGATGGTCGACGCGCGGGCGCTCGACGATTACGCCCCCGAACAGGTCGTGCTGGTGTGCACCGGCTCCCAGGGGGAGCCGATGGCGGCGCTGTCCCGGATGGCCAACCGCGACCACCAGATCCGGATCGTCGAGGACGACACGGTGATCCTGGCGTCCTCGCTGATCCCGGGCAACGAGACGGCCGTCTACCGGGTCATCAACGGCCTGACCCGGTGGGGCGCGAAGGTGGTGCACAAGGGCAACGCGAAGGTGCACGTCTCGGGCCACGCCTCGGCCGGCGAGCTGCTCTACTTCTACAACCTGGCCCGGCCGCGCAACGTCATGCCGGTGCACGGTGAGTGGCGCCACCTGCGGGCGAACGGGGAGCTGGCCCAGCTGACCGGCGTCCCGGCGGACCGGATCGTGATCGCCGAGGACGGCGTCGCGGTGGACCTGGTCGACGGGGTCGCGCGGATCAGCGGCAAGGTGCCGTGCGGCTACGTGTACGTGGACGGGCTGTCGGTCGGCGACGTGACCGAGGCGAGCCTGAAGGACCGGCGGATCCTCGGCGAGGAGGGCTTCATCTCGGTGTTCGTGGTGGTCGACGCGGACACCGGCAAGGTCAGCGGCGGTCTGCAGGTGCAGTCCCGGGGCGCCGGGATCGACGACGACCGGCTGGCCGCGGTCACCCCACTGATCGAGGAGGCGCTGGCGCAGGCCGCCGCGGACGGCGTCGGCGACGCGTACCAGCTTCAGCAGCTGGTGCGGCGCACGGTCGGCAAGTGGGTGTCGGATACGTTCCGCCGCCGGCCGATGATCGTGCCGGTCGTCGTCGAGGTCTGACGCTGCACGGTCAGTCCCACGCGCTCCCGTCCTCGCTCCGCTCGGCCGTCCGCTCGCGGTGACGCTTCGCTTGCGCCTGCGGCTGGCCCGGCGTCCGCCGGAACTGAGCTCCCGCCCACCCAACCCTCCGCTCCGCGGCCCGAGGGGCCGCTATGCGGACTGGACGCGCCGCCCGGCCCCGGAGCGGAGGGCCTGGCGGCGCTGGATCGTTCTGGTCGCGGCGGGCTGGCAGCTTCCGCGATTACACTAACGATCAAACTTGCGATTCTTTCGATTTGGCGCGATCATGCCCTTACGGGTCCCCCCACGAAGGCGGAGGCGAGTCACGATGACAGTCATGGCTGAGCGACCAGTCCTGCCTCCGACAGACCCCGGCGAACAGCATGAGCTGGACGAGATCGCCGCCCTCCTGACGGAGACGCCCGCGACACTCGCACTCATCGCGCGCGACGGCTCGATGGTCCACCTGCCACCGGCTTTGCTCGATGTCCTCGCGCAAGTCATTGCCGCCATGCGAGCGGGCCGCGCAATCACCATCGCGCCCCTTGCGCAGCGGTTGACCACTCAGGAAGCCGCCGAACTGCTCGGTGTTAGCCGGCCCACGCTGATTAAGCTGCTCGAAGAGGGAAAGATCCCCTTCGAACTGCCCGGGCGCCACCGCCGCATCCGGCTGGACGATCTGCTCGACTATCAGGATCGGCGCAGGAGCGAGCGCAAGGAGTCGCTTGACGAACTCGTGCGGCAAACCGAGGAACTCGGGCTCTACCGCGACGAGTCCGACACCGAAACACGGTGACCGTGTTCGCAGCCGTGCTTGACGCGTGCGTCCTGTTTCCGAACTTCCTTCGCGACACCGTGCTCACGCTTGCCGAGCAGGAGCTTTTTCGCCCGCTGTGGTCCGCGGCGATCCTCGCCGAGGTCCGCCGCAACGTGCTTGCCAAACGCGAAGTCGACGCCGACGCCTTCGATCGAACTCTGCTCCTCATGAATACCGCGTTCGACGACGCGATGGTCGAGGATTGGGAACCGCTTGTCACGGGCTCGATCTTCCCGATCCCGACGACACGCACGTGCTCGCGGCGGCGATCGCAGGCGGCGCGCAGTCGATCGTGACCTTCAATCTCGTCGACTTTCCCACGGCACGCCTCGAACCGCTCAACATCGAAGCCGTGCATCCCGACGCTTTCCTCCTTGATCAGCTCGACCTCGCGCCAGCGACGGTCCTCGCGGCCCTGCGGCGGCAAGCAAGCCGGTTCCGCAAGCCTCCGATGGACCTGAGCGGACTGCTAGCCCGCCTCGAACGCTGCGGCGTGCCCAACTTCACTGAAGAAATCCGCCGCCGAACCGCGCTCTGAAAGCGGGACGTAAGCGCACGATCCAGCGCCGCCCGGCCCCGGAGCGGAGGGCCGCCAGGCCCGACGCGAGGAGCCGGGCGGCGCGTCCAGTCCGCGTAGCGGCCCCTCGGGCCGCGGGAGCGGAGGGTTGGGTGAACGGGAGCTCAGTTCCGGCGGACGCCGGGCCAGCCGCAGGCGCAAGCGAAGCGTCACCGCGAGCGGACGGCCGAGCGGAGCGAGGACGGAGCACGCGCGGCACAGACCACACCGGTCGACGCGACCTGAGCACAGCCAAGCCCGACACGCCCCCGGAGCGAAGCGAGGAGGCGGGTGGGGAATCCTCCGTGCAGTGATTACGAGCTACGGCTGCCGGGCCAGGCGGATTGCGTGGCGCATGGCGGCTCTGGCGCGCGATTTGTCCTTCGCCGCCGAGTAGGCGGTGGCGAGCCGGTACCAGGTGCGCCAGTCGCCGGGCGCGGCCTCGGTCTCGGCCTTGCGCCGGGCGAACAGTCCGTCCGCCGCGGCGCGGTCGATCCGGCCGCCCGGCGACCTGGGCAGCGCGTCGATCTCCTCCTGGCCCGACTCGTGGGCGTCGTCGAGGGTGACCGCCAGCCGCTCGGTGGCGAAGCCGAACTGGATCTCGCGCACCAGGAACCAGCCGCCCAGGAAGCCGAACACCAGCAATCCGACGCCGAACGCTCCGGACAGCGCCGAGTGCAGGTGGACGGCGTCATAGAGGGCGAGGATGCCCTTCCACAGGCACAGGGCCAGATAGAAGACCAGGACCGCGCCGAGGAGGAACGCGGCCGTCCGGGCGCGCATCACAGGTCCAGATAGTGCTCAAGGCCGAGAGTCAGCCCCGGGTGGTCGGCGACCTGCCGCACGGCCAGCACCACGCCGGGCATGAACGACACCCGGTCGAGCGAGTCGTGCCGGATGGTCAGCGTCTCGCCTCGGCCGCCGAGCAGGACCTCCTGATGGGCGATCAGACCGCGCAGCCGGACCGAGTGCACGGGGATGCCCTCGACGGTCCCGCCGCGGTGGTGGTCGGCGTCCTCCACGGTCGCGTCGGGCAGCGGGGCACTGTTCGCGGCGGCACGGGCCTCGGCGATCAGCTGCGCGGTGCGGAGCGCGGTGCCGCTAGGCGCGTCCGCCTTGTCGGGGTGGTGCAGCTCGATCACCTCGACCGACTCGAAGTACGGCGCGGCCCGCGCGGCGAACTTCATCATCAGCACGGCGCCGAGCGAGAAGTTCGGGGCGATCAGCACGCCGGTGCCGGCCGGCGCCTCGGCGAGCCAGCCGCGCACGGTGTCCAGCCGGTCCGGGGTGAAGCCGCTGGTGCCGACGACGGCGTGGATGCCGTTGCGCACGCAGAACTCGAGGTTGCCCATCACCGCGCCGGGGTGGGTGAAGTCGACCGCGACCGTCGCGCCCGCCTCGACGGCGAGCTTCGGGTCGTCGTGCAGGTCGATCCGGGCGGCTACGGTGAGCCCGTCGGCGGCCTCGATCGCCTCGCAGACCTGGTTGCCCATCCGGCCGGCGGCGCCGAACACGGCTACTTTGATCACGTTGCGTCCTACCCAGTCGATCTCCAGCCCGGGCGCTTACGTCCCGGGCTTCCTACGCCCCTTACCCCTACCCTGCGAACGCGGAGGGGTCCTTGTAAGGCCCGATCACAGCGAACGCCGGAGCGGCCGTCAGCAGTTGCCCCGCCACGGCACGCACCTCGTCCAGCGTGACCCCGGAGATCAGGTCGAGCACGGCATCCACCGAGAGGTGCTCGCCGTATACCAGCTCGCCCTTGCCGATCCGGCTCATCCGCGACCCGGTGTCCTCCAGGCCCAGCACCATGCCGCCGCGCAGCTGTCCGATGCCGAGGGCGAGCTCGTCCGAGGTGATGCCGTCCTCGACCAGCTTCTCGATCTCGGCGCGGCACAGGCCCAGCACCTCGCGCAGTCGCTTGGGCTGGCAGCCGGCGTAGACGCCGAAGCAGCCGGCGTCCGCGTACTGCGAGGCGTAGCTGTACACGGAGTAGGCCAGGCCGCGCTTCTCCCGTACTTCCTGGAAGAGGCGCGAGGACATGCCGCCGCCCAGGACGGCCGCCAGCACGCCGAGGGCCCAGCGCCGGTCGTCGGTCCGGTGCACCCCGGGAACGCCGAACACGACGTGCGCCTGCTCGGTCTTGCGGTTGATCAGGCGTGTCGCGGTGCCCGAGGGCGGTGCGCTCGTCAGCTGGCGCGGCCCGTACGGCGCCACCGCGCCTTCAAGGCTCAGGTGTGAGGCTGCGGCGCCGCGGCTCAGGCCCTCGTAGACGAGCTCGACGACGCGGTCGTGCTCGAGGTTGCCGGCCGCCGCGACCACCAGGTTGGGCCCCGCGTAGTGGCGGTGGTAGTGCTCGGCGATCTGGTCCCTGGTCAGGCCCTTGACCGAGGCGGCGGTCCCGGCGATCGGGCGGCCGAGCGGGGTGTCGCCGAACAGGGCGAGGGCGAACTCGTCGTGCACCACGTCGCCGGGGTCGTCCTCGGCCATCGCGATCTCCTCGAGGATCACCCCGCGCTCCGACTCGACGTCCTGCGGCCGGATCAGCGCCGAGGACACCACGTCGGTGATCACGTCGGCCGCCAGCGGCAGGTCGGCGTCGAGCACCCGCGCGTAGTAACAGGTGTATTCCTTCGTGGTGAACGCGTTGATCTCGCCGCCGACGGCTTCGATGGAGGCGGAGATGTCCAGCGCGGACCGCCGGGCCGTGCCCTTGAACAGCAGGTGCTCGAGGAAGTGGCTGGCGCCGGCGGTCTGCGGGCCCTCGTCCCGCGAGCCGACGCCGACCCACACCCCGAGGGTCGCCGAACGGACCGAGGGCATCGCCTCGGTGATGACCCGCACGCCCCCGGGCAGCACGGTGCGGCGCAGCGCGCCCGCACCGGCCGACCCGGGTAGCAGCGTCTCGGTGGACGGCAGGGTCTCGGTGGTGCCGGGGGCCTGCTCCCCGGCACCGGAGAAGGAGACTCGATCGGTCATGGAGCGGCTCGGTGGATCAAGCCTCGGGCGTCGCGTCGGGCGAGGCCGCCGGCGCCTCGCCCTCGGCGGGGGTCTCGACCACCGGGATGAGCGAGAGCTTGCCGCGCTGGTCGATCTCGGCGATCTCCACCTGCAGCTTGTCGCCGACCTTGACCACGTCCTCGACGTTCTCCACCCGCTTGCCGCCGGCGATCTTGCGCAGCTGCGAGACGTGCAGCAGGCCGTCCTTGCCGGGCATCAGCGAGACGAACGCGCCGAAGGTGGTGGTCTTCACGACCGTGCCGAGGTAGCGCTCGCCGACCTCGGGCATGGTCGGGTTGGCGATCTGGTTGATCGTCACCCGGGCCGCCTCCGCCGACGGGCCGTCGGCCGCGCCGATGTAGATGGTGCCGTCGTCCTCGATGGTGATGTCGGCGCCGGTGTCCTCCTGGATCTGGTTGATCATCTTGCCCTTCGGGCCGATGACCTCGCCGATCTTGTCCACCGGGATCTTCACCGTGATGATCCGCGGGGCGTAGACGGACATCTCGTCCGGCGCGTCGATCGCCTCGAGCATCACCTCGAGCACGTGCAGGCGCGCGTCGCGGGCCTGCTTGAGCGCCTGGGCGAGCACGGAGGCGGGGATGCCGTCGAGCTTGGTGTCGAGCTGGAGCGCGGTGACGAACTCCTTGGTGCCGGCCACCTTGAAGTCCATGTCGCCGTACGCGTCCTCGGCGCCGAGGATGTCGGTCAGCGCGACGTACTCGATCTTGCCGTCGACGTCCGCCGAGACCAGGCCCATCGCGATGCCCGCGACCGGCGCCTTGAGCGGCACGCCCGCGTTCAGCAGCGACATGGTCGAGGCGCAGACCGAGCCCATCGAGGTGGAGCCGTTGGAGCCGAGCGCCTCGGAGACCTGCCGGATCGCGTAGGGGAAGTCCTCGCGGGCGGGCAGCACCGGGACCAGCGCCCGCTCGGCCAGCGCGCCGTGGCCGATCTCGCGCCGCTTGGGCGAGCCGACCCGGCCGGTCTCGCCGGTGGAGTACGGCGGGAAGTTGTAGTTGTGCATGTACCGCTTGCGCGTCTCCGGCGCGAGGGTGTCCAGCTGCTGCTCCATCCGCAGCATGTTGAGGGTGGTGACGCCCAGGATCTGGGTCTCGCCGCGCTCGAACAGCGCCGAGCCGTGCACCCGCGGGACGACTTCGACCTCTGCGGACAGTGCCCGGATGTCGGCCACGCCGCGCCCGTCGATGCGGACCCGGTCGCGGATGATCCGCTCGCGCACCAGCTTCTTGGTCAGCGCGCGGAAGGCGCCGGGGATCTCCTTCTCCCGGCCCTCGAACTGGCCGACCAGCTTCTCGACCACGGCGGCCTTGACCCGGTCGGTCTCGGCCTCGCGCTCCTGCTTGCCCGCGATGGTCAGCGCGGCGGCCAGGTCCGCGGTGGCCGCCTCGGCGACCGCGTCGAACACGTCCTGCTGGTAGTCCAGGAACAGCGGGAACTCGGCGACCGGCTTGGCGGCCTTGGAGGCCAGCTCGGCCTGCGCCTCGCACAGGGTCTTGATGAACGGCTTGGCGGCCTCGAGTCCCTCGGCCACGACCTCCTCGGTCGGCGCCACGGCGCCGCCCGCGACCAGCGCGATCGTGGCCGTGGTGGCCTCGGCCTCGACCATCATGATGGCCACGTCGCCGTCCTCGAGCACCCGTCCGGCCACGACCATGTCGAAGACCGCGCCCCCGAGCTCTTCGTGGGTCGGGAACGCGACCCACTGGCCCTCGATCAGCGCCACCCGCACGCCGCCGATCGGCCCGGAGAAGGGCAGCCCGGCCAGCTGGGTGGAGGCGGAGGCGGCGTTGATCGCGACCACGTCGTAGAGGTGCTGCGGGTGCAGCGCCATGATGGTCGCCACGATCTGGATCTCGTTGCGCAGGCCCTTCGCGAACGAGGGGCGCAGCGGCCGGTCGATCAGCCGGCAGGTGAGGATCGCGTCCTCGGACGGGCGGCCCTCGCGGCGGAAGAAGGAGCCGGGGATCCGGCCCGCCGCGTACATCCGCTCCTCGACGTCGACGGTCAGCGGGAAGAAGTCGAGCTGGTCCTTCGGGTGCTTCGAGTAGGTCGTCGCAGAGAGGACCATCGTCTCGCCGTCGAGGTATGCCACCGCGGACCCGGCCGCCTGCCGGGCCAGCCGCCCGGTCTCGAACCGGACCGTGCGGGTGCCGAAGCGGCCGTTGTCGATGACCGCTTCCGTCGTGTAACTGCTGGGACCCTCCACGGGTGCCCTCCTTGTCGTGTCCGTCGGAACGCGACGTCGCCGAAGCGGCGACCTCAGGTTGGACACCGGTCTCCGATCGAAGCCGCCGGCGCGCCCGCGGGTCTCCCGCGGCTCCGACGGCCACTACCGAAGATCGGCATCGGCCTCTTTCTGCGGCGATGGACGCCGCGTTCCTGCCGTGCGGCCCACCCTCCTTGGGCGGGCCCCTCTTTCCTTACTTAGTTAGCTATCCATAGCCACGCTAACCCATGCAGCACAGCCCTGGCGCCCCGAAACACCACAACGGCGAACGGCCGGCCCAGGGCCCCGGGCGCGATACGCCAAAGGAGCGGCGCCCGAATCCTGCCGGGCACCGCTCCCGTGAGTCAGCCGCTATCGGCGCAGACCAAGCCGCTCGATCAGCGAGCGGTAGCGCTCGATGTCCTTCGCGGCGAGGTACTTCAGCAGCCGCCGCCGCTTACCCACCAGCTGGTACATACCGCGGCGGGAGTGGTGGTCGTGCTTGTGCGCCTTCAGGTGCTCGGTCAGGTCGTTGATCCGCTTGGTCAGCAGCGCGACCTGGACCTCGGGGGAGCCGGTGTCGCCCTCGGCGGTGCCGTACTCGGCCAGGATCTGCTTCTTCGTCGCGACGTCGAGGGACATCGGCGGCTCCTTCTCGCTCACTCGTATGGGCGCCCCCGGTCTAGGTCACGGAGGCGAATGAACCCATGAGACGGCCGGACAAGCTCCAGCCGTCGGATGTGTCAAGTCTATCCGACGTTCGATGCGCTCAATGACCGACCGACTGGACGGTCCCGTAGACACCGAGCACGCCGAGCAGGACCGGGATGACGGAGGCGAGTAGCAGCCCGTCGAGCAGGTCGACGGTGCGGGCCCAGCGCGGCGAGAGCGACCGGTTCGGCAGGGCGAGCCCGACCGCGAGCATGATCAGGCCGCCCGCCAACACCGCGCCGAAGAACCAGGTCTGCCGCGCAGTGGCGGACACGTGGATGCCGACGCCGACCAGCAGCACCACGAGCGTCGCGGCGCCGCCCCAGACCAGCGTGCCGACCTGTCCCGCGCGCCGGAACAGCCGGGCCCGGGACAGCGCGGCCAGGCCGAGGACGGCGGCCAGGCACTGCGCCCAGACGCCGCCGCCGCGGCCGTCGGTGGAGAAGGCCAGGGTGAGCGAGCTGAGCAGGATGGTCAGCATGCAGGCGGCGGTCAGCCCGGTGAGCAGTTCGTGCCCGCGCCGGGTGCGCCGCTCGATCGCGGCGGTGTCGATCGGGTCGTCGTTGCCGGGCGGCAGGCTCGCCTTCTGGGCACCGCTGGTGACCTGCGGCGCGCCGTCGACCAGCTGCGGCATCGGGAAACGCATGAGGCGCAGGGCGAGGCCGGGCAGGAAGCCGATGGCGGCGAGCGCGACGGTCCCGGCGCCGGCCGCGAGCTTGGCCGGGTCGGCCCCGGTCGCCAGGCCCGCCGCGCCGGCGATCGCGCCCGCGCCGGCCGCGACGGCGGCGGCCAGGTACGGCTCGTCGTGCTCTTCCTGAATGATCGCGCCGATCGCGGAGATCACGAGCACCGCGCAGCAGCCGACCACGAAGTGCGAACGGCCCAGACCGGCTCCAGCGTCAACCGGCAGGATGCCGATTCCGCCGAGAAAAGCGTAGGGCACGGCGCATCCGCCGAGGACCGCGCCGCCGATGTGGTCGCCGTATACGCGTGAGCGGACGCCGCCGCCGAAAGTAAGCAGCAGGGCCATGAGACCGGCCACGAACGCGGGCATGCCGTGCGGGTTGCCCGCAGTCCACAGCACCCAGGCACCGAGGGCGAGCAGCACTGCGCCCGCGCTCAGGCCGACCCGCCGGAAGTGCGGGCCGCCCCACATCCGGCGGCTGTCGGAGACGCTGCTCGCGATCGCGTCCACCACGTCGTCGTACACCGGCGGCGGGAGCGTCTCAGTCGCCGGACGCAGGTATAGCAGGTCCCCGTTACGCACCCCCTGCGCGGCGAGGGAGACCCCTGTGTCGAGTTCTGAGCCGTCGAGGCGGGCGAGCACGAACCCCGCGTGCGCCCCCTCGCTCTGCCACTGGTCGGCCATGCGCAGCACGTCGGGCAGCAGTTCGGCGAGCGGCACGTCCTCCGGCAGCGCGACGTCGACCCGGATATTCGGCGCGACTACGGTGATTCGGCAGAATCCTGTCATCACGACGCTGCTCAACGAAATGCCCCTCCTCGTCCCCGTCGCGCATGGCTATTTCGCGCGCGAAGCACTCTACTAGTATTCGGGCAGCGCGACACCGCCCTGGCGACGGCGGTCGAGGGCGCTTTCCGAAGTCGGAGCACATGCGCGCGCTTCGGGCGTGGACGGTGCGGGGCTGTGGCGCCACAGGGACCGGGCCGCGTCGGGCGAGCGATCGAACACGGAGGGGCTGCGGGTTGAGCACGGTCATTGTGAAGCGGCCGCCGCGGGTGCATCCCCCGCAGGTGCCGTCGGGGGAAATCCATCTGGAGCCGCCGCCCGAGCTGTCGCGGACCGCGAAGGGGAGCGCGGGCGACGCGGCGATGCAGGCGCTGCCGATGCTGGCGGGGGTCGGCTCGGTCGCCTTCTTCTTCATGCCCGGCACGAACATGCTGATGAAGCTGATGGGCGGCATGACACTGCTGTCGTCGCTCGGCTTCGTCGTCATGTCGATGACCAAGGGCAGGGGCGGTCAGGGCAAGGGCAAGATGGCCGACGCCCGCCGCGACTATCTGCGTTACCTGAGCCAGGTGCGCGCGAGGGTCCGCGAGACGCAGGAGCAGCAGTACACCGCGCAGATGTGGTCGCATCCGGCGCCCGCGCACCTGTGGGCGATCGTGACCAGCGGGCAGCGGCTGTGGGAGCGGAGGCCCACGGACGCCGACTTCGCGCAGGTGCGGCTCGGCTCCGGGGCGCAGCGGCTCTCGACGCCGCTGGTCGCGCCGGACACCGCGCCGGTGGACGAGCTGGAGCCGATCTGCGCGGACGCGCTGCGCCGGTTCATCACGGTGCAGGGGACGCTCGACGCGTTGCCGCTCGCGGTGTCGTTCCGCTCGTTCTGGCACGTGCTGATCGGCCCGGTGGGCAAGGCGGGCACCGCGGACGACGCCCGCGCGGAGGCCCGGTCGATCCTGGCGCAGCTGGTCACGTTCCACGCCCCCGACGAGGTGCGGATCGCCGTGATCGCGGCGGAGAACCGGCGTCAGCACTGGGAGTGGGTCAAGTGGCTGCCGCACGCTCAGCACCCGAAGGACACCGACGCGGCCGGCCCGGTGCGGCTCATCTTCGGCGACGCCGCGGAACTGGAGGACGCGCTCGGCGGGGAGCTGACCGACCGGGCGCGCTTCTCCCGCGACGCGCCGCCGATGTACGACCAGCCGCACATCGTGGTCGTCGTGGACGGCGCCCGGGCCAGCGGCGAATCGATGCTCCTGCACGGCGACGGCCTGATGGGCGTCACGGTCGTCGAGATCGACGTGGACGGGCACTCCGGACCGGTGCGCGGGGGCGTCCACCTCGGCATCGAGGGGACGGTGCTGCACCTGGAGACCGCGAGCGGCGCGACCTTCACCGGAAACGCCGACCGCCTGTCGATCCCGCAGGCCGAGGCGCTGGCCCGGCAGCTCGCCCCGCTGCGAGTCGGCGGCGGCGCGGACGGCGACGAGCCGCTGTTGTCAGCGCTGGACTTCACCGACCTGATGGGCATCGGGGACCCAGGTCAGTTCGACACCCGGCGCGGGTGGAAACGCCTCTCCCCCCAAGACCGCCTTCGCGTGCCCATCGGCGTCGGGGAGAACGGCGAGCCGGTCATCATCGACATCAAGGAAGCGGCGATGGGCGGCATGGGCCCGCACGGCCTGTGTATCGGCGCGACCGGTTCCGGTAAGTCAGAGGTGCTGCGTACCCTGGTGCTGGCGCTCGCGGTGACCCACTCCTCGGAGAACCTCAACTTCGTGCTGTCCGACTTCAAGGGCGGCGCGACGTTCGCGGGCATGTCCGAGATGCCGCACACCGCGGCGGTGATCACCAACCTGGCCGACGACCTGACGATGGTCGACCGGATGCGCGACGCGATCGTCGGGGAGATGAACCGGCGCCAGGAGATGCTGCGGGACGGCGGCAACTTCAAGAACATCCACGACTACGAGAAGGCCAGGTCCGCGGGCGCCGCGCTGACGCCGATGCCGAACCTGGTCATCGTGCTGGACGAGTTCTCCGAGATGCTGACCGCCAAGCCGGAGTTCCTGGACCTGTTCATCCAGATCGGCCGCATCGGCCGGTCCCTGGGCGTGCACCTCCTCCTGGCCAGCCAGAGACTGGAGGAAGGAAAACTCCGCGGGCTGGACACCTACCTCTCCTACCGCCTCGGCCTGAAGACCTTCTCCGCCGCCGAATCAAGGGTCGTACTCGGCGTGCCCGACGCCTTCAACCTCCCGTCCATCCCCGGCTCCGGATACCTCAAGACCGTGGGCCAGGAGGGCGGAAACCCGGCCGGCGCCCGGTTCAAGGCGGCGTACGTCTCAGGGCCCTACCGCCCGCAGACCCGCACGACGGTGGAGCGCACGCTGGACCACCGCCGTCCGACCTTCTTCACCTCCGCCTACCAGGCGCCGCCGCGGATCGACGAGTCCGTCGTCGCGGCGCCGGTGGCCAGGCAGGAGGACGACGCGCTGGTCGACACCGTGCTCGACGTCCTGGTGCGTCAGATGGAGGGCCAGGGCCCGCCCGCGCATCAGGTCTGGCTGCCGCCGCTGAACGAGCCGCCGACCCTGGACCAGCTGATGCCCGGCCTGCAAGCCACCGCGCAACGTGGTCTCCAGGCCACGGAGTACTCCGGCTCGGGTCGCCTTCTGGTCCCGATCGGCATCGCGGACAAGCCGATCGAGCAGAAGCGCGAGGTCTACCAGATCGACCTGTCCTCGGCGGCCGGGCACGCGGTGGTCGTCGGGGGTCCGCGCACCGGCAAGTCGACGATGGTGCGCACGATCCTGACCGGGCTCGCGCTCGGGCACACCCCGGCCGAGGTGCAGTTCTTCTGCCTGGACTTCGGCGGCGGCTCGCTGGCGACCATCAGTGGCCTCCCGCACATGTCCGGTGTCGGCGGCCGCCTGGACCAGGACGTGGTGCGCCGGATCGTGTCCGAGGTCGTCTCGATCGTGGACAAGCGGGAGGAGTCCTTCCGCCGCAACGGGATCGACTCGATCGGCACCTTCCGCGCCCGCCGGGCCCGCGGCGAGCTGCCCGACGAGCTGTTCGGCGACGTGTTCCTGGTGGTCGACGGCTGGCAGACGCTGCGCACCGAGTTCGAGATGCTCGAGCAGGACATCCTGGACGTCGCGCAGCGCGGCCTCGGCTTCGGCGTGCACGTGATCATCACCGCGGCGCGGTGGGCCGAGATCCGCCCGCAGCTCAAGGACGCCGTCAACACCCGCATCGAGCTGCGCCTGGGCGACCCGATGGAGTCCGACATCGACCGCAAGGTCGCGGTGAACGTGCCGGCCGGCGCGCCGGGGCGCGGCCTGACCAAGGGCAAGCTGCACTTCCTCGGCGCGCTGCCCCGCATCGACGGGGTCGAAGACGCCACCGATCTGATCGACGGCGTGGCCAAGACGGTCGCCGCGATTGCAGACGCCTGGCAGGGCCCGACCGCCCCCAAGGTGCGGATGCTCCCGCTCATGGTCGGCTACCACGAGCTGCCCCCGGCGGCCCAGCGCCCCGGCCAGGTGGTGCCGCTCGGCGTGGACGAGACCAAGCTCGAGCCGGTGTACCTGGACTTCAACGCCGACCCGCACTTCCTGATGTTCGGCGAGGGCGAATCCGGCAAGACCAGCGTCCTGCGCGCCCTCATTCAGGGCATCACCGAGGCCTACACCCCGCAGCAAGCCAGAATCCTGGCGGTGGACTACCGCAGAGCACTGCTCGGCGCGATCCCGGAAAGCCACCAGCTGGCCTACTGCGCGGCGGCGCCGGCGGTGCAGAGCGTCGTGGCCGAGGTGCGCCCGTTCCTGGAGAAGCGCCAGCCCGGCCCGGACGTGACGCAGGAGCAACTGCGAACCCGCTCCTGGTGGACCGGCCCCGAGGTGTTCGTCATCGTGGACGACTACGACCTCGTCGCGACACAGGGCAGCAATCCCCTGTCCCCCCTGGGCGAGTTCCTGCCCATGGCCAGGGACCTCGGCTTCCACCTGATCATCAGCCGGGCGTCCGGAGGCGCCAGCAGGGCCCTGTTCGAACCGCTGATCCAGCGGATCCGCGAAAGCCGCCAGCCCGGCCTGATGCTCTCCGGCGAACGCGAAGAGGGCCAGCTGATCGGCCAGGTCCGCCCCAGCCAGCAGCCCCCGGGCCGCGGCACCCTCGTCTCACGCAAACACGGCACCATGCTGATCCAAACCGCGTACCTCCCGCCGCCCGCCTGACGGATTCCACGGTTGGATTTCCCAGCCTGATTTCGCCGCCGGGCTCCCGACGGCAGACCTTACGGGCCGCCGCCCAGGACGAATCTCGTGACGCCGGTTCCCTGCGTCCCCGCGGCCGCGCTGTACGGCTGCGGGGACGCCGCCGTCTGGCCGTCTTGCCGATCGATCAGGCGGGGAACTGCTGCCGACGGCGGCGGGCGTCGCGCGCCACGAGGGTCCCGGCGAGCGCGACGATCACGAAGAGCAGCGAACCGGCGAGCGCGATGTAAGCGCCCTTGCGCTGGTTGACCACGCTCGGGGAGGGCGGCGCCGCGACGACGGGCGCCATCGCCGCACCGGACAGCCGCGGCGCCGCGGAGGCCGGGCCGTCCGCGCCCGGGCCGGCTCCGAAAAGCCCGATCAGATGCGTCGGATCGGCCTTGAGCGCGTCCAGCACGTTGACCTCGCCCCAGCCGGCCGACTTGGTCCAGGACCCGTGGCCGGACGCGGTGGATTCGAGCACTTTCATGAGCGTCGCCGGGGTCCACCGCGGGTGCTTCTGGAGCAGCAGCGCGGCGAGTCCGGACACGTACGGGGCGGCGAAGCTCGTGCCCGAGTCGACCATGATGCGGCCGTCCGGGAACAACGCGCCGACGCCCACGCCGGGTGCGGCGACGCCGACGTAGGATCCGGTCTCGGACCAGCTCGGCACGTTTCCGTCCTGGTCGGCCGCACCGACCGAGAGCACGTACGGGGCATAGGCGGCGGGGTACATGACCGGGTCGATTCCGCACGACGAGTTCGTCGCCGGGTCGGTGTCCTCGGAATCGCCGTAGTTCCCGGCCGAGGTGACGACCAACGCGCCGTGCTGATACGCGTAGAGGACTGCGGCCTGGAGGTTCGCGTTGGGCGTGCAGCCGTCCTGGGAGACGTTGATGACCCGCGCGCCCGCGTTCACCGCCGTCTTGACCGCGCTCGCCAGGGTGTCCTCGTCGTTGCCGGCCGGGACGTTGCAGCCGGCCTCCCGGTAGATCAGGAGTTTGGCACCCGGCGCGACGCCCGTCATTCCGTTGCCCGGCGCCGGGCGCGCCGCGATTATCGAGGCGACCATCGTGCCGTGGCCGTCCGAGTCGGTCCGGTAGTTGCCCCCGCTGCCGGAGAAGTCCTGACCGCCGGTGATCGCGCCGGCCAGTTGCGGATCGGCCGCGTTCGCTCCCGTGTCGATGACGGCGACGCTGATCCCGGCCCCGGTCGCTGCCTGCGGACCGGAGACGAGCTGCGCGCCGCCGGCATTCGCGATCTCCCATGGTGTCGCGGTCTGGTCCGACGCCGCCGTGATGCTCGTGTTCGAGGTCGTGCAGGACGAGGAGTCGGCGAGCCGGGTGCCGCCGCCAGCCGGGCCGTGGTGAGGAGTGCCGAAGGGGCCGAATACGCCGCCGGAGAATTGCACGGTGAGGGCGGCGACCGCGAGCGCCGCGGTGATTAGCGCGCCTGACCGCAAGCCTGCGACCTTCCGCGAACCTGTCACCGTCATCGTGTCGCCTCCCTTCCCCGTTCCTCCGCGCACTGTGTTCGAATTCAACACCGTGCCCGAATTCAACACCGCGTACAGCTCACTCACTGCCCCGGCAGCTGCGGCGTCTCGCCTGCCTTGATCGGGTCGAGCACCGGCCCGGTCTGGATCAGCTGGACCCAGCTCTGCGGCACCGCTTGCACTGCGACGTTCGTGTACTGGAGCTGCCCGGCAGCAGAGGTCTTCGTCTGCTTGCCGTCCGCGCCGGTGATCTGCTCCTCGCCGGCCAGCGGGTAGCTCGTCCCCGTGTCAGGCACCAGATAGACCGCGCCGGAGTCAGCGCTCTGTCCACCCGACACCGCTCTCGCGAGGATGGCGTGGCCGGGCTTGACGTAGACCACGTCGGCCAGCGAGCCGCCCGCCAACGCGCCGCCTGACTGCGCGAGACCGGCGCCGGACGCGAGCGGGTGCGGCAGGTCCGAGCCGTAGTAGAGGGAGAGGGAGGGGTTGCCCGAGGTGTCGAACTTGCCACCGGTGAACCCGGCGCAGAACACGCTGACGTTCGGCTGCTTACCGTCGTAGTCGATCGGCAGGACCGTCTTCTGCGGCCAGTCCGGGCCCGCGCCGATCAGGTCGCTCGGGGCGGCCACCTCGTCCTTCGAACCGGCCAGGCTGGCCTGCGACGGACTGATCGACATCTGCTTGATCCCGTGCAGCGCCAACTGCGGACCGAAGGTATAGAGCTTGTAGACCAGCGGGCTCACCGAGACCAGGCCGTTCTCGGTCTCGATGTAGTTGGACTGCACCCCGTTCGCGTCGGTCACCTGGCCATAGTCGCCGACCCGGGCGCCCGGCTGGTTCTGCAGGCTCGCCGGCAGCGGATCGCCGAGCCCTGCGACCGTGGGGAAGGTGATCCGGGTGCCCGGCTGGAAGGCGCTGAGCCACGTCGACGACACCCACGGGCCCTGCGGCGCGCCGGGGCTCACCGGCGTGCCCGTCAGCGCGTTGAGAGGTCCGTTGTCCGAGACGACGGGATATTCGTAGTCGCCGACGATCAGATAGTTCCCGTTCTGCGAATCGTGCACGACGAACCCGCTGACGCCCGAGACCAACGAGTCCCCGCCGGCGCCGTATCCGATCTCGAGCACCGTGCGCCCGCCGGCCTGCGTCGGGTCGGCAGGGTTCTTCGCCTGCACGCACAGCGACCACTGCGTCAGGTCGACGTTCGAGGCCGTCGGCACGTCCGGCGGCGCCGCGAGGATGCCGAAGGGCGCGCCGATCGTCTCCGACGTGCCGTGGATGACGTTGTCCGGCACGTCGTACTTCTTGAAGTTGCCGCCCAGGATGAGCTTCGCGGAGGTGATGTTCACCACCGGATGCAGTTCTTTGTCCTGGGCCGAGTAGATGTACGAGGCGCCCGAGGTGCTGTCGACCGCGAGGCCGTTCTGCCAGCCGCTCGGCGCCGACGGCTTGAACACGCCCAGCACGACGACGGCGGCGACCGCGATGGCGCTGAGGATCGCCGAGGTGAAGAAGGTCTTGACCGGGCGGGGAGCGGCTTCGTCGCTTCCGGTGGGCGAGGGGGCCACCAGGTTCGACACCATCCTGCGCCGCGCGAACACGAACGCGTCGAGTTGGTCTTTCCGCGTCGCCACTGCTCTGCCCTCGCCCCCATGATGACGGCTGGTGCCGTTACTGCCGTTTTCATACCGTCCGTGCGCGGTGGGTTCGGCCCCGCTGCGTACCACCGCTGTGTATCACAGGGTACGGCGGACCACACGGTACCCTGTTCGACCGGACCGCTTCACGCTCTGGTCCGGCGGCTCCCGGCGGCTGATGGAGTTCGTCGCCGCCGGGGAAGTACGGTATCGAAGGAACCGCCGGTCAGGTAGGTTCGGTGGCAGTTCACGTAGCAGCGTATCCACGGGTGCGGCGGCCACGGGGGCGTCTTCAGGCCGGGGTCGTCCCGGCCGGTTGATCCCGGCCGACTCAATATGGGCAGGCGCGAGGGGCGATGGCGAACGCGGCGACGACTACTCGGACGCCCGGCCAGGACGGGCCGGGGCGGAACCGGTCGAGACGGGGTGGGACGCGCGCGCAGGCGGGGGCCGGTGCGCGGCCCGCGCCGCAGGGCGGCGGTCCCGTGCGCGCGGACGCGGGGTTCCAGCCGCGGCCCGGCCGGATCGGCCGGATCCAGGTGGTGCGGGTGGTGCTGCTCGAGGCGGCGGCCGCGCTGATCCTCGCCCCGCTGCTCACCAAGCACACGGTGTGGATCGCCGTCACGGCCCCGATCGCGGCGCTGTGCGTCGTCGGGGCGCTGGCCGGCGGCGGCCGCTCGTTCGGCCAGTCGTCGCTGGTGCGCGGCGAGTTCCGCGAGCGTCGGGCCCGGCGCGGCGTGGACGCCGGTGGGGAGGCGGCGATCGCCCCGCTGCGCGAGACCTTCCCGGCTCTGCGCACGGCCAGCGTCAGCACCCGTAACGGCGACCCGGTCGGGATGATCGGCGACGGCACGTTCCTGACAGCCGTGGTGCGAGTCGCGGCACGCACCGAGCCGCTGCGTGCACCGCGCACCGCGCAGCCGCTGCCGCTCGGCGTGGTGGCGGGCGTGCTATCCGACGACCGGCTCGAGGCATCTTGCATTCAAATCGTCACGCACACCCAGCCCGCCCCGGCGCCCTACTTGCCGCCGCACGCGCTGGCTGTGCGCTCGTACCAGACCGTTGCCGAAGACGTCCCGGCGCAGCGCACCACGTGGATCGCGGTGCGCTTGGACCCGCAGGAGGCCGCGGGGGCCATCGAGGCGCGCGGCGGAGGAGCCATCGGCGCGCAGCGCACGCTGCTCACGGCGGTTCAGCGGGTGGCGAGCGACCTGGAGGGCGCGGGCTTCGACGCGACGCTGCTCAGCGAACCCGAGCTGATCACCGCGCTCGGGACGGCGTGCTCGGTCGGCGCGGCGCCGAGGGTGGCGGGCGCGGTGCGGAGGACCGAGGAATCGCGGCGGACGTGGCGGTGCGACGACCGCTGGCACACCTCGTACTGGGTGGACAAGCTCCCCGAGCTGGGCGCCGACACGACGCCGAACCTCGTCGCCGCGATGACGAGCGTGCCGACCCTGGCCACCGCGCTCGCGGTCACAGCCACCCGCGGCACCGGCGGCTCAGTCGGCTTCAGCATGCACGTACGGGTCGCCGCGCGCTCCGAGGCGCAGTTGGTCGAGGCGGCCAAGACGCTGGAGCAGCGGGCGGCAAAGGCCGGAGCCGGACTCAGCCGGCTCGACGGCGAGCAGCTGCCGGGTCTGATCGCGACGATTCCGCTGGGAGGCGAGGCATGAGCGGCACCGGCTCGGGGGGTTACGCGCGGACGGTCGCGCCGCAGCCCCCGCACGCCCAAGCCCCGGCGGGGGGCGGGTACGAGGACGCGCAGCCGCGGGTGGTCGGCGCGGCGCGCCCGGCCCGGCACGAGGAGGTCCGCCTGCTGCCGGTGCGCGGCCCGCGCCACGAGCGGCACCTGCTGGAGGCCGCTGAACTGGACGCCCTCGCCTTTCCGGTCGGCGACGACGGTGTGGTCATCGGCACGGATCAGCAGCGGCGGCCCGCGGTGCTGGGTCTGTTCCGGCCGCGCCCGGTCGACGGCGCGCTGGTGGCCGGCTCGTATCTGGCGCAGCTGATCGCACTGCGAGCGGTCGCGACTGGGGCGCGCGTGGTGATCGAGACGGCGCGGCCGGAGCTGTGGACGTCGCTGGCGCAGAACGCGAGCGGCGGCCTCGAGGTGATCCGGCTGGTCCCGGTGCGGCGCGTGGGTCCGCTGGGGGCGACCGCGGTGTCGCCGGTGCTGTTGATCCGCGACTGCGGGGCACGGCCGCCGCGGCTGGCCGCGCCGAAGACCCCGTGGCAGACGACGTTGACGCTGCTGCCGTTCCTCGACCCGGGGTACGCGGGGCAGCTGGTCGGCACGGACCTGGTGGCGCTGCAGCGGGTTTCACCGCAGGAAGCGCAGCTCGTGTCACGGGTGGTACGACTTAGTCCCGAGGACGTGCAGACGTTGCCGGAGCTGCCCGACGAGGTCACCTTGTGGTGCGCGCGGCACGGCCGCCAGTACGTGTACGGAACACCGACGCAGCTCGAAGTGGGACTGCTCGGAACACCCCGCCGGATGGACTGAGTTCCGGGGGCGCGGAAGATCCCGGATCAAGTGCGCATTCCATGACGGGGGTCGGCCTGACTACAGTGTTGGCCGTTAGGCGCACGTGGAGGGTAGCGGAGTGAGCGGCGAGCACGGCTTCGGCGACGGTTCCGAGGAAGAGGACTGGACCGGACCGGTTTACGCGGCCCCGGCTTGGTACAACCAGCCCGGGAGCTCCAGCGCGCCCGCAGATCACGAGGAGCCGCCGCCGCAGCCGGATCAATCGGCCCAGGCCGCGTCCCAGGGACAGCCGCCGCAGCCGACGTCCGGAGCCCAGTACGGCGAATCGACGTCCTCGGAGCAACCGCCTCAGTCGGTGTCGTCGGTTCAGCATGGGCAGCCGCCATCCACGGTTCAGCCGGCACCGCTGGCCCCGCCGGTCACACCTCCGTCTGCACCGCCTCCGGCACCCCCTGCGCAGTCGGGGCCGCCGTTCGTTCAGCTTCCCGGCCGGCCGGTGCAGCCTCAGCCCACGGTGCCCCCGCCCCCGCCACCACCCCTGCTGCCACCGCCTTCACCTGCGCAGGCATCACCCGCAGCTCAGCAGACAGGTCAGCCCTTGGCGCCTCCACCGCCTTCCGGCGCACCGTTTGCCCCGCCACCGCCTTCCGGCGCACCGCTTACGCCTCCGCCACCCGCAGGCGCGCCGCTCGTGCCACCGCCGCCGATCGGGCGGCCCGCCCCTGGACCTGGCGAAGCAGAGCGTGACGCCCCCGGTCCGCACTTCGGCCAGCTCGGCGTGTCTGGCCAGACACCCCCACCCCCGGCGCCGCCCCAGTCGGCGCAGCCGCCATCGCAGCCCCAGATGGAGCGGTCCGGCTCTTGGAATGTCGCTCCGCCAGCGCCGAACGCGTGGCAAGTAGCGCCGTCAGGTCCGTCCCCGGCTATGCCGCCGACGCCACCACCAGGCCCGTCCTCAGCCACGCCGACCACACCGCCGCCTCCTCCCCCGCCGCCGGTGGCTCCGACGGTCAACGGCTCGGCAGGCGGTCCCGTGGCTACCCAGCCGCATCCGCCTGGCCAGGCGGCAGCTCCGGGCACGCCGCCGCCAGCACTACCCTCAGCCTCGGCACCTCCGACACCACTGCCGCCGCCCCCACCCCCCGGCGTGCCCGCGTTGCCGCCTCCCACGGCCGGGCCCGTGAATCTGCCGGAGCCGGTCAGGCCTGCCCCGATCAACGTCCCGCCGCCGACCCAGATGATGCCGCGGGTGCCCGAAAACGGTGCGCCGAGCGCGCAGCCGGGGCCGCCTGCGCTTTCCCCATACGGCGCGTGGGCACCACCGCCCACGCCGCAGGGTCCTACGCCCGTACCGCCCACGCCGCAGCAGTTCCAGCCACCGCCCCAGCCGCGGGCACCGCAGCCTGGCCAACCTGCACCGGCGCCTCAGTACACCCGCCCGGGTCAGCCCGGCGCCGTACCGCCGAACCCCCCTCAGGGCTACCTGCAGCACCCGCCCAGCCAACCTGGTCCGAACCAGCCCGGTCAGCCCAATCCAAATCAGCCCGGCCAGAACCAGCCCGGCGCCCCGCAGTACGGCCCCCAGTCCGGCGCGCCCGCGCCGAACCCTTACGCGCCGCGTCCGGGTTACCCGCCCGCGAACCCGTACGCGCCGAATCCGCCCGGCATGACGGGTCCCGCGACGCCGCTCGGTTTCCAAGCCGCGCAGGACCTCACGTCCGACCGGCTGGTGCGCAAGGCCGAGCCGATCGCCCGCACCGGCTGGCGCAAGACCGTCCGGCACGCCTCCGGAGGCCTGCTCAAGCCCGCCCCGGGCAAGGCCGAGCAGCGCCGCCTCGAGCTGCTCGAGCGCGTACGCACGCCGCTGCGCGGCTGCTATCGGCTCGCGGTCATCTCACTGAAGGGCGGCGTCGGCAAGACCACGACCACCACGGCGCTCGGCGCCACGCTCTCGTGGAACCGGGGCGACCGGGTCATCGCCGTCGACGCCAACCCCGACGCCGGTACCCTCGGCCGCCGGGTGCCCCGCGAGACCGGCGCCACCATCCGCGACATGCTTCAGGCCCTGCCGGCGATCCAGAGCTACGTGGACATGCGCCGGTTCACCTCGCAGGCCCGCAGCCGACTGGAGATCCTGGCCAACGACGTCGACCCGGCCGTGTCCACCACGTTCAACGACGAGGACTACCGGCGGATCATCGAAGCACTCCAGCGCCAGTACTCGATCATCCTCACCGACTCGGGCACCGGCCTGCTCTACTCGGCCATGCGCGGCGTGCTGCAGATGGCGGACCAGCTCATCGTGGTCTCCACCCCCAGCGTGGACGGCGGCAACTCGGCCTCGACCACCCTCGACTGGCTGACCGCGCAGGGCTACCAGGATCTGGTCGCCCGCTCGATCACGGTCATCTCCGGGGTGCGCCCGTCGGCCAAGGAGTTCGACCTGAACCAGCTGATCACCCACTTCGCCGCCCGCTGCCGCGCGGTCGTGCCGGTCCCCTTCGACCCGCACCTCGGCACCGGCGCGGAGATAGAGCTGGACATGCTGCGCCCGGCCACCGCCGATGCCTACCTGGAGCTCGCCGCGCACGTGGCGGACGCCTTCGCGGACCGCGCGCACTGACTTCTCCAGCCGTCCACAACCCTATTCACCTTCGAAGGGCATGATCTGTTCGGCTACGGTGGACCGTATGCAGACGCACCCGGACGAAGCTGAATACGGCGAGGTGGTCGGGCTGCTGACCGACCTCATCCGGATCGACACCTCGAACCCGGTCAAACCGGAGCGTCCGGCGGCCGAGTACGTGGCCGAACGGCTGGCCGAAGCGGGTCTCAGCCCGCGCGTCTTCGAGTCCGAACCCGGCCGGGCCTCGGTGGTCGCCCGGTTCGAGGGCTCCGACCCGTCCGCCGACGCGTTGCTGCTGCACGGCCACCTCGACGTGGTCCCGGCCGAACCGGCCGACTGGTCCGTGCACCCGTTCGCCGGAGAGGTCAGGGACGGTCTGGTCTGGGGCCGCGGCACGGTCGACATGAAGAACATGGACGCCATGACGCTCGCCGTGGTGCGCCGGATGGCCCGCGAGGGCTGCCGTCCGCGCCGGGATCTGGTGCTCGCCTTCCTGGCCGACGAGGAGGCCGGCGGGAGCCAGGGGGCGAAGTTCCTGGCCGCGAAGCATCCGGACCTGTTCGAGGGCTGCACCGAGGCGATCAGCGAGGTCGGCGGCTACTCCTACGAGGTCTCCCCGGAGCTGCGCCTCTACCTGATCGAGACCGCGCAGAAGGGCCTGGCCTGGATGCGCCTGACCGCGCGCGGGCGAGCCGGGCACGGCTCGATGATGAACGACGAGAACGCGGTCACCGCGCTGGCCGCCGCGGTCGCCAGGATCGGGACGCATCGGTTCCCGACCACGCTGATCCCGACCGTCCGCGACTTCCTCGCCGAGGTCTGCGACGCGCTCGGGGTGCCGTTCGACCCGGCGGACCCACAGGCGGCGGTGGACCGGCTCGGCCCGCTGGCCCGCTTCATCGGCGCGACCCTGCGGCACACCGCCAACCCGACGATGCTCGAGGCCGGATACAAGTCCAACGTGATCCCGGAGCGGGCCGCCGCGGTGGTCGACGGCCGGTTCCTGCCCGGCGGCGAGGCGGAGTTCCTGGCCGCGATCGACGAGCTGGCCGGCCCCGGGATCATCCGGGAGAACATCCACCTCGACCGCTCCGTCGAGGCGCCGTTCGACGCCCCGATCGTCGAGGCGATGCTGGCCAGCCTGCGCGCCGAGGACCCGGCCGCGCGCACCGTGCCGTACTGCCTGTCGGCGGGCACCGACAACAAGACCTTCGCCTCCCTCGACGTGTCCGGGAAGGGCGGCATGCGCGGCTACGGTTTCGTGCCGCTGCGGCTCACCCCGGACCTGGATTTCGCGGCCATGTTCCACGGGGTGGACGAGCGGGTCCCGATCTCAGCCCTCGACTTCGGCTGCCGGGTGCTGGACCGCTTCCTCGCGCTGGCCTGAGCGCGGCGGCGGAGGTTCGGCGCCGGCCAGCCCGAGGGCGTGGCTGGACTCCTCGAACCAGCGGCGGCCGTGCGCCGGACGGCCGGCGTCCGGACGCGGCGGGCGCCGCTCCTCGTCCCGGTCGGATTCGTGCCCGAACACCGGGATGCGCAGCCGGTAGTGGGTGTCGGACAGGTCGATGTCGTCCTGATGGCGCCCCTGGTACAGGGCCAGGTAGACCCGGCGCACCTGGATCGCGGTCTCCAGCTCCGCGTTCATCTTCGCGTAGAACTGCTCCTTGTAGGCGTCGTCGGTCATCGACGAGACGGCGAAGAAGAACGCGGAGACCGCGGCCAGGAAGATCGAGACCTGAAGCAGCTTGTTGTCGAGGTTGAAGCCGAGGTAGTAGCTCAGTTCGTGCCCGAACACGGTCGCGTTGTCGCGGCTGCCGGTCCACTCCTGGATCCGCTGGCCGGGCATGGTGACCCAGCCGAACCCGACGAAGAACAGGAACACCAGCACCGCGAGCAGCAGCACCTGCAGCATCTGCCCGACGAACAGCACCATCAGCACATTGACGCGCTGGGCGCGGCTGAGCCGCAGCGCACCGTCGTGCAGCACCACCCGGTCGGCGACCCCCTCCATCGGGGTGCGCGTGCAGGCCTGGGCGATCGTCACGCGGTCGTCGTGCGCGGCGACCCGGCGCACCTCGGCGGGCAGCCGGTAGACGAGGAACAGCACGGTGAAGATCGCGAACAGGCCGACCACGCCCCACAGGCGGTGCCGGCTCATCTCGCCGGCGAACTCCCACACGTCCTTGCTGATGAAGAGGAACGAGTTGAACAGGAACAGCAGCGGCAGCGCCCGCGCGGCCAGGTCGAACACCTCGCCGAGCTCCAGAAAGGTGCGCTTGACCGCCCAGCGGCAGAGCGGGAGCACGGCGGAGGCGACGAGGTAGATGCCGAGCACGATCCCCAGGTTGACCGCGAGATCGATCCCGGTGATCCGCCAGCTGGACAGTCCGGTCACCCGCCAGCCCTTGCGCACCACGGCGTCCACGATCGGCGGTATCGCCACGAACGCGGTCAGCTCGACCCAGCCGATCCGCCGGGGCTTGCCGAACGCCGGGCGCCTGGCCACCAGGTTGCGCAGCACGTAGGTGATCAGCAGCAGGGCGACCCCGAGCGCGGCGCCGCCGACCCGCTCCAGCGGGGTGAGGCGCAGCGAGAGCATGACCATCAGGTTGACGACGAAGGCGATCACGAGCAGCGGCAGCGCCCGGGTGAATACGTCGTCGGTAGCTTTGTAGTCCTCGATGAAGTACGGAAGTCCGCGCCGCACGAACCAGGTTTCCGTCGTGGCGAGCAGTGCGTCGTCGTCGACGGGCCGTGCCAAAACGGTGGATACGGTCACTGATCCGGCCCCCCGAATACGCCCTCGATGTCACCCCCGGGCAAGGGGATGCGAGCGCACACAGTACCGAACCGGGCGGTTGCTATCCAGCCGTATTCTCGAGCAGCGCCTGCGCCTCCTCGACGTCCTGGTTCATCCGCTTGACGAGCGACTCCATCGAGTCGAACTTCTCCTGTCCGCGGATGCGCGCGAGGAAGTCCACTGCGACGTGCTCGCCGTAGAGCTCGAGATCCGTGCGGCCGATCGCGTAGGCCTCGACCGTGCGCTGCGTCCCGTCGAACGTCGGGTTGGTGCCGACGGAGATCGCCGCCGGCAGCGGCCGGCCGCCGACCACCAGCCAGCCGGCGTACACACCGTCCGCTGGGATCGCGGTGTGCGGCGGCGTCTCCACGTTCGCGGTCGGGAAGCCCATTTCCCGGCCCCGCTGTGCGCCGTGCACGACCGTGCCCTCGACCCGGTGCGGCCGCCCGAGGCAACGCGCGGCGGCCTCGACATCCCCGTCGAGCACCATCCTGCGCACGTCCGTGGAGGAGAAGCGCGGCTGCGCGCCGTCCTCCGGCGCCGCGAGCGGCAGCCCTTCGGTGGTGAAACCGTAGCGGGCGCCCAGCTCGATCAGGTCCGCCACGGAGCCGGAGGCGCGGTGGCCGAAGCGGAAGTTCTCCCCCACCACGACCCCGACCGTATGCAGCCGGTCCACCAGGACCTGCTTGACGAACTCCTCCGGGCTGAGCTTCGACAGCTCGAGGGTGAAGGGCAGCACGAGCACCGCATCGACACCGACGGATTCGAGCAGGTCCGCACGGTGGTCCGGCGTGGACAGCAGCGGCGGATGGGTACCCGGCCGGATCACTTCGGTGGGATGCGGATCGAACGTGACGGCGACGGCCGCCGCGCCGCGCTCGCGCGCCAGTTCGACCGCCCGCCGCACCACGCGGCGGTGACCCTGGTGGACTCCGTCGAAGAAGCCGATCGTCACTACGCAGCCGCCCGGCGCGCCCCATCCCGTAGGCACCTCGGCCAAGCCGTGCCAGCGCTCCATAGACCGTGAACTCCTGTCGTCTCGGCGACCCGACACACCAACCTTGCCAGATTCTCCGGCACGCTCCCTCACTACCGCCCCTGTCCTGAGGGAGGATGGAGCTCTACGATGTGCGGTCGGCTCACAATCCAACGGAGGGGACGCGAGCAATGACCTACCAACAGCCGGGACAGTATCCGAGCTACCCCCAGTATCCGGGCGGCGGCCAAATGCCGGTCTCGGCGAAGCCGCCGATCCCGTCCACCGTGCAGAACGCCTTCTACCTGATGATCTCGGGCGCGGTGCTCGCGGTCGTCGGCGCGATCATCTCGCTCGCCGAGAAGTCGACGATCCGCTCGCAGGTCGAGTCGAAGAACCCCGGGTTCACCACCACCCAGGTCGACTCGGCGGTGAACGTCGCCGTCGGGGCGGCGATCGGCGGGGCGGTCATCGGGGTCGGGCTGTGGCTCTGGATGGCGTTCGCGAACCGGGCCGGAAAGAACTACGCGCGGATCACCAGCAGCGTCTTCTTCGGTCTTGAGACACTGTCGCTGCTGGCCGGCCTCGCCCTGAGCGCCGGCAGCGCGGGCAGCGCCGTCAAGGTGTCCGGCGCGAGCGTCGCCGTGGGCATCCTGACCTGGCTCGTCGGCCTCGCGGCGATCATCCTGCTGTGGAACAAGCAGTCCTCGGACTACTTCAAGCCGCCGCAGCAGCCTTACGGGTACGGCTACCCGCAGCCGGGGCAGTACCCGTACCCGCAGCAGCCGATGCCGCCGGGACCGCAGCAGCCGCCGTACGGCACGCCGCCACAGATGCAGCCCCCGTCCGACCCCTGGTCGACGAACCCGCCGCAGCAGTAAGGGCGCGCCGTACCGCGACACGGGGCCAAGCGCGCAGGGCTAAACGAACACAGCACTCAACAAACACTGCGCTAGACGAACACAGCGATCGGCTTGGCCCGCGGGCCGCGTTCCTCGACGAGAGCGAGGAACGCGCCGTCGGGGCCGAATACGGCGATCGGGCCCGGGCCCAGGCCCGCGGCGGGCAGGAAGCCGCCGTGGGCGATGGCCTTGGCCTGGTCGCCGTTCGCGTCGTAGCGGGGGAAGGCCGCGGCCGCGGCGTCCGCGAGGGGCAGGATCGGCAGCGGCCGTCCGGCGTCCACGACCGCTGCCAGCTCGTCGAGGGTGTGCGCCTGCTCGAGGCCGTACGGTCCGACCTCGGTGCGGCGCAGCGCGGTGAGGTGGCCGCCGACGCCGAGCGCCGCGCCGAGGTCACGGGCCAGCGCCCGGATGTACGTTCCGCTGGAGCAGACCACCGCGACCTCGACGTCGACGAGGTCGTCCGCGCGCCGGATCTCGTGCACGTCGAACGAGTAGACGGTGACCGGGCGCGCCGCGAGCTTGACCTCGTCACCCGAGCGGACCCGGGCGTAGGAGCGCACCCCGTTGACCTTGATCGCCGAGACCGACGAGGGAACCTGCATGATCTCGCCGGTCAGCGGGGTGATGGCGGCGCGGATGTCCGCGTCGGACAGATGCCCGGCCGGGACGGACGCGGTGACCTCGCCCTCGGCGTCATCCGTGACCGTGGCCTGCCCGAGCCGGATCACCGCGGTGTAGCGCTTCCTGGTCAGCGCCAGGTGTCCGAGCAGGCGAGTGGCCCGCTCCACGCCCAGCACGAGCACACCGGTGGCCATCGGGTCGAGCGTTCCAGCGTGGCCGACCCGCCGCGTCCCGGCCAGCCTGCGCATCCGGCCGACCACGTCGTGCGAGGTCCAGCCGGCCGGCTTGTCCACGATCACCAGACCGTCCGGCGGCGCGGGCCGGTCACCCTCTCCGCGGCTCATGCGCGGTTTTCGTCTCCACCGCGGTCGTCCTGAGCGCGCTCGGCTTCCGCGTCCTCGGCGTCGTCTTCGTCCTCGGAGCGCGGCACCCGGTACGGATCGGCCTCCCCGGCGTACCTCGCCTCCCGCGCGACCTCGTGCACCCGGGCGTCCTCGGCGGCGGCGCGGGCAAGCAGCTCGTCGATGTGCTTGGCGCCCTCGGGGATGGCGTCGGCGACGAACGCGAGGGTGGGGGTGAACTTCACCCCGGTCTGCCGGCCGACCTCGCTGCGCAGGATGCCCTTCGCCGATTCCAGGGCGGCGGCCGACTCCATCCGCTCCGCCTCGTCGCCGAAGACCGTGTAGAAGACCGTGGCCTCCCGCAGGTCCCCGGTGATCCGGGCGTCGGTGATGGTCACGAATCCGAGCCTCGGGTCCTTCACCCTGGTCTTGAGCGTCTCGGCCACCACCACCTTGATCCGATCGGCCAGCTTGGCCGCGCGCGCGGTGTTGTTCGGCATGGTCCCGCTCCTGTCTGCAGCCGGTCCGCGGGGGCGGAAACCCCGCGGACCCTCAGTCGTCGTCTTCGTCGCTATGGATACGGCGGCGGACGGACAGCACCTCGAATTCGGGCCGCCGGGTCACCGCCCCCTCACAGTCATCCAACAGCTCCACCACCCGCCGGTGCGAGCCCGCCACGACGGCGACGCCCAAAACCGTCCGACGGTGCAGACCCTGCGCCCCGACCTCCGCCGCGGCCACCGCGGCGCGTCGGTTGAGCTCGGCCAGCACGGGTTTGACCAGGCCGCGTTTCTCCTTGAGGGAGCGCACGTCGCCGAGGAGCAGGTCGATGGTCAGCGTTCCGGTGAACACTCGTGGCATCGGGGCCAACCCGGCCCAGGGGGTGAAGGTGATGAGCTTGGAGCCACCGGTGCCCGGAACCGAAGCGGCCCCGGGCACCGGTGGGGTGGATCAGACGCGGGGCTTCTCCCGCATCTCGTAGGTCTCGACCACGTCGTCGACCTGGATGTTGTTGAACGAGCCGAGGCCGATGCCGCACTCGAAGCCCTCGCGGACCTCGGTGGCGTCGTCCTTGAACCGGCGCAGCGACTCGATGGTGAGGTTCTCCGCCACCACCGCGCCGTTCCGGATGAGCCGGGCCTTGGCGTTGCGGCGGATGATCCCGGAGCGCACCAGCGAACCGGCGATGTTGCCGAACTTGGAGGAGCGGAAGACCTCGCGGATCTCCGCGGTGCCCAGCTGCACCTCCTCGAACTCCGGCTTGAGCATCCCCTTGAGCGCCGCCTCCATCTCCTCGATGGCCTGGTAGATGACCGAGTAGTAGCGGATCTCGACGCCCTCGCTGTCGGCCTTCTTCTTGGCCCGCACATCGGCCCGCACGTTGAAGCCGATGATGATGGTGTCGCTGGTCAGCGCCAGGTCCACGTCCGACTCGGTGATCGCGCCGACGCCGCGGTGGATGATCCGCAGGTCGACCTCCTCGCCGACGTCGAGCTTGAGCAGCGCGTCCTCCAGGGCCTCGACCGAACCGGACACGTCGCCCTTGAGGATGAGGTTGAGCTGCTGGATCTCCCCGGCCTTCAGGGCCCGGTCGATGTCCTCGAAGGAGACGCGCACCCGCCGCTTGGACAGCAGCGCGTTGCGGTCACGGGCGGCGCGCCGCTCGGCGATCTGCCGGGCGACCCGGTCCTCCTCGACCACCAGGAAGGTGTCGCCGGCGCCGGGGACGCTGGTCATGCCGAGCACCTGCACCGGACGGGAGGGCAGGGCCTCCTCGACCGGGTTGCCGTTCTCGTCCAGCATGGCCCGGACCCGGCCGTGCGCGTCGCCGACCACGATGGTGTCGCCGACCCGCAGCGTGCCGCGCTGCACCAGGACGGTGGCCACGGCGCCGCGGCCCCGGTCCAGGTGCGCCTCGATCGCGACGCCCTCCGCGTTCTGGTGCGGGTTGGCCCGCAAGTCCAGCGCCGCGTCCGCGGTCAGCACGATCGCCTCGAGCAGGTCCTGGATGCCGATGTTCTCGCGGGCGGAGATGTCCACGAACATCGTGTCGCCGCCGTACTCCTCGGCGACCAGGCCGTACTCGGTGAGCTGGCCGCGCACCTTCGCCGGGTCCGCGCCCTCCTTGTCGATCTTGTTGACCGCGACCACGATCGGCACCTCGGCCGCCTTGGCGTGGTTGAGCGCCTCGATGGTCTGCGGCTTCACGCCGTCGTCGGCCGCGACCACCAGCACCGCGATGTCGGTCACCTTGGCGCCTCGGGCACGCATGGCGGTGAACGCCTCGTGGCCCGGGGTGTCGATGAAGGTGATCTTCCGCTCGGTGCCGCCGACCTCGGCCGCGACCTGGTAGGCGCCGATGTGCTGGGTGATGCCGCCGGCCTCGCCCGCGACCACGTTCGCCTTGCGGATGGTGTCGAGCAGCCGGGTCTTACCGTGGTCGACGTGGCCCATGACGGTGACCACCGGGGGCCGCGCCATCAGGTCCTCGTCGCCGCCCTCGTCCTCGCCGAAGTCGATGTCGAAGGACTCGAGCAGTTCGCGGTCCTCCTCCTCGGGCGAGACGATCTGGATCTCGAAGCCGATCTCGGTGCCGATCAGCTGCAGGATCTCCTCGTTGACCGACTGGGTCGCGGTGACCATCTCGCCGATCGAGAACGCCGCCTGCACCAGCGCGGCCGGGTTGGCGCCGATCTTCTCCGCGAGGTCCATCAGGGACGAACCGCGGGTGAGCCGGACGACCTGCCCGTTGCCGCGGGGCAGCAGCGCGCCGCCCATCGACGGGGCCTGCATGTTGTCGAACTCTTGGCGCCGCTGCTTCTTCGACTTGCGCCCGCGTGCGGGACCACGCCCGCCGGGACGGCCGAAAGCACCCTGGGTGCCGGAACCGCGGCCGCCACGGCCACCGGCTCCGCCGCCACCACCGGGACGGCCGCCGAAGCCGCCGCCACCACCGCCGCCCGGGCCTCCGGAACCGCCGGCACCGCCGCCGGGGCGGGGGCCGAAGCCAGCCCCGGGACCGGGACGCGGGCCGCCGCCGGTACGGGGAGCGCCGCCGGGACCGCCCGCCGGACGCGGACCGCCGGGAGCACCGGGACGTCCGGCACCGCCGGGACGGCCACCGCCGCCACCGCCCGCACCCGGACGGGGTCCGGGGGACGGACGGTTCGGCATCATGCCGGGGTTCGGACGCGGACCGCCGGGCGCGCCGCCGGAGCGGTCGCCACGGTCACCGCGGTCGCCACGCGGGGCGGCCGGACGCGGGGGCATGCCGGGACGCGGACCGCCCGGAGCGTCGCCGCGCGGCGCGCGATCCCGGTCGCGGTCACGATCACGGTCGCGATCGCCGCCGGCCGGACGCGGTGCGCCGGGCCGGGGCATGCCGGTCGAGCCGGACGTGAAGGGGTTGTTGCCCGGGCGTGGGCCGGCCGGACGCGGGGCGCCGGGACGCGGGGAGTTGCCCGAGCGCGGAGCGCCACCGCCCGCGCGGTCGCGGTCTCGGTCGCCGCGTGGCACACCGGGGCCGGGGCGCGGGCCGGGCGCCGGACGCGAGCCCGGGCCGCTGCCCTGCGAAGCCGGGCCGCCCTGGGGCGGCGCGGAGGACGCCGGTCCGCCCTGTCCCTGTCCCTGGCCGCGCGTCGGGGCGGCGGGGGCGGACGGGGTGACCGGGGCCTCGAAGGTGGGCGTGGTCGGGCGCAGCGCGGCCGGTGCGGGGCGCGGGGCGGGCGCCGGACGCGAGCCGGGCGCGGCCGGCGGCGTCTGCGCGGGGGCCGGGGTGGCCGGACGCGGCGCGGGCTTCGCAGCCGACGGGGCGCCGGACGTGGCCTTCGGGGGGATCGGACCGGGACGCGGTCCAGGCTTGGGTGCGGCGGGACGCGCCGCAGTCGCGGAGGCCGAGCCTCCGCCGGCGGAGGCCTTGCCGCCGCCTTCGAAAGAATCCTTCAACTTACGGACGACCGGCGCCTCCACCGTGGAAGACGCAGAACGGACGAACTCACCGAGGTCTTGAAGCTTGGCCATGATGACCTTGCTCTCGACACCCATCTCCTTGGCGAGTTCATAGACCCGGACCTTGGCCACTTCACTCCTGTCTCGGCCCGCGTCTTTGTCCGCGCGACCGTCGATGTCACTTCATGGGCGTACTCATCGCTGGGTGCTCATCGCGTGCTCATGGTTTCTCGACCCGCTCTCCGCGTCGTAGCGTCCCGTGTGCTGTTCCGCTGCGCTGTTCTGAACACTCTTATAGGCGCGCTGTACCAGCGCGCCGACCATTTCTCTCAACGCCTGACCCGCCTGCCCTATTCGGGGCTGCCGGACCGGACCGCTTCGCGCCCTCCGATCGCGGGCGCCTCGGATGCGAGGAGCGCGCGCACCGCTTCGACCGCGAACGGACCCGGCAGGCGGAAAGCCCGCGGGAAGGCCCGCTTGCGCTCGGCGAGGGCGAGACACTCGAGCCGGCGGTGCAGATAAGCCCCGCGGCCCGGACGGCGACGGCGCGGGTCGGGCAGAATCTCGCCCTCCACCGCGACGACGCGCAGCAGCCGGTCCTGCGCGTCCCGGACGCGACAGCCCACACAGGTGCGCGTGGGCACGCCGCATTCATCGGTCGGCAGGCCAGTCACGGTCCATCTTACCCCTACGATCACCCCGCGCGTGCAGCGCATGACGGGTGAGACGCGCGGGCGGATACCGTAATGGACTGGTCATCGCCCAGACACCACGCGGACGCGTGGGGTTCGCGACCGCCGGAGGTCTTCCTTCGCGATCCGAGCTACAGCCGCCCTCCGACCCCACTAACGCGCCGGGCCGACGCACCGCAGGCAGCGGCGACGACCCGACGATCCTTCTCGAGCACGCCCTCAATGCCGCTGGGATTCCCGTCCTCCAGACGGAGGGCCCGTCAGGACGGCTGCTTCTCCCGCTCATTCTCCTGCTCGGCATCCGACCGGATGTCGATGCGCCAGCCCGTCAGCCGCGCGGCCAGGCGGGCGTTCTGCCCCTCCTTGCCGATCGCCAGGGAGAGCTGGTAGTCCGGCACGATGACCTGCGCCGACTTGGCGTCCGGGTCCACGATGTGCACCCGGGTCACCTTCGCCGGGGAGAGGGCCGAGGCGACCAGGCGCTCGGGGTCGTCGGACCAGTCGACGATGTCGATCTTCTCGCCGTGCAGCTCGTTCATCACGTTGCGGACCCGCGCCCCGACCGGGCCGATGCACGCGCCCTTCGCGTTGACGCCGGGCCTGGTCGAACGCACCGCGATCTTGGTGCGGTGCCCGGCCTCGCGGGCGATCGCGGCGATCTCGACGGTGCCGTCGGCCACCTCCGGCACCTCGAGCGCGAACAGCTTGCGCACCAGGTTCGGGTGGGTGCGCGACAGGGTCACCTGCGGACCGCGCAGGCCCCGGCGCACGCCCACGACCAGGCACTTGATCCGGATACCGTGCTCGTACCGCTCCCCCGGCACCTGCTCGGGGGCGGGCAGCAGCGCCTCGAAGCTCTCCTTCTTGCCCGAGTCGATCTCGACCAGGACGTTGCGCGGGTCGTCGCCCTGCTGCACTTTTCCGGTGATCAGGTCGCCTTCGCGCGCGGAGAAGTCGCGGAACACCGCCTCGTCGGCCGCCTCGCGCAGCCGCTGGGCGATGACCTGGCGCGCGGTGGACGCGGCGATCCGGCCGAAGCCGCTGGGGGTGTCGTCGAACTCCAGGCCGACCGGTTGACCCTCCTCGTCGACCTCGGTCGCCCAGACGGCCACGTGGCCGGTCTTGCGGTCCAGCTCCACCCGCGCCTTGGGGCGCGCGCCCTCGGTGCGCTCGTAGGCGAGCAGCAACGCCTGCTCGATCGCCTCGAAAAGCCGGTCGAGCGAGATGTCCTTGTCCTGCGCCAGATCGCGCAGGGCACGCATGTCGATGTCCATTGATCCCTCAACTCAGCTCTCGTCGGTCCCGGCGCCGCCGCCCGATTCGGCGCCTGGTTCCGCCCCGTCCCAGTCCACCCCGTCCTGATCCGCGGCGTCCCCGTCCACGCCGGTCGATTCCGCGTCTTCCGAGTCTTCCAGGCCCGCGAGTTCGTCCTCCGCACCTGCCCGGTTGAACTCGACCTGCACCTTAGCCTTCGCGACGTCCGCGTAGGCCAGTCGGCGCGGCTCGGCTGCGCCGTCGATGAGCAGGTCTGTCCCGTCCTCGTCGGCGGCGGTCACCCGCCCGGTCAGCTCGCCGCCCTGCACGAGCGTCACTTTCACCAGGCGGCCGACGTTGCGCCGCCAGTGCCGCGGCAGGGTGAGCGGGCGGTCCACCCCGGGCGAAGTCACCTCGAGGACGTACGGCGCCTCGCCCATCACGTCGGAGGCGTCGAGCGCGACCGAAAGCGCGTGGCTGACCTCGGACAGGTCGTCCGAGGTGACGCCGCCCTCGCGGTCCACCGCCACTCGCAGCAGCCGCCGTGAACCGGCCTTCTGCTCGACCAGGTCCTCGAGGTCGGCGCCGGTCTCGGCGACGGTCCGCTCGACGAGCTCGCGCAATTTCCGACGGTCGAGTCGGGGCGAGGCGGCGGCAGGCGGGCTCATCGGTCTGCTCCTGAAACGGATCTGGGGTCTGGAACCGGTACGCGTCGCCTACCAGCGTAGTCGGTCCGCAGGCGATACCAGCCCAGTGTGTGATTTCCAGACCCGGCGCCGTGACCAAGACGTTGCGTGCCGCGCACTTATTCCGCGATTCCGCCGCCCAATTCGGCCGGAATCCCGCCTGCGCGAGAGTGGGGAATTCCCGACGATCTACGCGCTGTCCCACCCGAACGAGATCCGTTTGGGCGAGGACCGCGAGTTCGCCGAGACCGGTGAGCTCGCCGCCGGGAAGCCGCCGGCTGGTGGCGTCGCGGTGCACGGGCTCCCGTTCAACCCGGTCGCCAAGCCGATGTCGCGCATCGGCCCTCGATGCGTGACATCGGCTCCTGCAGCAATCGGCTCTTACGGCGTCGGCCTCAGTCAGCCCAGCGCGGCGGCGCGGATCCGCTCGGCGGCCTGCGCGACCGGCACGTCCTGCCGCTCGCCGGTCGCCCGGTCCCGCACCTCGATCACGCCATCGGCCAGACCCCTGCCGACCACCACGATCGTGGGCACCCCGATCAGCTCGGCGTCCTTGAACTTCACGCCGGGCGAGACCCCGCGCCGGTCGTCGAACAGGACGCGCACCCCCGCCGAGTCGAGCTGCTCGGCGATCCCGGCGGCGGTGTCGAAGACCGCGTCGTCCTTGCCGGTGGCGACCAGGTGGACGTCGGCCGGGCCGATCCCGCGGGGCCAGACCAGCCCGAGCTCGTCGTACTTCTGCTCGGCGATGGCCGCCACCGCGCGCGAGACGCCGATGCCGTACGAGCCCATGGTGACCCGCACCGGCTTGGCGTCCGGGCCGAGCACGTCGAACTCGAAGGCGTCGGCGTACTTGCGGCCGAGCTGGAAGATGTGGCCGATCTCGATGCCCCGGCCGATGGTCAGCGCGCTGCCGCAGCGCGGGCAGGGGTCGCCGGCGCGCACCTCGGCCGCGCCGATGACGGCGTCCGGGGTGAAGTCACGGCCGTAGACCACGTGCGCCGCGTGCCTCCCGGCCTCGTTCGCCCCGGTGATCCAGGAGGAGCCGGGCGCCACCAGCGGATCGACCTTGTAGGTGTAACCCGCCTCGGCCAGGCCCTGGGGGCCGATGTAGCCGCGCACCAGCGCCGGGTGCTTCGCGAAGTCCTCGGCCTCGAACAGCTCGACCTCGGCCGGGGCGAGCGCCGCCTCCAGCCGCTTGATGTCCACCTCGCGGTCTCCGGGGACGCCGACGACCAGGATCTCCGGCTTGTCGGAGCCCGGGGCGCGCAGCTTGACCACGACGTTCTTCAGGGTGTCCGCCGCGGTGACTGTGCGGTCGAGGCCGAGGGTGTTGAAGAGCTGGACGAGCGAGTCGATGGTCGGGGTGTCGGGGGTGTCGTACACCTTGAGCGGGGGCTCGCCTGAGGCGTCCGGCGCGGCGCTATTTTGATCAACACCTTGCCGGCCCTCGACCGCCTCGGTGTTCGCCGCGTAGTCGCAGTTGGTGCAGGAGACGAAGGTATCCTCGCCGGTGGGCGCCGGGGCCAGGAACTCCTCCGAGGCGGAGCCGCCCATCGCTCCGGACATCGCGGAGACGATCCGGTAGTCCATGCCGAGCCGGGTGAACGTGCGGATGTAGGCCTCGCGGTGCAGCTCGTAGGCGCGCTTGAGGCCCTCGTCGTCCAGGTCGAACGAGTACGAGTCCTTCATCAGGAACTCGCGGCCGCGCAGGATCCCGGCGCGGGGGCGGGCCTCGTCCCGGTACTTGGTCTGGATCTGGTACAGGATGACCGGCAGGTCCTTGTACGAGGAGTACTCGCCCTTGGCCATGAGGGTGAACATCTCCTCGTGGGTGGGGCCGAGCAGGTAGTCCGCGCCCTTGCGGTCCTTGAGCCGGAAGATGTTGGGGCCGTACTCGGTCCACCGGCCGGTCGCCTCGTAGTACTCGCGCGGCAGCAGCGCGGGGAACTGGACCTCCTGCGCCCCGATCCGGTCCATCTCCTCCTTGACCACGCGCGCGACGTTGTCCAGCACGATCTTGCCGAGCGGCAGCCAGGAGTAGATGCCGGGGCCGACGCGCCGCACGTAGCCGGCGCGCACCAGAAGCTTGTGGCTCGGCACCTCCGCGTCGGCCGGATCGTCGCGAAGGGTCCGGAGGAACAGCGTGGACATGCGCGAGATCACTGCGGCGCTCCTCGGGTCAAGGGCCGGGCGCCGACGGGCGGCGGCGCCGTCGGATCGGCTCTCCATTCGTGCCGACAAGCCGTCGGCGGTTGTGCACACAGGATATCGGCACGGTGCGGGCGCCCCGCGCCGTTTTTGCCGGGCTGTGGATAACTCGTCCCCCGGCTTGGGCTGCTTCGGGCCGACATGAACGGACGTGAAACGAATCTGGTTCACTCGTTCTCTGTCACCACACACACTCCAGCGACTACATTGCGCTGCCATGGCGGTGTTTCGCTCCAAATCCTTCAAGGCCTCGTTCGATCCAGCGTTCGACGACATGGATCTCGTAGAGGCGCGCGACGAGCTGGCCCAGGGCCGCTGGGAGCCCACGCGCGACCTGCTGGAGGACACCCGCCGCAACTGGGACCGGCGCGCCCACCGGATCAGGGTGCTAGCAGACGCGGTCGCCGCGGCGGCCTGGGTGGAGCGGTGGCAGGCCCTTGATCCGGGCAATCCGGACGCGGCGGCGCTGCGCGCCCAGATCGAGGTCGTGCGGTTGGTGCGGTCGCGCAATCAGGTCAGGGAGACCGGAGGCAGCAAGACCGAGCGCGAGGTGGAGGAGCTGTGCCGCCTGGCCGCCAGCGTCGCGCCCAAGGATCCGGCGCCGTGGATCAGCCTGATCACACTCGCCCGCGCGCAGGCCGGCCTGAGCCGGGAGGCGTTCTGGGCGCGCTGGCAGGAGATGCGCGAGCGCGACGAGTGGAGCCGCGACGGCGGACATCAGACCCTGATCTACCTGTTCGGCGCGTGGCGCGGCTCGCAGGCGGAGATGTACGACTTCGCCTATTGGCTCGCCGGCGAGTCGCCCTCGGGCTCGCCGCTGGCCGTCCTGCCGCTCGTCGCGCACGCCGAGTCGTACCGGGCGCGCGCCGCCGACGGCCGCCCGGACAGCCGCGCCGGGCTCGACTACCACTGGGCCGGACAGCAGGTGAACGCCGACCTCGACCGCATCCTCGAGCGCTGGTTCCTGCGCTCGGTGTCAGCCCCCGCGCATGCTCAGGCCAAGGCCGATCTCAACTACCTGGCACACGCCCTCATTTACGCCGACCGGCATTCAGACGCCCGCCCGGTGCTTAAGGCCATAGGCCCGCACGTGACCCGGCTACCGTGGGCGTACACGGGAGATCCGGAGTCCACCTTTGCGTACTGGAGAAATCGCCTGCTTGGCGCCAGCTGAGCGGAAGACTCCGTCGAACAGGCACGTCATCGCCACGTCCGAAACCCGCCAGTGACGGTCAACTGAACCGTGCAGACTCAAGGGGCAGGCAGACGTGAGGAGAGTCGAGATGGCGACCAGGACGATGACCAAGACGGCGACCAAGACACCGGCCAAGACGCTGGATCTGCACCACACCACCACACCGCTCGGCCCGTTCGCCGTGCTCGTGGACGGCGAGACGGTGCACGCGGCGGGATTCACCGCGTCCGGCGAGGAACTGGCGCGCTACGCCGGAGTCGATCCGGACCGGGTCCGCGAGAGCGCTGGCGGGCACAGCGCCCTCGACGCCGTGCGCGACTACTTCGCCGGTGATCTGGACGCGCTGGACCGGGTTGAGACCGTCGAACGGCGCGAAGCCGGGCCGTTCACGGCCGCTGCCCGAGCCGCGCTGCGCAAGATCCCGGCCGGAACCACCAAGACGTACACCGAACTCGCCGCCACGGCGGGCAACCCGCGGGCGGTCCGGGCGGCCGGATCGGCCTGCGCGACCAACCCGGTGGCGCTCATCGTGCCCTGCCACCGAGTCGTGCGCGCGGACGGCTCGCTCGGCGGCTACCTGTACGGGCTCGACGTCAAGCGGGCGCTGCTCGACCACGAGCGCAGCCGCTGACGCCGTTTCGAAAGCGCTTCAGGTCAGCGCTGCTTCTTCACTGGCGGCGCTTCAGAAAAGGACCGAGGCGAACTCGGAGACCTCGCGGAATCCGACGCGGTGGTACGAGGCGCGGGCGGGCACGTTGAAGTCGTTGACGTAGAGCGAGACGACCGGCGCGAAGTCCCGCAACGCGTACTCGACCACCGCCGCCATCCCGCCCTCCGAGATGTGCCGCCCGCGGTACTTCGGATTCACCCAGACGCCCTGGATCTGGCAGACCGCGCGGGTGACCGCGCCGATCTCGGCCTTGAAAACGACCTCGCCGCCCTCGATCCAGGCGAACGCTCGGCCGTTGTTGACCAGTTCCGCGACCCGCTGGCGGTACATCCGCCCGCCGTCGGCCGCGATCGGCGAGACCCCGACCTCCTCGGTGAACATCGCGATGCAGGCGGGCATCATCACGTCCAACTCGGCCGCGCGCACCGGGCGGACCCGGAAGTCGGGGGCGATGGTCGGGGAGGACTCGCGGATCGTCATGACCGGCTGGTTGGGCCGTACCTCGCGGGCCGCATCCCAGTGCGGCGCCAGGTGCGACCACAGGTCCAGCGCGGCCTCCCGGGCGCCCACGATCGACGAGCAGCGCCGCCCCTGCCGACGTGCGCGGTCGGCGAAGGCGCGTACCGCCTCAGGTGTGGCGTTTATCGGCACCAGGTTCGCTCCGGAGAAGCACAGCGAGCTGAGCCTGCCGCCGGTCGAGTAGCCCCACATCTCACCGCCGAGCCGCCACTGGTCCAGGCCCGCCGACTCCACCCGCGACCCGATGAACGCGTTGTCGACCGGGTCGCGCGCCAGCAGGTCGAGTACCTCGCCGAGGTCGCCGTGTTCGAGCACGCGGACGGTCGACGCCGGACTGAGGAGTCGGGTCACGACGTTCATTTCGGCATTCACGCCTCTCGCCTGCGGCAGCCCACAAGCACACTCTACGGCCAGCGGAGGCGCCGTGGCCCCGCCGAATGTGACCCGATTCGCCACCGGCGCGGCGGATTCAGCCGACCGCTACCTCGGGCGCGCCGTCGCCGAGGTCCGCGCCCATCTCCTCGGCGAGCCGGACCGCCTCCTCGACCAGGGTCTCGACGATCTGCGCCTCGGGCACGGTCTTGATGACCTCGCCCCGCACGAAGATCTGGCCCTTGCCGTTGCCCGAAGCCACCCCGAGGTCGGCCTCGCGCGCCTCGCCCGGACCGTTCACCACGCAGCCCATCACGGCGACCCGCAGCGGCACGTTCAACCCGTCGAGCGCCGCCGCCACCTGATCGGCAAGCGTGTACACGTCCACCTGGGCACGGCCGCAGGACGGGCAGGAGACAATCTCCAGCCCGCGCTTGCGCAGCCCCAGCGACTCCAGGATCTGGGTGCCGACCTTGACCTCCTCGACCGGCGGCGCGGACAGCGAGACCCGGATCGTGTCGCCGATCCCCTCGGCCAGCAGCGCCCCAAAGGCGACCGCCGACTTGATCGTGCCCTGGAACGCCGGGCCGGCCTCCGTCACGCCGAGGTGCAGCGGGTAGTCGCAGGCCTCGGCCAGCTGCCGGTAGGCCTGGATCATCACCACCGGGTCGTTGTGCTTGACCGAGATCTTGATGTCGCGGAAGCCGTGCTCCTCGAACAGCGAGCACTCCCACAGCGCCGACTCGACCAGCGCTTCAGGGGTGGCCTTGCCGTACTTCTCGTAGAGCCGCGGGTCCAGCGAGCCGGCGTTGACGCCGATCCGGATCGGCACGCCCGCCGCCTGGGCCCGCCGGGCGATCTCGCCGACCTGGTCGTCGAACTTGCGGATGTTGCCCGGATTCACCCGCACGGCCGCGCAGCCGGCGTCGATCGCGGCGAAGACGTACTTGGGCTGGAAGTGGATGTCCGCGATCACCGGGATCTGCGACTTGCGGGCGATCGCGGGCAGCGCGTCGGCGTCGTCCTGGGACGGGCAGGCGACCCGCACGATCTGGCAGCCGGCCGCGGTGAGCTCGGCGATCTGCTGGAGCGTGGCGTTCACGTCGGAGGTGAGCGTGGTCGTCATCGACTGCACCGAGACCGGGGCGTCGCCGCCGACCGGGACGTTCCCGACCATGATCTGGCGGGACTTGCGGCGCGGCGCGAGCGGCTTCGCGGGCATGGACGGGACACCGAGTTCGACGGCGGTCATCGTGTCGGGCACTCCCAGTTCGTGTACAACGGTCGACTGTCACCACGCTACGGCACTGCAATCGCACGCCGTGCGTCGCGTCGGATCCCCTTCACCCGATCTTCACCGGCTATGCGCCGAACGGCACATCCTGACGGCGCGTCGGAAACGCGCCGTGCCGGACAGCGCGTCAGGACGGCAGCTTGAGCGGGTTGGTGATGTCCGCCGCGAGCAGAAGGATCATCAGTCCGCCGAACACCAACAGGAACGCGTAGGCGACCGGCAGCAGCTTGTTCAGATCCACCCGGTCCGGGGCGGGCTTGCGCAGCAGTCGGTAGACCCGCTTGCGCGCCTCCTCGAAGAGCAGGATCGCGATGTGCCCGCCGTCCAGCGGCAGGATCGGCAGCAGGTTGAACACCCCGACGAACACGTTGACGCTGCCGATCAGGCCGAGGAATCCGGCGAAGCCCGCGGCGCTGATCACCCCGCCGCTCACCTCCGCGATCCCGACCACGCTCATCGGGCTGTCGGCGGAGCGCTGGGTGTGGTTGACGGTCGAGGTGAACAGCTTGGGGATGGAGGCAGGGATGGCCGCGAGGCCGGAGAAGGTGCCCTTCACGACGGTCCAGAACTCGGAACCGGTGTACTTGACCGCCGAGATCGGGTTGTAGTGCTGGGTGTAGCTCCCCTGGCGCAGTCCGATCAGGCTCGCCGGGCCCGTCGCGCCGGTGGACGAGTTCAGCAGGACCGACTTGGCTCCGATCGGGACGACCGTGGTGGTGTGCGAGGCGCCGTTCGCGTCCGTATAGACGATCGTGGCCGGCCGGCCGGCGGGCAGTTGGTGCAGCTTGGTGGCCAGATCGTCGAAGTCCTTGATCGCCGCGCCGTCGACTGCCGTGATCACGTCGCCGGCCTTGAGCCCCGCCTGCTCCGCCGGAGAGGGGGCAGTCGCCGGATCGCAGCCGGTGGTCGAGCCGTCGGCGTTCATGCAGGTGGCGACGTCGCCGACCTTCGCGGTGGTGTCGGCCTTCTGCACCCCGAACGCGATCGGGATCAGGAAGAAGAGGAAGAGCGCGATCAGGAAGTGCACGATCGAGCCCGCGGACAGGGTGAGCAGCCTCTTGCGGGCGGGCTTGTTCTTCAGCGCCCGGTCCTCGTCGCCCGGCTCGACCTCGTCCAGGTCGGTCATCCCGACGATCTTGACGTAGCCGCCGGCCGGGATCGCCTTGACGCCGTACTCGGTCTCGCCCCGGCGGAACGACCAGAGCTTGGCGCCGAAGCCGACGAAGAACTCGGTGACCTTGCCGCCGGACCAGCGGGCGCACACCATGTGGCCCGCCTCGTGCAGCACGATCGAGACGAGTAGCGCCACCACGAACAGCACCGCGCCGAGCACGTTCACGCCGGGAAACCCGCCTTCATGTCGACGCTCCTCACCGTCACGCTGCCGCCGCAGCGCGCCGAGCCGCACCTGCACCTGGGCATCGCGCGCTCATCGGTCAGACGCGCGACGGTGTTCGGAAAGTTCCGGCCCCTCCAGAGTACCGAGCGGCCGGACATGGCACCGGAACAGACGGGCCCGCGGCTCGGGAGCGCCACTCAGCCGGAGGACGAGAGCTCGCGGGCGCGGGCCCGGGCCCACCGGTCCGCCTCCAGCACCGCCTCCAGGGTGACGACCCCGCCGCCCGAGTGCTCCGCCACCACCTTCTCCACCGTATCCACAATGCCGGTGAACGGGAGCCGCCCGGCGAGAAAGGCGCCGACGCACTCCTCGTTCGCGCCGTTGAACACCGCCGGGAAGGTGCCGCCGGTCTGTCCGACCTGCTTGGCCAGGCCCACCGCCGGGAACGCCTTCTCGTCGAGCGGGAAGAAATCCCAGCTCGCCGCCTTGGTCCAGTCGCAGGCGGGGGCGGCCTCGGCGACCCGGTGCGGCCAGCCGAGGGCGAGCGCGATCGGGATGCGCATGTCCGGGGGCGAGGCCTGGGCGAGGGTGGAGCCGTCGGTGAACTCGACCATGGAGTGCACGATCGACTGCGGGTGGACGACCACCTCGATGCGGTCGAACGGGATCCCGTAGAGCAGGTGCGCCTCGATGACCTCGAGCCCCTTGTTCACCAAGGTGGCGGAATTGATCGTGACCAGCGGTCCCATCGCCCAGGTCGGATGGGCCAGCGCCTGCTCGGGGGTGACGTCCGCCAGTTCCTCGCGGCGCCGGCCGCGGAACGGGCCGCCGCTCGCGGTCACGATGAGCTTGCGCACCTCCGCGGCGGAGCCGCCGCGCAGGCACTGGGCGAGCGCGGAGTGCTCGGAGTCGACCGCGGTGATCTGTCCGGGCGCGGCCAGTCCGGTGACCAGGTCGCCGCCGATGATCAGCGATTCCTTGTTGGCCAGCGCCAGAGTGCGCCCCGCTCGAAGCGCCGCGAGCGTCGCCGTGAGCCCCGCCGCGCCCTCGATGCCGTTCAGCACGACGTCGCAGTCCAGCGCGGCGGCTTCGGCTGCGGCGTCCGGTCCGGTGACGATCCGCGGCACCTTGTAGTCGCCGGTCGCGTAGCCGCGCCGCTGTGCCTCTGCGTAGAAGGCGAGCTGGAGGTCCTGAGCGGCGGTCGCGCGGGCAACCGCGACGGCCTCGACGCCGAGGTCCAGCGCCTGTTCGGCAAGCAGCGCGGCGTTCTTCCCCCCGGCGGCGAGGGCGACGACCCGGAACCGGTCGCGGTTGCGCTTGATCACGTCGATGGCCTGAGTGCCGATCGAGCCGGTCGAGCCGAGGATGACGATCCGCCGGGGCTCACCGGGCCGCTCGCCGCGGGATGACGGTGCGGTACTCGCTTCGCTCATGGGCGCCATTGTTCCGCACCGGTGGCCCACAGCGAGAGTCACGGTGAGAGCCACGGTCAGAGTCACTGCGAGAGCGCGGCAGGATAGCCCTATCATCGGATCACTACAGGACCAGCGACAGACGGGCGAGCGACGTGACAGCGCCGGACCACCCGAACCCGGAAGACGCCGTGCCGGGCACCCCGGCGCCGGGCGACCCATTCTCGGGCAATTCAGCATGGGGTAATTCGGCGCCGGGTAATTCAGCGCTGGATGACAGCAGCTTCGGCCATTCTGTCCCGGACGCGAACAGCCCACTTACTCCCCCGCCGCTCGCACCGCCGCCGCCGATGCCGTCACCAGCGCCGCAAGCTGCACCGGCCACCGGTCCGGCCACGCAGGCGGGCATCCCGGGCAGCCCGAACAGCTACGCGCCGTACGGCCCATACGCGCCGCAGGGGCAATACCCGCCCGGCCCGCCGCCCCAGCCGGGCTGGAATCAGCAGATGCCTTATGCCGCCCAGGGTGGGTATCCGTACGCGCCCTACAACCCCTACGGCTATGTCCAGCAGCGTGGGACGAGTGGTCTGGCTATCGCGTCGCTGGTCACCGGCATCTGCGGGTTCTTCTGCGTGACGCCGCTGGTGAGCATCGGCCTCGGGATCGCCGCGCTCTCCGACATCAGCAAGTCGGGCCGACCGGGCAAGGGCATGGCGATCGCGGGCATCATCCTGTCCGGGATCTGGATCGCCCTGATCGCGCTTTTCATCGCCACCGGGCACGGGGAATTCACAACGAACAACCCGCAGCAGACGCAGGTTCCCAACGGGACGTCCGCCTGAGGGTCGTGAGCGACCTGTGCCGCGGCTGCCTAGAGGTCGAGGCCGGTAAGTACAAGCACGCGCTCGTACGTGTAGTCCTCCATCGCATACTTGACGCCCTCGCGTCCGACGCCGGAGGCCTTGGCGCCGCCGTACGGCATCTGATCCGCCCGGTAGCTCGGCACATCGCCGATGACCACACCGCCGACCTCCAGCTCGCGGTGTGCGCGGAACGCTGTCTGCAGATCATGGGTGAAGACGCCCGCCTGGAGGCCGAACGCAGAGTCGTTGACTGCTGCGAACGCCGCTTCGGTGCCGTCCACCGCCTCGACCACAAGCACCGGGCCGAAGACCTCCTCGCGCACCACCTTGGCGTCGGCGGGCGCGTCGACGATGACGGTCGGCGCATAGGCAGTGCCCTGCCTCGTGCCGCCGGTGAGCACCTTGGCCCCGGCCGCGACCGCCTCGTCGACCCAGGACTCCACCCGCAGCGCAGCTGCCTCGTTGATCAGCGGGCCGACATCGGTCCCCGGGTCAGTCGGGTCACCGGTCCGCTGGGCGGCGACGGCGTCGACGAGCCGGGTGAGCAGCCGGTCATAGACGGCGCGGTCCGCGATCACCCGCTGCACCGCGATGCAGGACTGGCCGCCCTGGTAGTTCGAGAACGTCGCGATCCGGCTCGCCGCCCAGTCCAGATCGGCGTCGGTGGCGTAGTCGGCGAGCACCGCAGCCGCGGCGTTGCCGCCCAGCTCCAGGGTCACGTGCTTGTGCGGGACAGCGGCCTGGATCATCTCCCCCACCGGGCCGGAGCCAGTGAACGAGATGACCGGCAGGCGGCGGTCGGCGGTCAGCGCAGCCATGCTGTCGTTCGGCACCGTGAGCACCGACCATGACCCCGCGGGCAACTCGGTCTCGGCCAGGATCTCGCCGAGTAGTAGCGCGGACAGCGGGGTGCCCGGCGCCGGCTTGAGGATGATCGGGGCGCCGACCGCGATCGCCGGGGCCACCTTGTGCGCCACCAGGTTGAGCGGGAAGTTGAACGGTGCGATGCCGAGCACCGGGCCACGCGGGAAGCGGCGCACGATCGCGGTGCGCCCGGCCGCTGAAGCGTCGGTATCCAGCCGCTGGACCTCGCCGCCGAACCGGCGCGCCTCCTCCGCGGCCCAGCGGAAGACGGAGACGGCCCGGCCGACCTCGGCGCGCGCCCACTTGACCGGCTTGCCGTTCTCGGCGGTGATCAGCGCGGCGATCTCGTCGGCGCGCTCGGCCAGGCGGCGCGAGACGTGGTCAAGCGCGGCGGCGCGCACATGCGCGGGCAGGGCGGCGGCCTCCTTGGCGACCGCTTCCGCCGCGGCCATGGCCTGTTCGACCTGCGCCGGGGTGGGGACGGACACGCGGGCGACCAGTGCCCCGTCGTACGGGTTGGTCACCGGGAACGAGTCGTCTCCGGCCGCCGGGACTCCGGCGAGCCAGAACGGGCGCTGATCGATCGTCATCTGGACTCCTGCACGCGAACGCTTTACCGAGATCGAACAGTGAAACGCCAGCCTAGGTGGCAAGCTTCCCGCCGTCGCCCTACACCTTGGAGCCAGATTCCGGACAGCACCCCTCAAGCTGACAAGCACCGGAACGCCCGAGCGTCGCTCGCGGTGCCTTACGACTGGGCGTCAGCTTTAGGCGCGGAGGTTGACCAGGACCGGCGGCGTCCTTATCCCGTCAGGCGTGGCCAAAGACACCAACGCACGGCCGGTCGGCACGTCGTTGATGATCTCCGAGGGCGACCAGACCGGGCGCTCGACCGCGCGGGTGGCGATGGAGCGCTGGTATTCGACCGTGCTGCTCCCGGTGATCGCGGTGATGACCGACTTCTCCTTCTTCCCCCCCGGCGTCGCGCTGTGGCCGGTGCCGGTCGAGGTCGAGGAACCCGTGGTCACCGTGGTCTCCGCCTGCCACTGGGTGCCCCAGTATTCCGCGAAGTAGCGCGCGTCCTGCGGTTCGACCCCGGCGAACACGGCCTTGCAGCCGGTGCCGGTGAACACCGCGGAGCGCAGGTGCTCGGGAAACTGGCCCATCGACTGGGTCAGCAGCACGATCCCGGCGTTCGCGGCGCGCGCCCGCTGGAGCCCCTGCACCACGTATTCGTCCACGAACCGTCCGGCCTCGTCCACCAGCAGGCCCTTGAACACCGTGCGGTCGGCGTCCGGGGCGGCGACGACCTGCACGAACTGGGCGATGGCCAGCCGGGCGAGGATCCGCGCGGCCTGCGGAGAACTGCCTTCGGGCAGGGCGATGCGCACCCGGGTCGGCTTGTTGATCTCGCGCATGGAGAAGCGGCGCGGGCGGCCGTCGAACAGGTCCACCAGCGCGGGCCGGTCCAGCAGTCGCAACCGCTCGTTGAGCAGAGTGACCGGACTGTCCCGCAGCACCGCGTCGATCAGTTCGCGCAGTGTCGGGTACCGGTTCTCGCGCTCGTAGAAGGTCGAGATGACTGAGTAGAGGGCGTTGCGCGCTGCGGAGTCGGCCGCGGGGTCGCGGTGCGCGGTCTCGGGCGGCAGCACGGCCCCGGCCAACCGGTCGGCGGCCTCATCGGGCGTCGACGCACCGCCGAACAGGTCGAATCCCCAGCTCTGGACGCGATCCGCGGCCGCGCCGACCGGCCGGGTCGCATCGATGTCGATGTCGAAGAAGCCCGGCAGCACTTCGGGCCCGAAGGTCGACCCGGTCGGATCGATCACCACCACCGAGGCCAGGCCGACCAGCGTCTGCAACCCGAGCATCTCGATGATCGGGCGGGCGAACGAGCGGGTCTTGCCCGAGCCCGGCGGCCCCACCACCAGCATCGAGGTGCGCAGGACCTCGGTGTCGAGAGCGAACCAGCGGCGCTGGTGCGTCGCCGGGTTGCGCGGGGTGTCCACGGCGACGCCGAGCCGGGCCTGACCGGTGATCAGGTCGTGCTGCACCAGCCGCGGCACAGGCAGGTCACGCTGGTGAGACCCGTGGACGAACGCCGCGCCGCCGAGCTCCTCGATCTGCTCGGCGACCGGCCGCAACGGCTCGACACCGCCCTGGGCGCGCGCGGCGCGCGCCGACTGCTGCACCACTCGGGCGACGCGCACATAGTCCACGTCGGTCAGCTCGCCGCTGGCCAGCTCCTCGTCGAGGCGGCTCGCCGCCCGGTCGTAGCCCGCCGCGCGCAGGTCGGCCCACAGATCGGGGCGCACCGGCGGCGGCGCGGGAGCGGGCTTGGCCTCGGGCTTGTACCGCTCCCACAGGTGGCGCAGCGCGATGTGCCACTTGCCGTAGCTGCCGCAGATCAGGACCAGGATGGCCAGGTAAATCAGCTGCTCGAACCCGCCCGACAACCCGATGGACGACAGCGCGAGCCCCGCCGGGAGCAGCAGCGCGAGGTAGAGCACCGGAAGCGCGATCATGGCGTTGCGCACTCGCCGCCACAGGGAGGGGTCCAGGGGGCCGAGGCGGCCGCCGAGGTCGTCCGTTTCGGAGCGCCCGTAGGCGAAGACGCCCGGAAGGTCCATCAAGCGCGGTCCGTGCACCCATCCGAGCAGGTCGGGGCGGGTTTTCTCGGTCCAGGCTGAGCCGTTCCAGTAGCGCAGCCTGGCCGACCCGCTCGGACACGGGTACCAGCCCTCGCGCATGCCGCTGCGCTGGGCCGGAACCGTGGGCGGAGGTACCGGCTGGACCGGTGGTCCGTCTTGCACCGCCACTGCGCGACTCCCCTTTCGCCGGGTGAGCGGAACTCCGGTCGACGACCCGCCGATCCCGGGTTCGATCGTAGCGAGCCGCACGCCGGTTTCAGGCTCGTCCGGCTGGGCGACCCGCGGCGCGCGACACTGATACTCCTACCCGCTCCGACACTCTGACAGGCGTTCGGCGGAAATGCCCGACGCGCTGGCAGGTGCCGCGTGCGCGACCGTTGGTTAGGGTCGAGGACGACTGTCTAGTGGCCGCCGAATCAACGATGCTCGAAACACCCCCGCACCCGAAGGAGCACCCGGGAGATGACCATCCCCACCCGCCACGCCGGAGGCCCCTCGCTGCCGCAGGAGCGCCGGCTCGTGACCGAGATCCCCGGGCCAAAGTCACGCGAGCTATTCGCGCGCCGCAACGAAACGGTCGCCGCAGGGGTCTCGACCACGCTCCCGGTCTTCATCACCCACGGCGGCGGCGGCGTGATCGTCGACGTCGACGGCAACAGCCTGATCGACTTCGGCTCCGGCATCGCGGTGACCGGCGTGGGCAACAGCGCGGAGGCGGTGGTCAACCGGGCGGTCGAGCAGCTGCACCGGTTCACCCACACCTGCTTCATGGTCACGCCGTACGAGGGATACGTAGCGGTCTGCGAAGCACTGGCCGAGCTCACGCCGGGGAGCCACGCGAAGAAGTCGGCGCTGTTCAACTCGGGCGCCGAGGCGGTGGAGAACGCCGTCAAGATCGCCCGCTCGTACACCAAGCGGCAGGCGGTCGTCGTGTTCGACCACGCGTATCACGGCCGGACCAACCTGACGATGGCGCTGACCGCCAAGAACATGCCGTACAAGAACGGCTTCGGCCCATTCGCCCCGGAGGTCTACCGGGTTCCCATGGCATACCCGTACCGCTGGCCGACCGGCCCCGAGCACTGCGCGGAAGAAGCCGCGGCCCAAGCCATCTCGATGATCGACAAGCAGGTCGGGGCGCAGAACGTGGCCGCGGTGCTGATCGAGCCGATCCAGGGCGAGGGTGGGTTCGTCGAGCCGCCGGACGGCTTCCTGCCGCGCATCGCCGAGTACTGCCGCGCGAGCGGGATCGTCTTCATCGCCGACGAGATCCAGACCGGCTTCTGCCGCACCGGCGACTGGTTCGCGTGCGATCACGAGGGCATCGTTCCGGACCTGATCACCACCGCGAAGGGCCTGGCCGGCGGGCTGCCGCTGGCCGGAGTTACGGGGCGGTCCGAGATCATGGACGCGGCGCATCCGGGCGGCCTCGGCGGGACCTACGGCGGCAACCCGGTGGCCTGCGCCGCCGCGCTCGGCGCCATCGACACCATGCGCGCCGAGGACCTGGCCGGCCGCGCCCGCAAGATCGGCGAGGTCATGACCGGTCGCCTGGCGGCGCTGGCCAAGCGCCACCCGCAGATCGGAGAGGTGCGCGGGCGCGGCGCGATGATCGCGGTGGAACTGGTCGAACCGGGTACCAAGAACCCAGCTCCGGCCATCGCCTCGAAGGTCGCCGCAGCCTGCCACACCGCCGGACTCGTGGTACTGACCTGCGGAACCTACGGCAACGTGCTGCGATTCTTGCCCCCGCTGGTGATCGGCGACGACCT